>CALLPP010000051.1 GCA_938015655.1 uncultured Algisphaera sp.
GCCGCCGCCGCCGCGCCGCCCGACGCCACGCCCCCCGGCGTGGCACCGCCCCCGCCCGCCGCCGCCGAACGCCGCGGCCTGCTGGCCGACCTGGCCCGCCTGGGCCGTCAATGGCCCGCGGGCTTCGATTCCGTGCGGCCCGACAACATCGACCTCACGAATCAGCAGGTGCGGCTCAGCGGCGACGCCGACAACGAAGAAAACGTGTTGGCCCTGGCCCAAGCCCTGAACGACGCGGGGCGGATGCCGCTGGAACCCGCCGTCACCCAGGTGCTGCCGCGCGGCCAAACCTTGTTCCAGCTGCACCTGGCCGCAGACGGCGCCCGCGACGCCCCCGCACAGGAAGGGGCCCGCCCATGAACCGCCTTCCCCGCACCCCCACCGGCCGGGCCGCCCTGGCCACGCTGGCCCTGGGCGCCGCCCTGGTCGGCGCCGCCGCGCTGCGCTGGTCCTCCGCCCACGAGCAGCTCCAGCACGCCACCCAGACCCACCGCGACGCGGTGGACCTGCTCGCCCAGTTGGGCCACACGCCCCCCCCGCCCAACGCCGATGCCCCCACCACCTTGGCCCCTCAGGTGGGCGTGGACATGGCCACCCTGGTCCAGGCCGCGGGGCAGCACCTGGCCGGCAACCCGCTGTCACCGGTCGTCCTCGCCATGCGGGTCGACGAAGACGACGAAGAAAGCGCAGAAAAACCCCCGCCAGCCGGTATAACGGTGGAACCGCTTCGGCTGAACGACGCCGGAGCTTTATTGGAAGCCCTGGCCCAAGCCCCCGCCCTCCCGGGCCTGCGGGCCACGCGCATCGCCCTGATGCGGTCCAGCCCCGACCGCTGGCGGATGGAATTGGAAGCCACCGTCCCCGCGGGGTCCGCCGAGACCCACGCAGCGGCCGCCCCCCCAAGCCCGCCGTCTAAGACCACGCCGCCCTAAAGCCACCACCGTCCCCGGACCCCGCCATGCTCCGATCCACCGCCCCCTGTCGCGCCGCCTTGCTCACGGCCCTGCTCGCCGCGGGCCTGAGCGTCCCCGGCTGCAGCTCGGCCGCCAAGCCCAAGACCCAAGCCAACGAGCGCCGCGTGCAGGTGGAGCGCGAAATCGACACCGAGACCGCCCGGCGCTACCACCAGCTGGCAAACGACGCGATCGACTCCCGCCGCTGGGACGACGCGGCGCAGTACCTCAAGCACGCGCTGAGCGCCGACCCCACCTTCGGCCCGGCCCGCAACAACCTCGGACGGGTCTACTTCGCCCAGGGCCGCATGTACGACGCCGCCTGGGAGTTCGAATACGCCATCCGCCTCATGCCCCACGCCCCCGAGCCCCGCAACAACCTGGGCCTGGTCATGGAGAACGTGCGCCGCTTCGACGAAGCCGTGGAGCAGTACCAGTCCGCCGTGGACCTGGAGCGCGACAACCCCGAGCTGCTGGGCAACCTCACCCGGGCCCGCATCCGCAGCGGCGACGTGGGCGAAGACATCCGCACCCTGCTTCAAGAACTGCTGTTTAAAGACAACCGCCCGGTGTGGCTGCGCTGGGCCGCCGAACGGCTCTCGGCCTTCGCCGGGCGCTAAAACCCACGTGCGAAGCACCCCGTGAACCTGGCCACCGGCCTTATCACCTGGACCTCCCCCCTGTGGATCGCGGTCGCCGTGGTGCCGGTGGTCCGGGCCGTCTCCCGCAAGCCCCTTGCCTGGTCGGCCACGGACGACCGCGTCCACCAACGACCCCGGATGACGCCATGAAGAACACCCTCTTGTCCGCGCTGCCGCTCCTGCTCCCCGCCCTCGCCGCGGCCACGCCGTCCGAGCCGGACCTTGCCCGGACCATCGCCCACCGCTACGGCCTGGCCGCAGGTGCAGAGCCTCGCATACACCTTTAACGCGGCCCGGGCCGACACGCCCCTGGAATGTCGCGGACAACACGGTGACCCGAAACAGACCGGGCGCCGCGGTCACCCTCAACCTCTCCGAGGACCCCGCGGGCTGGACCAAAGCCCAGCGGCAGGTCCACCGCCAGTTCATCAACGACGCCTACTGGCTGCTGTTTCCCTTCCAACTCGTGTGGTCCAACCCCGTGGTGACCGACGCGGGCCGGGCCGGGCCCCGCTGCCGGTCGGCGACGGGGCGATGTCGCAAAAAGTCGTGGCCCAGTGGCCCAATGAAGGCGGATACACCCCCGGCGACACCTACGAGCTGTTCCTGGACGGCGAGGGCGTCATCCGCGCGTGGACCTTCCACAAACACAAAAACCGAAACAAAAACCCGGCCGAGCGCTCCACCGGCTTCGGCGGCTACCAGCAGGTGGGCCCGCTGCTGCTGCCGCTGGACCAACGCGGAACCAAAGCGTTCCACCTGTGGTTTTCCGACGTGACCCTCACCCTCCACAGCGGCGAACAGATCACCTCCGCGCCGCGGCCTTAAGCCAAGGCCAACCGCGAGACCGGTTGCTCACCAGCGATTTCCGCGGACCGCCCCGCGGCGCGGTTCGCAGCACACCAACCCACCGCCCCGCAACACCGCTGACCGCCAGTTGCCAAAGACACGGGCGGCCTCAGCGGTCGTCTTGTTCCTTCGCCGCTTGCACCCGCGCGTCCAGCTCGCGCCGCTGCTTCTCGCTGGCGATACGGGGGTCGCGGTTGATCTCCAGCTGTGTGGTGTCGCCGGCGGGGGCATAGTACACCTCGATGCCGCTGTCTTCCGAGAAAATCTGCCGGGCGGCGTCTTGCCACATCGCCTGCTTGAAAAAGTTGGGGTTGCGGTCGAAGGCGTCTTTCAGCTCCAGCACCGTCTGCACGTCGGTGTCAATGCCCTCGGTGACGTTAGTCCGGGCAATCTGAGCCTCGTTGATGATCTTGGCCACCTCGCCGCCGATGTCCACCGGCGGGCTCTGGTCGTTCTCACCGGCGATGCGCAGCGAGCGCAGGGCCAGGCTCAGCGGCCGGGCCGCCGCGCGGATGCCCGCAGGGTCGTTGAGCGCGGTGGCCAGCTCGTACTCCTTAATGAGCGCCACCAGCGGGCCGGCCGCACCCTCCACCGGCAGGGCCGCCTTGCCCGCGGCCTCGCCCAGCAGCTTGGTGCGCTCGCGCTCGGCATCGTTAATCAGCTTGCCGCGCTGGGCTTCGCTCTGGCTGACCAGCTCGTAGGCGTCGCTGACCATCGCGGGCATCTCGGGCCGCTCGATGGTGACCGCGCTGAGCTTCACGCCGGTGTTCAGCTCGTCGAGGGTGTTCTGGGCCTTGGTTTTGATGTCGTGGTTGGGGTCGTCGGGGTGGTTGGGACGGCCCGCGATCACGTCGTCGGCCGGCACGCTGGCCACCGCGTGCACCACCGCCTGCTGCACGGCGTTGAGCACCAGCGCGTCGGCCTGCTCCATGCTGCCCACGTTGATGAAGTAGTCGGGCGCATCGTCCACGCGGTAACTGATCACAAAACGGGCGTGCACCAGGTTGGCGTCGCCGGTGATCAACGATCCGTCCAGCTCGGGGTTCAGCGGCCCGCGGGCGGGCTCGGCCGAGTCGCCGGGGTCTTTGTAAACAAACTGCCGGTCGATCCGCAGCGTGCGCTCGCTGGTGGGCACCTTCAACACCTCTTGCAGGGGGAAGGGAAGCCCGAAGTGAAAGCCCGGGGTGATCTGGGCGACCGAGCCGTCGTCGGCCCCGACGATCTGCCCGAAGCGGACCTCCACCGCGGCCTCGTTTTCGGCCACCTGGTACATGCCGCTGAAGCACACGTAGATAATCACCAACGCGATCATCAGCCCGCGCAGCAGCCAGAAGCTGACCTTCAGGGCGTCGGCGAGCGACTGCTGGGCCGGGTCCACCGCCGGGACCTCGTGCGCGTGGCCGTGATCATGTCCGGCGTGGTCGTGGTCGTGTGCCATGGCTTACTCGGCCCCCTGTGCTTCGGCGCCGGGCGTGCGGATCAAGTTCAAAAACTCCAGGGCGTTGGCGTCCAAGATCAGCGTGGATCCGGGCAGCATCTTCTTCATGGTGTCCACCTGACGCAGGAAGACCGCCAGCTCGGTGTTGTCCGCAAACGTGGCGTAGCGGGTGCCCGCGTCTTTCAGCCCCTCGCTGCGGATTTTGGCCGCTTCCGCCTGGGCGAAGCTGAGGATCTGGCCCTTGACCCGCTCGGCCTCGGCGGTGATGCGCACCGCCTCGTTTTCACCCTCCTGGGTGGCGCTGGCGGCCAGGCGTTCCCGCGTGCTGCGCATCCGCTCGAACACCTTTTCGGTGGTGGATTCGGGCAGCACCAAGCGGCGGATGCCGACCTGCTTGATCTCGATGCCGTAGCCCAGCCGGGTGACCTCCTCGGTGAGCTGTCGGGTGCAGTTCTCTTCGATCTCGCCGAGCTTCAGCTTCGAGGGGTCCAGGTTCACCAGCTGGTCAAAGCGGTAGCGGCTCACCTCGCCCAGCAGGTTGCTCATCTGCGTGCTCAGCACCTCGCGGGCCTGATCGACGTTTTGCAAAGCCACCAAAAAGCTGTAGGGGTCCACGATCCGCCAGGTGACGTAGGTCTGCAGTGCCACCGAGTTGTTGTCGCTGGTCTGGAACTGCGCCAGCTCTTGTTCGAGCAGCTGCACGCGGGTGGTGAAGGCGTGGATTTTGTGCATCGGCCAGGGGGCCTTGAGGCCCAGCCCCGGTTCCGTGATGACGCTGGTTTGGTCCGCCGAACCCCACCAGGTTTTCACCACGTGCTCGTCGTAGTTCACGCGGTACACAAACATGTAGGCGCACAGGGCCAACGCGATGATGAAGGCAATGAGGGCGGTGATGGGGTTTCGCATGGCGGGGCTACAAAGCGGGCGGTGCGGTCGGATCAGGTCTCGGCAAGCAAACCGGCGGACGGGGCGCCGGGGTCAGTTTTGGCTGTCAAAAATACCGCCGGGGGTGGTGGTCTCGGTCAGGTCCAGGCGCAGCACCGAGGGTTCGTCGCTGTTAACCGTGGAGATAAACCGGCGGTTGCTCTTGGCGAAAGACTCGCCCACGGCGTCAAGGTAGTACCGGGCCCGGAAATAGTCCGGGGCGGCGTCGTACGCAGCGCGTTCGAAGTCGAACCGGGCGGCTTCGGCCTGCTCGCCCAGCGCCGTCTCCCAACGCTGCAGCCGCGCGTCGGCCAGCACCCGGGCGGCCTCGCCGCCCGCGGTGTCGATCAGCCGGTTGATGGTGGCCTGCTGGGCCAGCTCGTCCGCGCGCGGGGTGGTGGGGTCGGCCCGCAGGTCCGCCAGGCGACGGATGGCCGCTTCGATCCGTAGGGCCTCGGCCCGCGAACCTGCGGCAGCGGAGTAGATCCCGATCGCGTCACGCTCGGCGTTTTCGATGTCGGTCTTCTGGCTTTGCAGCGCGTTGACCTGGCCCAGGAAGGCCGTGGCCACCTCGCCGTCTTTCGGGGGGTGGATGTCGTACAGCAGCACCTCGTCGATGCTGAGCCCCAGCGCGTAGCGCTGCGGGCCCACGTCCGCGCGGATGCGTTGCAGCAGGTCCTGGGCTGCGTCGATGCGCCCCTCACCCAGCAGGTCGTCGATGGCCCGGGTGGCCACCAGCGCGCTGAGGTGGCGTTCGGCCAGCGACCGCAGCAGACGCTCGGGCCGCTGCCCGCCGTCCGCGTGGGCGTATTGGGCCAGGTCACCGATGTGGTAGGTGACCACGGCCTGCAGCGCGATCAACCCGCCCAGCCGCGACGACCGGGGGTCGTCGGCCGCCTCGGGGTCGGCGGCGGCCCCCACGCTGTCCCGGGCCGGCGCGGTGGGCAGGTACTGGCTCTGCCCCTCGATGTGGTCGTTGGTCCACAGCGTGGCTTTGCCGGCGATGCGTTGGTCTTCGTCGTAGGCCCCGATGACCAGCCGCTGGCTGCGGCCCACGTCGTATTTCGCCGCCCGGCCCAGCGGCCAGGGGGCTTTGAAGCTCAGCCCCGGCTCGGCCACCCGCACAAAGCGGCCCTGGTTGGTGATCACCGCGCCCTCGTGCGGGGCGACCAGCACCACGCAGCTCAGCGCGAGGAGAATCAGCAGCCCCGCGGCCACCAACGGGGCCAGCGCCCGGCCCAGCAAAACGTAGAACCAGCTGCGGGTGATCTCGAAACCGAACTGATAGTTCAGCGTCTCGCTGACGATCTTGCCCATCGACTCGGGGCTGGTCAGCCAGCCCAAAAGGCGCGAATCGAATGCGGGACGCACGATGTCGTCTGCCTGGCGCGGGCGGTAGATGCCAAAGACGAAGGCCAGCAGGGTCTCCACGCCCAGCACCACCATCAGCAGAGGCACCACCAGGGCCAGCGCGGCCAGGCCCCAGATGTAGCCAAACGGCAGGCCCAGCACCGAGACGCCGGCCAGCAAAATGACCACCACGTTGCCGATGAGGTACCCCGCCCCGCCCCGCAGCGCCCGCCAGGCCGGAACGCGGGTCATGCCCGCCACGTAGCGGGCCACCAAAAAACCCAAAAAGGCCATCACCGCGCAGAACCCGGCCACCAACCACGGGTTCACCTGCCCGTTTTCCAGCGACCCGAGCAGCAAGCGGTCGTAGTTGCGGCCGTCTTCGGTCAGGTCAATCTGCCGCCAGGCCTTGAGAAACAGCGCGACCCCGGCGGCGATGAGGTACACCGCCACGGCGATCGAAACCGTGTTCAATCCCCATTTGTAAAAACCGTCGAGCCGCTTGCGGGCCGAAGCCAGGCCCTGGCCCGCTTCATTGAAGAGGTCCGCGGCCCGCGTGTCACTCGTGGCCAGCTGCTGGCTTTCCAACGCCTCGACGCGTTCAAGGCGATGCTGGTTGTAGAGCAGCCAGAGAGCGCCCCAGATCGGCAGCCCGCCAAAGAGATGCCACGCCGCGGCGTGCAGGCCCGTGGACCGCGCGTAGAGCCCCAGCCCGGCCATCACCACCGCGAAGCCCAGCTGCGTGGCGGCGCCGATCAGGGCCGCCGAGGTGGCCCGGGAGTAGGTCTGCTGGTCGTCGGTCATGGGAAACTGTCAGAGAGGATCGTGGGGTCGGGCCCGCCCGTGCGGCCTGAGGCTGCGGGCGGGCCCGCATACCGTACGCCGCGCGTCACCCTACAGAATAGACTCGGGTCCGCGGTCTGGGGGTAAACCAGCACCAGGCCGATTTTATCGCCCCCGACCACTGCGTTGTGGCCCCCCTCGCTACGAACCGACTGGCCCGACCGCGGGCCGCACAAGCCTTAGGATGCCCCCATGCTCAGGCAAACGGCCACCATCGCCCACAACACCTTTACCGAGTCGATCCGCCAGCCCATCTATACCGTGGTGCTGCTGACCGCCGCGGGGGGGCTGGCGCTCAACCCCTCGCTGTCGGCCTACTCCATGGAGACCGGCGACGGCGACAAAAAGCTCCTGGTCGATATGGGCCTGTCGGTGGTGTTCCTGGCGGGCATGCTGCTGGCCGCGTTCACCGCCACGGGCGTGCTCAGCCGGGAGATCGAGCAGAAGACGGTGCTGACGGTCGTGAGCAAGCCGGTGGCGCGGCCGCTGTTTGTGGCGGGCAAGTTTGTGGGCGTGGCCGCGGCGATCGCCCTGGCGTACTGGGTGCTGGCCATGCTCTTCCTGGGCACCCACCGCCACGGGGTGCTGTCCACCGCCCGCGACCAGTTCGACACCCCGGTGATCTTCCTGAACCTCGCCGCCGCGCTGGTGGCCCTGGCCGTGAGCGCGGGGGGCAACTACCTCTACAACTGGGTGTTCACCAGCACCTTCATCAAAACCCTGGCCGTCACGATGACCGCGGCCTTCCTGGGCGTGCTGCTGCTGGGCAAGGGCTGGGCGCTGCAAAACCCCCTGACCGACGTGGTGGCTCACAACGGCGAGCTGCTGGAAATCGCCGTGGGCCTGATCATGATCTTCGAAGCCGTGCTGCTGCTGACCGCCGTGGCCGTGGCGGTGTCCACCCGGCTGGGGCAGGTGATGACGTTGATGATCTGCATCGGCACCTTCGTGCTGGGCGCCGTCACCAGCAGCCTCAGCGGCAAGGTGAACGAGCGGCTGAACCTGCCCCACGACCTAGACGTGTTCGCCAGCGTGGCCGCGGTCCTCGGCGCCGACTCCAGCCTGGCGCAGAAGACCGCGGACCTGGCGTCCAAGGCCATCTACCTGGTGATGCCCAACCTGCAGTTTTTGTGGCCCGCCGACGCGATCACCCAGGGCCACTCGCTGCTGTTTCTGGACGACGGATCGCTGAGCCTGGTCGCGGTCGGGCAGGTCAGCCTGTACGCGGGGCTGTACACCCTGGCGGTCTTGGCCCTGGCGGTGGTGCTGTTTCAGCGGCGCGAAGTGGGATAAGGCGGCCTTACACCGCGCACTGCTGCATGCTCAGGCAGTGCAGCGCCCCCAAGCCCACCACCAGGTGTTCGGCCCGCACCGGCACCGGCGTGTGGCGGGGCATGGCCCCGTCGAGCACACGCAGGGCCGCGTCGTCGCTGGCGGTGCCGAACACCGGCACGAACACCCGGCCGTTGGCGATCACAAAATTGGCGTAACTCGCGGGCAGCGGGCGCACGCCGCCCAGGTCGTTGTCGACCGTCGGATCCGGCGGGTAGTCGTAGGTCAGCGGGTCGGCCGCGGGCAGGGTCACCACCTCCAGGCCCGCGGCGTGCAGGGGCGCCGGATCGATCGTCGGATGCACCACCACCACCCCCGGGGCGACGAAGCGGGCGGCGTTGTCCACGTGCCCGTCGGTGTCGTCGCCCGGCAGGTCGGCCGAAAGCCAGACCGTGCGGGTGATGCCCAAGGTTTCACGCAGCAGGCTTTCGACTTCTTGCGGCGTGGCGCCCTTCCCTGCGGCGTCGCGCGACGGGTTCAGCAGGCACTCGCGGGTGGTCAGCAGGGTGCCGGCGCCATCGGTGTCCAGAGCGCCGCCTTCCAACACCCGCGTATGGCGGACCAGCTGCGCCCCGGCCGCATGGGCAATCGCGGCCCCCGCCGCATCGTCGTGCGGGCGGGGCTCGTACTTGTCACCCCAGCCGTTGAAGCGGAAGTCCTGGGCCACCAGCACCCCGGGCACGTCGCGGCCCCCGGGCCCCACCGCCCGCACAAACAGCGGGCCGAAGTCGCGCACCCAGCTGTCGTCGGTGGGGATCTTCAGCTCCGCGGTGCTGCGGACCCGCACCACCTGGCCCATGGCCGCGCACCAGTCTGCGTGCTGGCGGGCCGCCTCGTCCAGGCACCCGGGCCAGGTCTCGGGGTTGTGCGGGGGCACCACCCACACCGCGTCCAGGGGCTCCCACTCGGCGGGCCAGCGGTATGAATCTGTTTCAGGGTGAGATTGGGGGCCAACGAACGTCATGCGGATCACCACGGGGACTAAGTCGAATTAAAAAAAGGTGTTGCGCCGGCGAATGCTGGGCACCCACACCCCCGACCCGGGGCCTCAACCACCCGGTGCCGGTACACTCTGGGTTCTTCGCTCGCCCCGCTGTGGGGCGAGCGATGTTCACTTACCGCGGGCCGACCGCACGATTGAAGGATGTACCCAAGATGGCTGAGAACGATACCCAAACCACCGTCATCGGCGCCGACTCGTACTTCAAAGGCGAGCTGGAGTTCGACAAAACCGCCCGGGTCATTGGCCGTTTCGACGGCAAGATCACCGGCAAGGGCGAGCTGCAGGTCACCCAGTCCGCCGCGCTCAAGGCCGACGTAGATTCGTCGGTGGCCAACATCGACGGCAGCATCGAAGGCAACATCACCGCCAAAGACGCGGTGAAGCTCAACGCCAACGGCAAGGTCAAGGGCGACATCACCGCCGCGCGGATGATGATGGCCGAGGGCGCGTCGTTCTTTGGCATGTGCGCCGTGGGCCCCGACGCGGCCCGGGGCGGCGGTAACCCCGGCGGCGCGGCCCCACAGCAAGGCGGCGGGAATCAGGGCGGCGGAAACCAGCCCCCGCAGCAGAAAAAGTGACCGCGAACCAAGCCCCTGAGACACCCCCTTGATTCACGGAACGCGGGTCTGATTGACCCCACCCTTCCGTGTTGTGCAGGTTCAACGGCCCGTCACCCGACGGCCGCTGCGGTGTGTCCTCGGAAACAGCCTCTATGATAACCGATGGACAAACATCACAACATGCTCTGGACGTTACGAACCGCAAGCAATGGGATGAAGCCGTTGCTGAATTTGGCAAAGTAACGGGTGGCCGTATGGATGTGTTGTTTAACAATGCAGGTATTGGTGCTGGTGGTCCTATTCAAGAGATGCAAGATGAGGATATTGATCGGATGATTGCGATTAATTTTACGGGTGTAATTAGCGGTATCAAAGCTTGTTTTGATATGCTTAAAGCGA
>CALLPP010000052.1 GCA_938015655.1 uncultured Algisphaera sp.
GGCATGATTGTTTTTCAAAAAGGGGTGCTTAACTTCTACAATTCAAAATTATTAGAAATACTTGACTTGCACGAAAGTGAAATTACCAAGAATCTTAAATTTATAGATTATATGGAGCTTTTAAGACAAAAGGGCCATCGCCGTCTCCGCCCCCGGCTACGCCGCCGCCACGCTGCCGGTCCAGGTCCACGCGCCGATGCCCGAGCTCTACGGCGTGGGCGCCGACCTGCGCAAAGTAATGCAGAACCCCGCCGCCGACGACGGCGCGGCCGTCGCCGAGGTACCCTCGCAGTGATTCGCGTAAGGCGGGGCCCGACATCGTTTGGGGTTGCCGACCAAGACAGATTTCACGCGGATCCGCGGGGAGCGAAGACAAGGCAGAGAAAACAGGATCAAGACAGCCAAGGCAAAACTCACGCAGGGCCGCAGGGTTCGCAAAGGTAAGGCTGGGGAAAAGCAACCAGACAGTAAATTATTTTCACGCCGAGGCGCCCAGTGGAATCAAACCAGAGGCACACGCCGCGTCTTCGCCTGCGTCCGCTGCCTTCCCCCGTGCCCTCGGAGGGCGGCACGCCGCGGCGTGTCCAGACCTCAAAACACTCAGCACGTCGGCGACCCCTCGCCATTCGACTCGGTGCCTGGCACGCGGCCGTGTCCAAAATGACCGGCAGTTTCAGATGCGCCGCGCAACCCCACTCAACGCGCGAGCGCAGCGAGCCCACCGACCTTGGGGTTGTAAGACCTACACCGCACCCCGACGCCCGTGTGAGAACGGCTTGCGCACAAGACGGCTCGTGGCGAGCCGAGCGCCGTTTAGTCAAACAAATTTGACTGCACGAACATCCCCTCGTCCTCGAAAAACTCCAACGCCTCGTCCACGCTGCGGAACCACTTGGTGCTGGTCTCGGTGATGAACGGGCTGGGATTCTTCTCGGGGTGCCACACCACGTAGACCTCGCGGCCGTGCTCGAAGGCGTGGTGCAGCTCGCGCTCCACCCCGCTGCTCAGACCCGGGCTGCCGTCGGGCAGGTTCGGCACCAGGCTCACGATCATGTCGCTCTGCCGCACCATCTTGAAGTCGCGGCTGTAGATCTGCCCGTCAATGTCGCCGGCGATGTCCAGCACCTGCTTCACGCTCACGCGCAGCTTGTCGCGCCCGCCCATAAAGCTGCCCGGCTCCACCTCGATGAAGTCCTCGCCCTGGCGGGCCGCCTCCAGGGCCCGGTCCAGCAAAATCTTCTCGTCCACGTCGCCGGGATCGAAGGCGATGAACTTCTCCGCCAGCACCGCGCGAAATCCGTCGATCACCTTCAGCACCTCGGGCAGCTTCTCCACGTGGGTCATGGGGAAGCTGGGGTACACGGTTTTCATCTTCGGCCGGCACACCAGGCGGAAGCAGGTCTCCAGCGTGTCTTCGTGCCGCCCGCGGCTGACCACGTAAAAGCGGTTGGCAATGCCCAGAGCCTGAGCCATCATCTCGGTGGCCATGATCTCTTCTTCGCGCCAGACCATCAGGTCTTTGAGCGTGGCGTCGGAGATGTGATCGCGGTGCAGACGGGCATGGACCACCTCGATGTTGTCCAACAGGCAGATCAGCGTGTCGGGTTTGAGCTCACGCACCTGATCGAAATCAAATGCGCTGAACAGCCCGTGCCGCCAGCGGAACGTCGCGTGGGTGTTCACCAAAATGTTCGGCTTGCCCTCGCTCTCGCGAATAATGTCCTTGAACGCGCTGCGGCGCAGCGCGTCCAGCCGCCCCAGCTGCAGGTCCAAAATTCGCCCGGGCTTCACGTCGGGTGCCTCGCTATACATGCGGTCGCCCACGTTGTACAGCTCGATCGTCTCGCCCCGCCGTCCCGCCAGATCGACCACGCCTTGCAGGTAAGATTTTTTGTCCATGCCCACCTGGCCGGTCACGATTGCTCTCATCGGTCTGTATTCCTGGGGTTGAGCGAAGCTCCGGCGACATCCGGCGGGCCGAGTATATGGACGCGAATGCACGGTGGGGACCGCCTCCGCCCTGAAGAAAGAAACCCGACCCCGCCTGCTAAGCTTCTCTCAACGGCGGACCCCGCCACCCCGCTTCCCCTTGCCCCACCAGGAACCTCGCCATGCCCGCCGGCTCTCTCCTGCTCGCCCAGCCCGTCAGCCCCCGCAATCTGCTCTGGGTCGGCGTTGTCATCGCCGCCATCATCGTGCTCGCGGTGCTGGTCTTCCTCTCGCGCTTCATCGGGCTCTACATCCAGGCCGCGGTGAGTAACGCCCGCGTCTCGCTGGGCTCGCTGGTGGGCATGTGGCTGCGGAAAGTAAACCCCCGCACCATCGTGCTCAGCCGTATCCAGGCCGCCAAGGCCGGCATCGACGTCAGCGCTAACCAGATGGAAACCCACTACCTCGCCCGCGGCGACGTGCCCCGCGTGGTCAACGCCCTGATCGCCGCGGACCGCGCCAAGATCGACCTGGACTGGAACACCGCCTGCGCCATCGACCTGGCGGGCCGCGACATCCTCGAAGCGGTGCAGACCAGCGTGAACCCCAAGGTCATCGACTGCCCCAGCGGCGACACGGGCCGCAGCACCATCGACGCGGTGGCCCAAGACGGCATCCAGCTTCGGGCCCGCGCCCGCGTGACGGTCCGGGCCAACCTCGCTCGGCTCATCGGCGGGGCCACCGAAGAAACCATCATCGCCCGCGTGGGCGAAGGCATCGTGACCACCATCGGCTCGGCCCAGGATCACAAGGCCGTGCTCGAAAACCCCGACAGCATCTCCAAGGTCGTGCTGGGCAAGGGCCTGGACAGCGGCACCGCCTTCACCATCCTCAGCATCGACATCGCCGACATCGACGTGGGCGACAACATCGGCGCCAAGCTACAGGCCGACCAGGCCGAATCCGACAAGCGCCGCTACCAGGCCGAGGCCGAGCAGCGCCGCGCCATGGCCGTGGCCCTGGAACAAGAAAACCGCGCCGACATCGAAAAGAATCAGGCGCTGGTCACCCTGGCCCAAGCCGAGGTGCCCAAGGCCCTGGCCGAACTGCTACGCAGCGGCAACATGGGCATCATGGACTACTACAAGATGCAAAACGTCATCGCCGACACCGACATGCGTGAAAGCATCAGCAAGCCCACTGAGGGCGCTTAAGCCGCACCGTCACCCGCCGGCAACCGCCAACCGCCAATGCCCCGAGCGCAGCCCCCTGCGCAACGGGCATTTTTTATGCGCTACCTCGCCCGCCCGACACATCCCACAGCGCATCGTCTGGCACGGCCAGCACCCCCAGCCGGTCCAGCACAGCCTGGGTGAGTCGGTCCAGCCCCACATCGTCACGCGCGCTGATGGCGAGCCCGCCGCCGCCCGTCTCGCCGGCGCTGTCTAGGTCACACTTGTTCACAACCCACAGGTCCGGTTCGCGCGGCAGCACCCTGGCGTCAGGCCAGTCCACGTCAGGCGCACGCATCGCAATCAGCACGTCGGCACCCGCGATCAGCCGCTGGGCCGCCGCGATCGCCCGACCTTCGATGTCGCCGGCACCTTCGTCCGCTGCCCGCAGCCCCGGCGTGTCCAGCCAGCGCACCGCCACCGCGTCGCGCAGCGGGTCACCGCCGGCGGGGGGCAACTCCACCAGCGCCCCCACCCAGTCACGGGTGGTGCCCGGCACGTCCGAAACCAGCGCCGCCGCCCGGCCGGTCAGGCGATTGAGCAAGGTCGACTTCCCCACGTTGGGCCGGCCGACCACCACCACCGCAGGCGGGTCCACGAGCCGGTTGAGCACCGCCTGCACCGCGGGGTCTGCGTCAGGTGCCGCGCCGCCTGCGCGGGCTCGGGCCCACAACGCCGGCTGACGGGCCAGCCGGTCAATGGCCGCCGGGCTGGCCGCGCGGGCCGTTGCGGATAACACCGCGGCCTCTAGCGCCGTTTCGGCTTCGGGATACGCCGCCCACGGGTTGCCGCCGGGCGCAGGCTCGACCCCGCGGGCCACCAGCCACGCCTCGATCCGCTGCACCACCCGCAGTCCGCCGTGGGGCATTAGTTGAGCCGCGTGTTCTGCCACCCTCCCAGTCAGCCCCGTATCGACGCCCGCAAAGTCGACCAACCGCAACAACCCCACCGGCCAGTCTGGCCGGCCCGTCAGCTCGGTGAGCACGTGGGCAATCCCCGCCCCTTCTAGTTGCACCACCGCCACCGCGCCGGGCTGCCGCGCGGTTTGAACCCGGTACCGAACTCGGCACGGCTCAACGCCCACGATGCACCTCCTGCACGGGGCGCGCACCCACACCTGGAGGCTGCGGATCCAGCGGCCGCCCGGTGGGAACATTCATCAGCGTCAACACAAACGCCAGCAACGCCGCACCCCACGCCGGCGCCGCGGCCGGCTCCGACGCGCCGACCAGCAGCCCCAGCACGGCCACCGCGGCCAGCAACAAGAACACCCCCAGGTTGCCCGCCACGTACCCCGCGGGCGCGACCTGGTGCCCCCGCCACGCCCGCTTGTAGCACTGACTACGCCAGCAATAGCTGGCCGGCAGCCCAACCACAAGCAAGCCCGCGGACAGCCATCCCAGCCTCGGCGGCGCGGACGGCCCGAGCTCTACCCCCCACACAAGCCCGACCAACGCCAAGCCCAGCTGCCCGGCCACCAACGCCACCCAGACGCGCCTAAGTCTGCCAGTGCAGCACTGGCGCTGCGCCTCAGATAGCTCGCACGGCGGGGGCAGGTCGTGGTTCATCCGGACTTTCACAGCGGCGGTTTACGCCTCGGCGTCTTCCACCGCCCGCCGCAGGGTCACCGCGATCCCGCGCAGCGTCAGGTCCGGCACCACACGGTCCACCAGCTCAAAGTCGCGGAACACCAGGTTCCCGTCGCCGCCAGTCACGATCACCATGGGGTACTGGCCGTTTTTTTCCGCGATCTGCTCGGTAAGCTGCTGCACCAACCCCCGCAAAGCAAAGAACACCCCCGAGCGCATCGCCTCGGTGGTGTTGTGACCGATGACCTCTTCGGGCCGTTCAAAATCGACGTCCGGCAGCTGCGCCGTGCGCCGGTTCAGCGCATCGAGCATCAGCTGGGCCCCTGGAGCAATCGCCCCGCCGTGGAACGTGCCCGCCCCGTCGACAAAGTCAACCGTGGTCGCCGTACCCGCGTCTACCACCACGCAGGCCTGCTTCATCACGTCAAAGGCCGCGGCCGCGTTCAGCAGCCGGTCTTCCCCCACCATCGCCTCGCGGTCCAGCTGCCGCCCCACCGGGATAGCGATATCGCGTTCAACCCGCCGCACCGCGCGCTGCAGGTGCGCCGTCAAGGCCGCTTCGATCGGGTCCGCCACCTCGGGGTTCACGCTGCTGAGCAGCACCACCGCATCCTCGCGATCACGCAGCGGCTTGAAAGCCTCGTCGATCGCCACGGCGATCTTCACGTCTTTGACGTTTTCAAACGTCGCCGTTTCGGCGAGCTGCCCGTCTACAAACGCTCCCACGCGGGTGCGCGTGTTACCAACGCTGACAGCCAATAAATTTACTGGGGGCATAATGGAAAACTTCGGGGGGAAAATCGGACGGCGGTGACTAAATCCTAACCCGATCCGGTCCCGCGTGATCCACCCATCCGCCACCGCCCGCCCCCCCGGGAGCCGCATTACGCCTGGCTTTGCCACGGCGAGGGGCCAGGCCGGGCCGACTGCAGCCGGCGCCACGCGGCCTCCAGAAGCTCTTCCAGGCCCGATCGCGTCGCGCTGCTAAACACAAACACCCGCTCGTCCAGTTGCTCTTCCATCATCTGCTTGGCGACGGCGTGGTCTTCCGGGCCTCCCATCAGGTCCATCTTGCTCACCGCAATGATCTGAGGCTTGGCCGCTAGCTCCGGGCTGTACGCCTCCAACTCCCCGCGGATCACCCGGTAGTTCTCCAGGGCGTCGCTACCGTCAGCCGGCTCGGGCTCCAGCACATGGATCAGCAGCCGGGTGCGTTCGACGTGCCGCAAGAAACGCAGCCCCAGGCCCGCGCCGCCGCTGGCATCTTCAATCAACCCCGGCAAGTCCGCGATCACGATCCTCCGCGGCGTACCGTTGGCCGCCGCGCCCAGCTCCGCAATCCCCGGCTGCGGCACCAAGGTAGTGAAGGGATAGTCTGCGATTTTCGGCCGCGCTGAACTGACCGCCGAGAGGAACGTGGATTTGCCCGCGTTGGGCTTGCCCACCAGCCCCACGTCCGCGATCAGCTTTAGCTCCAGCCGCAGCGTCAACTCCACCGCCGGCTCGCCGGGCGTGAACTCGCGCGGAGCCTGATTAGTGGCGCTCTTAAAATGCTCGTTACCAAAGCCCCCACGCCCCCCCGCGGCGATCACATACCGCTTGCCCTCCTCGTCCATGTCCACTAGCAACTCACCGGTTTCTGCGTGGTACACCAGCGTGCCGTGGGGCACGCGGACAACCAGGTCTTCGGCCTTGGAACCCCACTGCTGTTTGCCCGCCCCCGGTTCGCCGTTCTTCGCGTACCAGTGACGGCGCCCGCTGAAATCCAGCAGCGTCTCCACGTCGGCATCGGCCTCAAGAACCACCGAGCCACCGTCCCCGCCGTTGCCGCCGTTGGGGCCGCCCTTGGGCACATACTTCATCCGCAGAAAAGACACCGCTCCGTCGCCACCGGCGCCGGAACGAACTTCGATTTCGGCGGAGTCGATAAACAAGTGACCAAAAAATTAGACAGTGCAAGCCCCCCGCGGGGCAGAGCAAAAAAAGCCGCGGCGTCCAAAAACGCCGCGGCCGATTCTTATCGTCGGGACCAAAACCCGCTCGCAGGGCCGGGGCCAACACGATCGTAGGGCTTCGCACCGCTCAGCTTAAAAATCAGCCGCGATACCCCCGTTGAGCGTGCTCAGCCCACCTCGGCCAGGCGGATGTGGACCTTGCGTCCTTGGAATTCCACCTTACCCGGTGCCATGGCGAACAGCGTGTCATCGTTGCCCCGCCCCACGTTGAAGCCGGGCTTGAACTTCGTGCCGCACTGGCGAACGATGATCGAGCCGGTCTTGGCCTCCTGGCCACCATACAGCTTAATGCCGCGAAATTGGGGGTTGGAGTCGCGACCATTCTTGGTCGAGCCCTGTCCTTTTTTATGTGCCATAGTCGGGGTCCTCGCCGGTGGCCGGCGTTAGGGTAGTGAGCGGAGTTACCGAGGGGGTGGCAGCCCGCTAGTCGTGGAACTGGTCCGCAGCTCGCCCGCCCCTGGGGGCTTGATCGAGCGCAAATTCGCGCTACGCATGATAGCGAACACCCGCCCCGGCCCGCAACCTAACGATCCTGGCCCGCCCACACCGCGACGTTGCGGCAGCGCAAGCCACCGGCAAATGGTGGATCGATACCCCGCGTGCCGATGGGTTACCGGCCCTCGCACGCCCGACAATCCCCCACGAGAACGATTGATGGCCAGTGTCTCGCCCCTTCTCGGACCGCATCGCCCACCGAACCAAAATACTTGCGTGCTTTAGGGGGCGGATTTAGTATGAGTCGCTTCACGAGGTGCCAGCCACTTCAAAATTTCCAATACTGGGCCGCAGGAAAGCGGATCCCCACCGCGTTCCCTCACCCCGCCACCCCCGCGGTGTTCCCTGTGCGGCGTCACCACGCCTCATGCCGTTTCGTCGATCAACTTTAATTAAGCCCGGACTCGCCCCTCTTAAAGAAACGACTCGTTTCTTAAGACACGCCTAAGACACGCCTCGGAGGCCTCACTTTGTTCAAACATCAACATGCTGCCGCGTTCCTTTTCATGTGCGCGGGCGTTACCTGCACGGTGACTCCCTCCGCCGTGGGACAGAGCGACGCCCCCCCGTCGGCTCTCTTAGAACAAGGGCTGGAGGCGTACCGGGCCGGTAACCTCGGAGCTGCGAAAGACCTGTTGATCCAGATCGACCCGATGACGCTCCCCAAAGAGCAGCGTCAGCAACTCTACGACGCGGCAACCGAAATCCAGACAGCCCTAGACGCTGCACCGGCTCCGACACCCGCTCCCGCCACCCCGGCCACTGAGCCCGCCGCCGCGACCGAAATCTCCACGCCTCCCGCCCCCTCGGCCGCCGAGCGGCTTCAAGGAGCCGACACCCTATCGGCCTCGGACCCGGGCGCAGCGATCGCCATCTACACCGAGTTGGTGAGCGAAGGCGGTCCCACCGCCGCCACCGCATCGGCCCGCCGGGCCGACCTGCTGCGTCAAATCAGCAGCGACACCACCCAGGCCAAAGCCTTGGTAGACACCGCCGAAGCCGAGCTCAACGCTGGTCGCATCGACAACGCCGCTGATGCCTTCGCCGCCGTGCAACAGTCGGGTGCCGACCTGGGCTGGTTCGACCAACAACGCATCACCCGCGGTCTTGCCCGCATCGACTCCGAACGCGCAGCCGCCAGCGCTGTGGCCCAGCAAGATGCCCCCGCACCGCCCCCCGCCGCGGTCGAAACGCCGGCCGCGCCCGCCACAACCACGGTTACGCCGTTGCCCAGCAACGACGTACTGGCCCAGGCCCGCCGCGACGTCGCCCGGGAATACCTCCGCGACGCGAAGCAAGCCCAAACCGAGGGCTACGACGACCTCGCCCTCAACCTGCTCAGCCAAGCTTCAGAACTCGACCCCGACAACGCCGACATCCGCAACAGCCTAAACATCGCCCGCAACAGCGGCGGCGGCGTCAACGCTCTGGGGCAAGCCGTCAACGACATCGAGCTCCGCCGCCAGCAGGCTATCGCCGGCTACCAGGAGGCCATGACCAACGCCAACGCCCGGCTTACCGCCGGCGACTACGCGGGCGCCGCCACCGAAGCGGCCCGCGGCCGGCAAATCATGGAGCTCAATCAAGAGCTCTTCGCCAACGCGCAGTTTGAATCTCTACGTCAAGACGCGATCAACCTCTCGGCCCGCATCGACCAAGAAAGCACGCAGGCCGCTCTGGAAAACGAAAAACGTATCGCTAGTGAACAGGCTCAGGCCGACGCTCAGGCCAGCGCCGCCGCCCGCGACCGCAACCAAAAAGAAGTTCGTAACCTGATCGTGCGGGCCCGTCAGTTGCAAATCGAAATGAAGTACGAAGAAGCGATTCTTCTGCTCGATCAAGCTCTATTCACCGACCCCACCAACTACACCGCCGAGCTTCTCAAAGAGGTCATTGAAGACGCCAAGGTCGCCACCGACTACCGCGACGCCCTGCGTCGCCGGCGCCTAAGCGTGGCCCAGCAAGCACAAAAGAATGTCGAGGCCACCCTCGCCTACCAGGACATCCTCACCTACCCCACCAACTGGCCCGAGCTCAGCGAAGAACGCATCCGCAACCTCGACGTCTCGGGCGGCGAGTCTCAGGCCAACCGCGAAGCCGCCAACAAGCTTCGTCGTTCGGTCCCCATTGACTTCAATGCCAATAGCCTCGAGTCTGTGCTGGACTACCTGCGACAAACCACCGAAGCCAACATATTCGTCAACTGGTCGGCATTAGAAGCCGCCGGGGTTGAGCGCGACATCCCCGTCAGCCTAAAACTCAGCAACGTCTCGGCCGAAAAAGCTCTGCAGCTCATCCTGCAGCAGGTCACCTCCGCCGCGGGCGATCTAGACATCATCAACTACTCGATCATCGACGGCGTCATCACCGTCTCGACCGAAAACGATCTTTTCCGGGCCAAAGACCTCAGGGTCTTCGACATTCGCGACCTCCTGGTCCAGGTGCCCAACTTCACCGACGCCCCCAGCTTCGACCTGCAAAACGCGCTGTCCAACACCAGCAGCGGTGGCGGTGGTGGCGGTGGCGGTGGTGGTGGTGGCGGAGGCGACAGCATCTTCGGCGACGACGACGACGACGAAGACACCACCATCGAGCTCACCCGCGGCGAATTGATCCAACAGATCATCGACTTGATTCAAGAAACCGTCGGCACGGTCGATGAGTGGGACAACTTTGACTCCACCGTCAGCGAACTGAACGGCAACCTGATCGTCCGCACCACCCCGGACAACCACCGCGAGATCCTGGGCCTGCTGGCCAAGCTCCGTGAAACCCGGGCGATTCAAATTTCAGTCGAAACCCGCTTCCTGTTGGTCGACCGCAACTTCCTCGACCGTTTTGGCGTCGATTTCGATGTGTCCCTCGATGGCAGCAGCGGGTCTACCCGTGGTCTAAACCCGTTTAGCCGACTCGACGATACGCTTCCCGCTCAAGGCTTCGCTCCGACCACTGCCTCCACCAACGGATCGGCCCTTGCCCTGCCTTCCGCGGGAGCCTTGTCCTTCGACCAGTTTTTCACCGGTCTGACTCCAGAAACACAAGCCCTGAACCTCGGTGCTGCCTTCATCGACGATATCTCGGTCAACCTGATCGTGGAAGCCACCCTGGCCAACCGTAACTCGATCTCGTTGACCGCCCCCCGTGTGACATTCTTTAACGGCCAACGTGCCTACGTCACGGTTGCTCGCCAGCTCAGCTTCATCTCCGAAGTTGAAGCGGTGCCCGACTCGGGCGGCTTCAACCTAACCTTGTCGGTCCTGGTCACCGGCGTGGTGCTCGACGTCGAAGGTACGATTTCGGCCGATCGTCGCTACGTCACCATGACCCTGCGACCCAGCCTCGCGGACCTAGTCGACGTGCGGCAAATTCCTCAAACGTCGATTCTCGTCGATGGGGATGGGATCACCGTCGATGGCGATGGCTCGATCGGTGGTGCCTCGGTCCCCGTGGTTTCGACCGTCTTCATCGAAGCTCCCGAGCTCGAGATCACCACCGTCAACGCCACCGTCAGCGTGCCGGACCGCGGCACCCTCTTGGTGGGTGGCCAGCGGCTGGTAGGCGAAGCCGAAATCGAAACCGGCGTGCCGGTGCTCAGCAAGATCCCGGTGCTCAACCGCCTATTCACCAACAGCAGCACCGTCGAAGACGAACGGACCCTACTAATCTTGGTCAAACCGACCATCATCATTCAGAACGAGCAGGAAGAAGAACTCTTCCCGGGCATCGGCGACAAGCTGCTCGAAGCCGGCCAGGGCGTCCGCTAAATAACCGCCCGCAATACATCAACTGACGACCGGCCCTTCGGGGCCGGTTTTTTTGTGCCTTCTACCCAATGCTGCGCTCACCCAACCACACCCAAGAACGTTCAAAGACACCACCGTCGCTAGCATGTCCTGATGCTCTGGATCTGCCTGGCCGCCACCCCGCTCGCGTTTGTCATCAGCCTGCTACTAAGCACTACGGTCCGCCGTGCCAGCCTCCGCCGCGGCCTGGTGGACGCCGCGGGAACCGAAGCTCACAAACCCGCCACCAACACGCCCATCCCCAACACCGGCGGCGTCGCGGTCTTCTGGGCGGTAACCACCCCGCTCACCGCCGCCCTTGCCGCCGCATGGGTGGTGCCTGCGGACACCTGGGCGTCGCTCAGCCCGGCCGCGGCGGCCCACGTCCCGGGGCTCCGCGCTAACACCCCGGTGGCCGCCTGGCTGCTAGCCGGACTGGCCGCCCTACACCTCACCGGCCTGGTTGACGACCGCCGCGCCCTCGGGGCCTGGCCCAAACTCGCGGTGCAGCTGGGCGTGGCGGTCGGCCTCGTGTCGGTGGGCGGCATGCGGGTGTTCTCACTCCTGGACGACTGGGGAGGGGCTACGGGGCCGACCCTGGCCGTGGCGGTCAGCATCGGGTGGATCGTAGTGGTCACCAACGCCATGAACTTCCTCGACAACATGGACGGGCTGGCCGCCGGCGTCGGTTCCGTCGTGGCCGGGCTGTACCTCACCGCCACCCTGATGGCCGGCCAGTGGTTCGTCGCCGGCCTGGCCGCCCTGCTATTGGGAGCGTTGCTGGGTTTTTTGGTGTTCAACCTGCCTCCCGCCCGGCTGTACCTGGGCGACGGCGGGTCTTTGGTCGTCGGCCTGCTGCTGGCGGTCCTCGCCATCCGCACCGCCTATTTTCAAAGCGACCTCAACGGCGAGACCACCCGGGCCGATGTCCAGCTCCCGGGCGCCTGGTACGGGCTGCTGATGCCGCTGATGGTCCTGGCCGTGCCGCTGTACGACTTCGTCTCGGTGGTGATCATCCGGGCCGCCAAAGGCCAAAGCCCCATGACCGGCGACCACAACCACTTCTCCCACCGCCTGCTACGGCGCGGCCTGGGCAAGCGTTCCGCCCTCGCCGTGGTGCTGCTGGCGACCCTAGCCACCGGGCTGGGCGGCGTGATGCTGGGCCGGGTGCCGGGGTGGATGGCCGCGGTGCTGGGAGCCCAGGCCGCCGCAGTCCTGGCGGTGCTGGCGCTGCTCGAATTCGGCGACGAACGGTAATGACCGCCGCCGATTCTGAGCTTCGCCCCGGACGGGGGGGGCAGGCCAGGACAGACGCCAGCGGCCAGCCCTCAGTCGCCCAACACATATCCAAAGATCATCGGCGCCACGATTGTCGCGTCGCTCTGGATCATAAACTTAGGCGTCTCGACCTCCAACTTGCCCCAGGTGATCTTCTCGTTGGGCACCGCCCCGCTGTAGCCGCCGTAGCTGGTGGGCGCATCGCAGGTCTGACAGAAGTACCCCCAGCACGGGGTCTGCTCCCACTTCAGGTCTTGGGTCATCAACGGCACCGTACAGATCGGAAAATCCCCCGCAATACCCCCGCCAATCTGGAAGAAGCCTGCAGAAGGTACCGACGGGTCCGCGTGTACCGCCTGAGCCTGGTCCTTGTACCACTCCACCAAGTAGGCCATCGCCTCCACGTCCTGCTTCACCACCTGGTGTCCGAATTCTCCGCGGATCATCCCCGCGGTGAACACGTTGCCGATCGTCGAATCGCCCCAGCCCGGCGTGATCACCGGCAAGTTCTTTTCTTTGGCCGCATACATCCAGCAGTCCTCAAGCGGCATCTGAAAATGCTGGGCAAAGTCCGACTGCTCAAACACCTCCCAGTAATACTCAAAAGGAAACTGCCGACGGCCCTGCGCCTCGGCCTTCTGCCAGATATCCAGCAAACGCTGTTCAAAGTGCCGCATCACCGTCTCGGGGATGCAGGTGTCCGTCACCCGGTTCATCCCGCGGTCCAAAAGGTCCTGCTCGTCTTGGGCGCTCAGCGCTCGCCAGTCGGGGCACCACTCGTACTCCCGTCCGGCCAAGAGCAAGAAAATATCTTCCTCCAGGTTGGCCCCCGTGCAGGTGATCGCGTGGACCTTGTCTTCACGGATCATCCGCGCCAGCACCCGGCCGATGCCCGCGGTGCTCATCGCCCCGCTCAGGGTCACCATCATCTTGCCCCCCGCCTCCACGTGCTCCGCGTAAGCCCGCGAAGCCGCCAGCACCTCCCGCGCGTTGTAGTTGGAGTAGTGACGCTCCATAAACCGGCGCAGCTGGCCGGTCTGCGTCGGGTAGTCCGCGCCGGACAGGGTGGGAACGACCGACGTGTTCGGAGTGGCCATAAAGAGCTCGCTTTTGTGTGAAAGAAAAGAAGTGTAAACAGTTCCCCTTCTTTCTTCTATCCCTATCTGCACATTTACCCCCCCCCTCACACACACACGCCCCTACAGCCCAAGCACGTCACGCATCGTGTACCGCCCCGCCGGCTTGTCGTGCAGCCACTTGGCCGCCCGCAACGCACCTGCGGCGTAGCTATCGCGGTTCGTGGACACGTGCTTGAGCTCCAGACGCTCGCCCGGTGCCGCTAGGAACAGCGTGTGCTCGCCCGCGTGATCGCCGATGCGCAGCGTCTGCACCGTAATGTCGCTGGGCTGCCGTGGTACGTGGTCGCCGTGACGTTCCAGCTTCACACACGCGTCAAAATCCCGTCCCGCCGCGTCGGCCACCACCCGGGCCAGGGTCAGCGCCGTGCCGCTAGGCGCGTCCGCCTTATAGCGGTGATGGGCTTCCAAAATTTCCAGGTCGTAATCATCACCCAGCAGCTTCACCGCCTGCGCCGCCAGGTGGTTCAGCACGTTCACCACCTGGCTGAAGTTGGTGGCCTGCAGCACCGGGATCGCCGCGGCCAACTCGTCGAGCCGGGCCTGGTCCGCGTCGGTCAGCCCCGTGGTGCCCACCACCAGAGGCGATCCGGACGCGGCGCAAAAATCCGCCGCAGTCCGAAAACCCGCGGGCAGAGTGAAATCGATCACGGCTCCGTAGCGGCCCTCCAGCCGCGGCGAGGCCGGATCCGCCGCATCGACCGCGGCGGCGACATGAAGCCCAGGATCGTCCTGGGCCAGGGTTACCAGGCGTTGGCCCATGCGGCCGGCCGATCCGTGGATCGCAAGTTGAACGGTTTTTGAGAGCATGGAACCTCCGAGCGGGTTTGGGGGGGGGGGGGGGCATCACCAGAGCAAGGCGTCGCGGGCGAGAACACCTCGCCCTCCGCGCGTACAATAACCGTCGTTCGTTCACGCGGCCGCTCGGCCACCACTACCCCCGCCCCGATCGACAGGATTTTAGCCTTGGCTCTTTTCGGCAAGAAGAAAAAAGACGACTCAGACGCCGGCGGATCAGGAGACACCGATGCCTCGGGAAGCCCGGTCGCCGGCACCACCGGTTTTACCCGCGACGAGCGCAAGGCCCGCAGGTTTTTCGACCACGCCGAAGGAGCGGTCGAAAAAAATAGCCTGGACTTTGCCATCGAGATGTACGTCGGGGGCTTGCGTTTCGATCCGGACAACATGATCCGCCACGAACAACTACTCGCCGTGGCCCAACGCCGTAAGGCCGGCGGCGGCAAGAAAGCCGGTTACAAAGACAAGAAAGCCCTCGGCCCCTCGGTGGTCGACAAAATGCTCTTGGCCGAAAAAATCTGGGCGTACGACTTCACCGACCAAGAGGCGATGATCGATTTCTTCAGCCGCGCCGTCGCGGCCGACACGGTTGAGCCCGAACTAAACCTTACCGAGGTCGCGGACTGGATCGGCACCATGGCCCTAGAACTGCCGGTGGCCAAGCCCCGGCAGAAGAGCTGGATCAAGATTCGCGACCTGTTCGAAAAGTTAGGCATCTACGACAAAGCTGTCATCGCCTGCCGCAAAGCCCTGCACATGGACATGGAAAGCGAGGTGCTCCAGCAGGCCATGAAGGACCTGGAAGCCCAGGCCTACTCCAGCAACAGCACCTCCACGGAAAAAGGTGGGTTCCGCGGCAATATCAAAGACCAAGAGTTCGCCGCCGAATCCGCTGGCGGCTCCAGCCGCGCCGCGTCCAAAGTCGATCAAGCCATCGCAGCACGACGCGAAGAATACGAAGAAGACCCCGAAGACCTGGATCGTGTCAAAAAACTCGTCGATGTGCTGCTCAAGAAAGAAGGTTTTGAAGAAGACGAGCAGGCTGTAAAACTGCTCACCCGCGCCCACGAAGACTCGGGCCAATACATCTTCAAAGTCCGCATCGGCGACATCCGGATGAAGCAATTTTCCCGCGAGCTGCGTCAACTCAAGCAGTTTGTCGAGGCCGCCCCCGAAGACGATTCATACCGCGACCGCTATAAAAACACCCTCAAAGAAAAGCTCGCCTTCGAGCTGAACGAGTACGGCGATCGCGTCAAAAACTATCCCACCGACCTGCGGCTCAAGTTCGAGCTCGGCCGCCGGCAGTACGCCGCCAAGCAGTTTGACGACGCCATCGGCTCGCTACAACAAGCCAGCGAAGACCCCAAAAGCCGCAACTCGGCCAAGATGTACCTGGCCCGCTGCTTCATGGAAAAAGAATGGTTTGACGAAGCCGTCGATACGATCACCGGCGCCGCAGAGGCCTACGGCATCAAAGACGACAAGACCGGCAAAGAGCTGAACTACGACAAACTCCGGGCCCAGCTCGCCGCCGCCGAGCACAACGGCGACCTCGAACTGGCCGAGGAAGCGGGTAAAACCGCCTCGGAAATCCTCCGTGCCGACATCGGTTACAAAGACATTCGCGAGCTCAAAAACCGCACGGTCGAGCTCATCAAGAAGCTCAAGGGGTAGGCGGCTTCGCCGCCAGGGTTGGGGGTTGGGGCGCCCCGGCCCTAACTGCTCACCAGGGCGAGTTCGTCATCATCCCCGTATGAACGGGTCTCCGTGCCACGGCCCTAGGCCGCCCGGACCTCATCGTCATGCCCGCCCCCCCCCCATCCGCAACCCTCAACCCCGGTCCCAACCCCGGCAGCCGCAAAGCGGTCGTCCTCATCCCCGCCCGCTTCGCCAGCACCCGCTTCCCCGGCAAGCCGCTGGCCAACGACACCGGCCGGCCGCTGATCCAGCACGTGGTGGAGCGGCTTGACGCCTGCGCAACGGTCAAACGCGTGGTGGTCGCCACCGACGATCAACGGATCCACAACGCCGTCCTCGCCTTCGGCGGCGCCAGCGTCATGACCGGCGCGCACGACAACGGTACCGCTCGCCTGGCCGAAGCCGCCGCCACCCTGGGCCTGGACGACGACACCCTGGTCGTCAACGTCCAGGGCGACGAACCGGAGATCCCTCCCGCCACCGTTGACGCGCTGGTCAACGGCCTGGCCGCCGACCCGGGCGCCGACATGGCCACCCTCGCCGCCGTGTTCGGCCCGCACGAAGACACCCACGACCCCAACGTCGTGAAGATGGTCATCACCCAGCAAAACCGCGCCATGTACTTCTCGCGCAGCCCCATCCCCTTTGACCGCGACCAGGCGGGAGCGCAGACCGTCTACAAACACCCCGGTCTCTACGCCTACCGCAAGACGTTCCTCGACCGCTACGCCGACCTCGCCCCGACGCCCAACGAACAAGCCGAAAAACTCGAACAGCTCCGCGTGCTCGAACACGGCTTCGTGATCGCCGTGATCCACGCCGACGCCCCGCACCCGGGCATCGACACTCCTGCGCAGTACGCCGCCTTTGTGGCACGGCAACGAAGTGGCCAAGTGGCCAATTGATCAAGCGGCCGGATCGGCCCGCTTCTTTCCCCCCTGCTTTCCCGTCATCCCCTCCCAGGCGGGAATCCAAGCGCAAGCGCCCCACCCCATGCGACCCCTCACCCTCTACGGCATCCCCACCTGCGACAGCTGCCGCAAAGCCCGCAAGTGGCTCGACGGCCGCGGCGTCGCCTACACCTTCGTCAACCTCAAAGAGCAAACCCCGCCCGCGGACCTGCTCCAAACCCTGTTCGACACCGGCGCCATCGCGCCCGAAAAATGCCTCAACACCGCCGGCGCCCGCTACCGCGAGCTAAGCCTCAAAGACCGCCGCGCCACGATGGCCACCGCCGACTTCGTCCGGCTCTTCGTCGCCGAAGGCATGGTGCTCAAACGCCCCTTGGTCACCGACGGCACCCAAGCGACCGCCGGCTTCAAAGAGGCCGCCTTCGCCGCCGCCTGGACGATCTGATCCCCAAGCGCGTCCACGACCGGGCAAACGGAAAGGCCAGCAAAAGTTGCCTCGCCTACTGTTTTTTTATGTAGGTCAGTGTGCCGCCCCCCACCGAAGCCGAAATCTCCCCCGGTCTTCTGGGACACCGACCCGGCCACCCTGCAGCAGATGGAAGTCCAAGGCCTGGTCAAACGCACTGACCGCGAGGACCTCGCCATTGCCTACAAGCCCGTCACCCCCAAACGGCGGGTGCTCGGGCCCGTGCTCAAGCGGCTGGTGCAACATGCCCTCAGCCGCCGGCCCGTGGAAGTCGTGCAGCGTTTTATGCAAGACTGCGACACAGCTCACCCGACGAGTTGGCCCGGATGCGCGAGCTGATCGATGCCGCCTAAGCATTTCGCCCATCTCGAACACATTCGCGGCTCTGCGAGCTACTTCGCCAGCCACAGTCAAACGACCTACCTCGCAGACTTACAAACACGCGACGTAGTCGAACGCCGCTTTACCATTATCAACCGGCTGCGCCGCGACGCGCCCCAGGCCCACGCCGCCATCAGCGATACCACACAGGTCGCCGCATTTCGCAACCTGATCGCCCATGTTTCCGAGCACATCAATCACGCGGTGGTCTGGGCCGTGATCGCCAGCGATTTTGCGGTATTGCACGACGAAGTGGTCGCGCTGCTTCACGATGCAGATCGCCTCAGGTGACTCACGAGCTATCCGAGAAGACCCCTCCGCTGGCTCCGCCACAAGCCCTTCCCCCCCCCGAAAAAAACCGGCCCCCAACACTCCGCACGCCTCCCCCCGCCCGGGTCCCATTGCCCGGTCCGTCCACTAGTGGTACGGTCCGCTATGCCCCCTGCTCAAAACCCCTCTTCTGACCCCGCCGCAGGCGTCCCCAACGCCACCCAAGACCTCCTCAGCGAGGCGGGTCACGCCACCCAAGACAGCGAGTTTTTTAATCCCATCCCCCCCGGCTACGTGCCCGGGCGGCACAAGTACGTCGTGGTGTTTGGCACCGTGCTCTCGGGCATCGGCAAAGGTATTTTCTCCTCGTCATTAGCCAAACTGCTGAAAGACAAGGGCCTGAAGGTCGCCCCCATCAAGATGGAGGGCTACCTGAACATCGACTCCGGCACGCTCAACCCCTACCGCCACGGCGAGGTGTTCGTGCTCGACGACGGGCTGGAAACCGACATGGACCTGGGCACCTACGAGCGCCTGCTCGACCAGGACCTGGGCCGGGGCAACTACGTCACCAGCGGCCAGATCTTCCAGAAGGTACTTCAGAAAGAACGCGCCGGCGGCTACCTGGGCCGCGACGTGCAGATGATCCCCCACGTCACCGGCGAGGTGAAGTACATGGTGCGCGACCTGGCGGTCAAGCGCGACGCGGACGTGGTGTTCATCGAGGTTGGCGGCACCGTGGGCGACTACGAAAACGCCTTCTACATTGAGGCCCTGCGTCAGTTGGCGTTTGAAGAAGGCGAGGGCAACGTGTGCTACGTCGCACTGACCTACGTCATCGAGCCGCCGGCGCTGGGCGAACAAAAAACCAAGGCCGCGCAGCTGGGGCTTAAAAAACTACTGGAAGCCGGCGTGCAGCCGCACGTGATCGCGGCCCGCGCCAAAAACCCGGTGGAAGAAGGAGCCAAGCAGAAGATCGCGATGTTCAGCAACGTGCCCACCGAGCGTGTGTTCTCGATGCACGACCGCGCGAGCATCTACAACATTCCCGAGTCGCTGCGCGAAGAAGGCATGGATCGCGGGGTACTCACCATGCTCGACCTGCACGGCCGGCTGGACGCGAAGCACGAAGACCGGGCCCGTGCCCAGTGGCACGGGTTTGTGAAGAAGGTCAACGCCAAGCGCAAATTCCGCGTGCGCATTGGCCTCACTGGCAAATACGCCGCGCTGCGCGACGCCTACGCCAGCATCGACAAGGCCGTCGAGCACTGCGCCGCGCACCTGAACACCGACGTGCAGTTTGACTGGATCGACACCACCAAGATGGCCGCGGCACACGCCTCCCAGGCCCTGGAGGGCTTCCACGGCGTCATCGTGCCCGGCGGGTTTGGCCACCGCGGTACCGAAAGCAAGATCTCCTGCGTGCAGCACTGCCGCGAGACCGGGCTCCCCTACCTGGGCATCTGCCTGGGCTTCCAGATGGCCGTGGTGGACTTCGCCCGCCACGTCGTGGGCCTGGCCGACGCGGCTTCCACTGAATTCGAGCCCAACGCGAAGAACCCGGTGATCGACATCCTGCCCGAGCAGAAAAAGATCGAGGGCCTGGGCGGCAACATGCGTCTGGGCGGCAAAGACGTGCTCATCAAGCCCGGCACCCTGGCCGCGGCACTCTACGCCGATCAACTCCAGGGCCAAAAACCCAATCAGCAGACCATCCGCCAGCGCTTCCGCCACCGCTACGAGGTGGACCCCAACGCGATCGCCACCCTGGAGAAAGCCGGGCTCGTGTTCTCGGGCCGCCACCCCAGCCAGCCCATCATGCAGATGCTCGAACTGCCCCAGCCCGGCACCCCGGGCAGCGAAGGCCGCCCGACGCACCCGTTTTTCATCGGCGGCCAGTTTCACCCCGAACTACTGGGCCGCCCGCTAAAGCCCGAACCCTTGTTCATGGGCCTGGTCGCCGCGGCGATCAAGCGGGCACACCCCGACGCGGACCCCACGGACATCAGTCCACGCTGGCTGGTCGAATCGGGCCGGCCCCCCACGGGCTGAGAAACCGCGCTTCACCCACCGCCGAGAGCGGGGATTACCGGCGATCGAAGAACGCCTGCACGAACAACGGTCAACGGGTTAACCCGCATGGATTATGAAGATTCGGCCAGCCTCGCCCCGATAGGGCGCGGGCGGTGCTGAAGGTTCAGCGCCAAAAACCGACCGCCCATTCTTTGGGCCTCTTCGAAAGTCTACTTCTTTATGAAAAACACACTGTTTATCAGCGCCGCATCCGCGCCTCTCCTCGTCCTGGCTGGCCCCAGCCTGGGCGGAACCGTAACCCTCGGCAACGGCGACGTCATCGCCGGGGAAATCGTCAGCCACGACGAACAGGGCGTCGAGATCGTTCACGCCACCCTGGGCACCCTCAACCTCTCGGCGGATCAGATCGCCGGAGTCAAAATGAGCAACGACGACCCGGGTTACACCGGCGGCGGCGACGAGGGCTGGTTCTTCCCGGGCTGGGACAAGCGGCTCACCGCCGGCACCTCCGGCACCGCGGGCGACACCGACGTGCTGAACTTCAACACCAGCTTCAGCACCGCATACGCCGACACTGAAGACCGCTGGGCGATCGACGCATTTTACATCTATCAAGAGACCGACTCCGACGAGACGACCAATTGGTTCAGCCTGCAGGTCACCAAAGACTGGCTGGTCCCCGGCGAAGCCTACTTTTACTGGGGCAACGCCCGCTTCCAGATCAACCAGCAGCGCGCGTTCGAAGAACGGACCAGCGGTTTCGCAGGCGCCGGCTACGCGTTCATCGACCGCCCCGACGACCTCTTGGTGCTGGGGCGCATCGGTGCGGGCGGCATCTACGACGCGGGCGAGATCGGCGAGTTCACCCCCGAGCTGTTCATCGGCCTGGAAGCCAACTGGACGATCGACCCCCGCTCGTCGCTCACCGCCTTCACCCGCATCTTCCCCTCGCTCGATCCGGTGTTCGACGACTTCCGAAAAGAAGCCGGCGCCACCTACAGCCTGGCCATCGACACCGCCCGCGGCCTGAGCTTCGAGCTAGAAGTGATCGTGGATTTCGACTCGAAGATCGAAGACCCCTTCGAAGAAACCGCGTTCAACTACCTGGCTTCGCTGGTTTACGACTTCTAAACCTACGCTCACACCCGACTGCCGACGCCGGCTACCATTCACGGTGGCCGGTTTTTTTTGCGCTCTCTCTTCGCACCGTTATCGCACCCACCTTTCCCACGATGACGACCAACAAATCGACCTGCCGATGGCTTAACCATGCCCCGCTCTTCCATCGCTCCACGAATACCTTCCAGTTCGCTCCGCTGTGCCGCGCCCGACGGCTTCGAAGTCGTGGACAACCCCGAACGGCTTTTCGATCCCAGCGCCACCATGATTATGCGGGCGATCGAACCGCCCCCGCCCCCCCAGGGCCTGGATATATGGACGTCTAAACTCCTTAAAAAACCGATCCAAAACGTAATTTGGACCTCGGGTCGCGGAGTACACGCAACGTTCCACCGCGCCGCCAAACGTGGACACGATTTCATCCTGGCCCGTCACCTGGCATCCGGCGAGCTTTACGCACGCGGGGTTGAGACCGCCGCGGCGCTCCGCGGCCTAGGCCTACGGCCGCGCCTGGTCTCGGTGGATAGCCGGGGGCTTATCAAACGCCTCCCGACAACCGAGCTGCGCAAGCAGCGCGTGGCCTTACAGCTCGACGCCGCCCACGCCAAAGCAGAACGCCGCGACGGGCACCCCATCACGCTGTTTCTGCGCTCAACTCAAGCGCGCATCTACACCGTCCGGGTGGGCATACCCGACGCCGAATAAACACGCCGCGCCCCCCTTTCCGCCGCCGAAGCGGGGTCCGCATCGACAAAGCCTTCACAGCCGCGGTTCTTCCAGCGGCACCGGGCACACGTCGCGGCGCCCGCACCCTGCGCAGTGCTGTCCCTCCCACAGATCGTTGAAACGCCCCAGCACCGCGTCCACCAACGTCGGATCTTCACTGGCCACCCCCCATTCAAAATTGCGCCGCGTCGGCCCCTTGGCCCCCAGCCCCGCGCCGGTCAGGTTCGCACTGCCCAGATACAACCAGTTCGCGTCCACCACCACCGTCTTGGCGTGCAGGCGCGGGCACCGGCGGACCGTCAGGTTCGCCGGCAGCGTCCCCCGGCGTAACGCAGCCTTCAGCTGCGCTAGCGCCGGCCCCGACGGCACCCCGCTGTGCATCACCCGCACCTCCACCCCGCGTGCCGCCAGCCGGATCAGGTGCTCCACCACCGAAGGCGCCCGGCGGTCGGTCGTCGATGACGGCACCAGCATCGCCTTGAAGTCCGCGGTCGCAATCTCCAGGCTCGACGTGGCTTGCAGCATCGCATCACGCACCACCTGCGTCAGGTGGTCCTGATCGAACACCAGCTGCACCAGGCCCGAGGGCGGGCAGAGATCTGGAGTCAAAGTCAGGTCGTGGGCCGCCATACGCAAGGTCTCGGGCTCAGAATCCCAGCTCCCAACTCCGCCGCCCGCCCCCACCGGCCTGGGTTACCTCGACGGGCCGGTCAGTCGCCAAAACTCACGCCCAGACGCCGTGCGGTCTGCACCCACGCGTGGTCCACCGGCACCTCTTTACGATGGCCTGCGACCTGGTCCAGCGGAATCGGAACCGCCTCGTTGCCCCGGGCCGCCACCATCACACCAAACACGCCTTCGTCCACCAACTCCGCGGCCCGGACCCCCAGGCGGCTGGCCAGCAATCGATCCCCAGCCGAGGGCGTGCCTCCGCGCTGCAGGTGGCCCAAGATGGTCATGCGTGATTCCAGTCCGGTCAGTTCTTCCAACTGTTCGGTCACCCGCAGCGTGCTGCGCCGCTCGATCTCCGCGATGCGCTGGATCTCCTCGCGGGCCGCCTTCAGTTCTTTTTTGTCTTTTTTCTCCTCAGCCTTCTCACGCCGCTTCACCGCCGCGGCCATCGCGTCTGCATCGGCCCGCGAGAGCGCGCCTTCGGCCACCGCCACGATCGAGAAGTGCTTGCCCCGCTGGGTGCGCCGCCGGATCGCCTCGGCCACCACCGCGGCGTCGTAAGGGACCTCGGGAATCAACACCACGTCGGCCCCGCCCGCGAGGCCCGCCCCGAGCGTCAGCCAGCCCGTGCGGTGGCCCATGATCTCCACCACGATGATGCGGTTGTGGCTGGTCGCGGTCGAGTGCAGCCGGTCGATCGCGTCGGTGGCGATGCCCAGCGCTGTATCAAAACCAAACGTCACGTCGGTCTGCGACACGTCATTGTCGATCGTCTTGGGCAGCGTGATCACGTTCAACCCCGCCTTCACCAGACGCATGGCGTTCTTCTGCGTGCCCCCGCCGCCCAGACACACCAGGCCGTCCAGGTGGTGGCGACGGTAGGTCTCCACGATCGCGTCGGTCATGTCCACCGTCTTGCCGCCCACCTGCATGCGGTGGGGCTTGTCGCGGCTGGTGCCTAAAATCGTGCCGCCCAACGTCAAGATGTTCGACAACGCCTCGCGGTCCAGGTCGATCGTGCGGTCCTGCATCAGCCCGCGGAACCCGTCACGAAACCCGGTCACCTTCATGCCGTAGTCGTTGATCGCCGTGCGCCCCACCCCGCGGATCGCCGCGTTCAGCCCCGGGCAGTCGCCGCCAGACGTCAGAATACCGATATGTTTGGACGTGCTCACTCACTCACCTTTCGCGTGGATTCAAACCCCACGAAAGATGGTACCCCCGCACGCAACAAAGCGTCTGTGGCCGCCCACGCTCGGTATCACAACTTCCTACACCGGCTGACGTATTTTAAGCCCACTCCATCTCTCAGGACGGACCACCACCAGGACGCCACCGACCCGACCACCTCAACGCAAAAAATCGTCTTCCAGCGTCTGACGGATTTTGTCCATGGCCTGATTCTGGATCTGGCGCACCCGCTCTTTGGTGACCCCGATCATCTTGCCCACCTGATCCAGCGTCAGCGGGCGTAGGTTGCCCGCGGCTCGGCGCTCCGCCGCTTCGGGGCCCACATTAAAGCGGGCTGCCACCACCTTGCGTTCCACGTCGCTCAGATCTGCCAAATTTTCGTTCACAATACGCCCCACCTCGTCGGCACAGTCGTCCTCGTGCTCGGCATTTTTTTCCGACTGGTGGTTGCTGCGCTCAAACTTAGGGTCGAAGTCCACCGGGAACATCTGCCGGTGCTTGGTCATTTTAATGCCCTGCCGGCTAAACGCCTTCAAAATCGCTCGACACGCGTAAGTGCTGAACTTGAACCCGCGCGACACGTCGAACTTGTCCGCGGCCCGCAGCAGGGCCATGTTGCCCTCGCTGATCAGGTCGGCGAAATCACCGGGGTGGATACGCACCCGCTTGGCCATGGCCAGCACCAGCGCCAGGTTGGTGTTGGCGATCTGAATACGTAGCTGATCCGCCCGGGCGTACCAATCCAGCATCTCCCGCACCTCGGGGCGGCGCTGCACCACCAGCGGATCGGCACCCGGCCCCAGGGCGTCACGGCGGCGGCACACCTCGCGGCGACAGAAGTTGAACTGACTAAAGAGCACCCGCTCCTGCGCCGCGGTCAGCAGCACGCTGCCGCTGGACTTAGGCACCGTGGTCGAAGGCGCGGCGGCCGCGCGCGGGTCCATCAGCCCGACGTACCAATCGACATTGGGGAGCGGAAGCAATTCGGGCTTTTCAAACACCTCGATGTACGCCTGCTCGTCGGGCAGCTCAAACAGCGGGTGATCGACATACTCGTACTTCTCCCCCAGCAAGCGACGTAGGGTGCACAGCTGGTCGGGCCGCAGATCACGTCGAACCCGCGAGCGCGCCCGGGTGGCGCCCCGCACCGCCGCTCGGGCCCCCGCCAACGCCGCCGCATCCGCCGACCCCGCCACGGGTTTCGGATTTCCTGCCGGCAATGCGGACATCGGAGCCGCCGTGCGAGTGGCATTTTGCCGAGCCCGGGCCCGGGCCAGCGGGGAGTCGTCGGTGATCTGGAGGTGCATGCAAACGTCCTGTTTCTTGCGTCTCGCCAACCGAGACCAGAAGGCCGGTCCGCTTACCCCATCGGACCTATGGCGGCGGGAGTACTACGAGCGGCAGCCCCGGGTTGTTCCCGTTCTTAATCTACAGAACGCCTCACCGGCGTAAAAAATGCATCCGTACGCTCAAAACTCGCCCACAGCCCCACTGATCGCCGCCTACACTGCCCGACGCATCGATTTCCCCCCCCACGCCTAACCACCTCCAACAGAGACGCATCATGGCTTTCGAAACCTCCCCCTTGCCCTACGCCCTGGACGCCCTGGCCCCTTCCATCGACGCCACCACAATGGAAATCCATTCCCAAAAGCACTGGGCCGCCTACACCTCCAAACTCAACGCCGCAGTCGAAGGCACCGAACTGGCCGGCAAAACGATCGAAGACCTCCTGGCGAACCTCGACCAGGCACCAGCTGACAAGCAAGGCGCCCTGCGTAACAACGGAGGCGGCTACTTCAATCACCGCCTGTTTTTCAGCACCCTGACCCCCGGCGGCGGCGACCCCGCCGGCGACTTGGCCGCGGCCATGGACCGCGACCTGGGCGGCATGGACGCCTTCAAAGAAGCCTTCGGCAACGCCGCCGCCACCCGCTTCGGCTCGGGCTGGGCCTGGCTGATCGTCTGCCCCGAAGGCAAGCTGCACGTCAGCTCCACCGCCAACCAAGACGTGCCGTTTATGCCCACCGCATTCGGCGGTCAGGGCAAGGGCTACACCCCCATCCTGGGCGGGCGCTATATTCTTGGCGGGCAAGATATATCTATGGCAAAATTCCTTGACTATCTTGCGCCGCATAGCCAGAAAAAGTTGCCGCAAAAAACCGTGCCCTATGCTTTGGCCGCGCTCACGGCGCATGGAGCATTCTACCAGTTTGCCCTCTATGTCGACGAGATTTGATAAAGAAGG
>CALLPP010000053.1 GCA_938015655.1 uncultured Algisphaera sp.
TCCCTCGGCTCCCGCTAATCATTGGCGGAATGACCCCGTCGCGCAGGATCGCGCCGAGGGGTGGCGGGGGTCTTTTGTGCGTCGGGGTTGGGGTGCCAGCGTCGGCTGGGTTCGCAGCGTGAATCAGATGCACGGGTGACACCCGTGTATGCCCAAAGAAAGGCATTCGAACACCGGCATGGAGGCCTTACTCCGTGGCCTCCGAACCTCGGTTTGCTCGGTGATTCGCCCAGCGATGTCGTGCCTGCCGAGGCGTGCCTCCCTCGACGTCATTGCGGCCCCGCCGAGCGATCACGCAGCGTTCGTAATCTCCGTTCGGCACCGCCCAGTTTGTTAGCGCCGGCGCGCCGTCAGGTCCGGCGTCTCCTGCTGCTTCATCAACGCCAGCCACTCATCGATCTGTTCACGCCCACGCGTCCACCGTTCGCGGACATCTTCGAGGTGGCAACGCACCGCGTCGCGATGGCCTTCCTGTAAAAGCAGCTGGGCGAGCGAGAAGCACGGCCCGTACACCGACCGCGCCTCGTTCCACGCCCCGCCGGCTTCGGCGAGTTGGTGCAGCGCTTGTTTCAGGTCGCCGCGGTCCCAAGCCGTGTGTCCCAGACGCCGGCGGGCCTCGTAGCGTTGTTCGCCGGGCTCGTGGTGCTGGTCTGCCTGGTCGAGCATCTGCAACGCAAAGGACTCGGCCAGCGCGTGATTTCCCGACAGACGGGCCGCTTCTTCCTGGCTTTCCAGCAGGACATTCTGATCGTTGGCGTCGCCACGCTCCACGGCGCGGTCCAGGTGCGTCAGCGCTTCGGCGGCGGTGGCCCGCGACACGCTCGACGATTTTTCGAATCGGGCGTCCGTCAGCAACAACCTTCCCAGCTCCGCGTGCCCCCACACCGCATCGGGATGAACCTGGATAGCTCGTTCGATGACTTCCCGTTCGCGGTCCGTGGCGCCGCACAAAAAGAAAAAAGCGGCCCGTTTGAACACAACGAGCGCCGGAAGCTCAACCGCCAGGCAACGATCCCAGCGGGCATGGTTGGCTTGCCAGCCCACCTCGTCTTGCGACCGGTGGGGATACACAGGCCACTGCAACACCGGGTGATCCGGGCGATGATCGATAAGCCATCCCAGGTGCGCGTTGAGACGCTCCGCGGCGTGGGCTCCACCGCGTTGCCCTCGATCATAAAAGCCGATCAGCAGGCAGCGCAGCCGTGGTTGATTCGGCTCGCGCACCAGCTGCTGTTCCAGCTGCTTCGCGGCGACTGGAGTAAGCCTGCGCCCGTCGCATCGCAGCGCCCGCGCGGCCTCATCTTCTGCAAAGCTGTCCTCGTCGAACGCCATGTCGGAAGCCCGAGACTTTTGTTTCGCGTTACGTGCTCACGCGCCGGTCAGAAAGTGCATCACGTCGCCGTCTTGCACCACGTAGGCCTTACCCTCGGCTCGCATCTTGCCGGCCTCGCGGATGGACTTCTCGTTTTCGTGCTGCTGCAGGTCGTCCACGGTGTAGACCTCGGCGCGGATAAACTTGGCTTCGAAGTCGGTGTGGATGACCCCCGCGGCCTGGGGCGCGGTGGCGCCGACCGGGGTGGTCCAGGCCCGGACTTCCTGCTCGCCAGCGGTGAAGTAGCTCTGCAGACCCAGCAGCGCGTAGGCCGCGCGGGCCAGGCTGGCCAGAGCGGGCTCGGTCAGGCCCACGCTTTCGAGCATCTCGGCGCGGTCGGCCTCGTCCAGCTCGGCCAGCTCGCTTTCCAGCTTGGCGCAGACCGGCACCACCGCCCCGCCTTCTTCGTCGGCCCGGGCCCGCACGCGCGCGACCAGTTCGCCGGCGCCCGTCACGTCGTCCTCGTCCACGTTTGCGACGTAGAGCACCTGCTTGGCGGTGATCAGGCCGAAGCTCTTCATGGCCTTGAGTTCGTGCTCGTCCAGGGCCCCGCTGGCGATCAGGGTGCGGATGGGCTTGCCTTCGCTAAGCACCGGCTGGCACTTCTCCAGCAGCGCCAGGCGGGCCTTGGCTTCTTTATCACCGCTCTTGGCCGACCGCTTGGCCTTGGTCAGCGCGCCCTCCACGGTGGCCAGGTCGCTGAGCATCAGCTCGGTGTCGATCACCTCGATGTCGCGGATCGGATCCACGCTGCCGTCCACATGCACGATGTCGTCGTCTTCAAAGCAGCGCACCACGTGCAAGATCGCGTCCACGTTGCGGATGTGGCTCAGGAACTTGTTGCCCAGCCCCTCGCCGTCGCTGGCGCCCTTCACGATGCCGGCGATGTCCACCAGCCGCAGGCTGGCGGGGATACATTTTTGCGGCGGAATGTACTTGGTGATGACCGCCAGGCGGTCGTCGGGCACCGGCACCACGCCCACGTTGGGCTCGATGGTGCAGAACGGGAAGTTCTCGCTGGGGATGCCCGCGGCGGTGAGCGCGTTGAACAGCGTGGACTTGCCCACGTTCGGTAGACCGACGATGCCTGCTTCCATGGCGGGGAGTGTAGTGCTTTATCCGCCGCGAATCTGCGCGTGGCTGCCGCCCCCCGACGGCCCCCCCCGCCTCAGCGCCCGTCCACCGGCGCGGCGCCAAGCATCTCGGCCATCTCGCGTTCCAAGATCGCTCGGGCCGCGGCGACCTCGGGCACCACTCCCGCGGGGATGTCCAGCTTTTTGTCGTCGGCACCGGGGGCGAAGTTGCTCACGTTAAACGTGTTGTCCGCGGTCCAGTCCACCTCCACGCGGCCGTCGCCCAGCACGATGCGGCCCAGCTTCTGGCGGAACCACGCGGCCAGCGCGGCGTACTCCGCGACGTCGGCGAGGTTGCAGCGTTCGCCCGGGTCCACCCGCAGGTCGTACAGCACCGGCTGCACCCGGGCCATGGGCGCGTCCAGGCCCCAACGCACGTTTTGGTTGGGGGCGTAGTCCGGGGGGTAGTTGTAGAACGGGCGGGTTTTCATGCCGAACAAGAAGTCGCGGGTGCGCAGGCTGGCCCACGGGCCGGTGACGTGGTTGAGCTGCGTGAGCACGTAGGGCCGCTCGGGCACTTCCCCGTGCACCGTGGCGTCTAGCGGCACGCCGTCCAGGAAGGGCATGCGCTGCTTCGCGTCGTCGAGGCCCGCGGCGCGGTAGATCGTCGTGGCCACGTCGACGTACTCGACGTGCTGATCACACACCCGGCCCGCGGGGAAGCGTTGGGTGTCGGACGAGACCGCCAGCACCGCGCCACGGGTGGACGCCCACCAAGGCGCGAACTTGCCGTGGATGCCCTGCTCGCCCAGGTGCCAGCCGTGGTCGCCCACGACGTACACCACCAGCCACTCGCGGCCGCGGGACTCGCTGTATTCGCGGAAGCGGTCCACCGCGCGGCCCACCAGGTCGTCGCCGAAGGCGCAGAAAGCGTAGTAGTCGCGCACGGCCTGCTGCTGATCTTCCGGCGTCATGTCCACGAAGTTCATCTTCGTGAAGATGTTCCGTGTCCACTCGGGCATGCGGCCCACTTCGCCGTGGTCGAACGCCGGCAGGTCGTACACCTTGTCCGCGAAGCGGTCGCGAAACTTTTTGGGTGGCAAGACCGGCGTGTGCGGCAGGTGGAAGCTCAGGTGTGTGAACAGCGGGCGGTCGGGGTCCGGCCCGTGGATCGCCTTGCCAAAGGGCGTTTCGTAGGCCTGCCCCGACCGAGCCAAGTGCGTGGTGAACGCGCTGAAAATCTCACCGTCCAAAGTCTTCGCCGCGGGCTGAGGGCTCTGGCCGCCGACGATCAGCTGCGACAGCTCGCGGGTGTAGGCCCGCAGCACCTCGTGGCGGCCTTCCACGCGGTCTTTCTGCGCCTGCTCTTCTTCTGACAGGCCCCGGGCGCGGTGGGTGTAGAACACCTGCGGCCCCTCGGGACTGAGGAAGGTTTCTTCCTGGAAGATCAGCCCCTCGGCGCTCCACACGCCCGGCTCGCGCTTGCTGCGGTTCTGAAAGTCGGTCAGGCCGTGCTTCTTCAGCTCGTTGGCGTCCACGTCCGCGTCGAAGTGGTCGCCGCTGATGAGAAACCCGCTCTTGCCGAAGCTCGCGGTGGTGTACCCGGCCTCGCGCAGCACGCGGGGCACGGTCGGGCGGCTCACCTCGCTGCGCATGTGCGACCGCTCGAAGGCGTAGCGCCCGTTGTGGTGAGGGTAGGCCCCGGTGATCATCGACGCCCGCGTGGCCCCGCACACCGGGGCGTTGCAGTTGGCCCGGGTGAACAGCGTGCCCCGGGCCGCCAGCGCATCGGTGCGGGGCGAGGACACGAAGCCCAGCGGACTGGCGTCGATGCCGCGCAAAGCGCGGTTGACACAGGCCAGCGCGTCTGCCCGCTGGTCGTCGGTGACGATCCAGAGGATGTCGGGCCGTGGATCGCCGCCCGCCCGCATCAGGGTTGGCGCCCCGAGGGCGGTCGCGACAGGGTGTGCGGCGGCAGACACGTCGGCCCCGCCCGCGTCTTTCATCGCATGGCCCGTCACCCGAGTGCAGCCCGTGAAAACCAAGGCCAAACCGACCACATAAAGCGGGTAACGCACCAGAAATTTCCTGTTTAAGAAAAGAAAGACTGATTCGAAGGGCAGGTCGAATCACTGCGAGCACCGATCAAGAGGGCAACCCCGAGGCCTACAATAGCCCGCCCCAAATCACGCCGCGCACCGAGGATTACCCGATGGTCAAGGCCACCTGCGGTCATGACTGTGCCAAAGCCACCTCGACCTCGCCTTTGATTCCGCAAAGCCGGCTCCACGGAGTTTTTCAACTCTCCGTTAGGATATCATCTCCCAGCAGATGCCGGAACGATTCGACCGGTGTGGGAATCACCTTTTTAACACCCACCGCTTTTTCCCCAATGCGCACGCTCACCCACTCCGTCTCGCTGCTGGTCTTGCTGGGACTCGTTGGCCTGGCCGTGTTTCCGGTGCCCGGCTGCACCAAACCGGCGAGCCAGGCGCTGCAAGAGGCCGCGCTTCCCGAGACGATTTCGTTCAATGCGCACGTCCGGCCGATCTTGGCGCAGAACTGCATGGCCTGCCACGGCGGGGTGAAGAAGTCCGGCAACATCTCTTGGGTGTTCGAAGAAGAGGCCATCACCACCGGAAGCTCGGGAAAACCCGCGGTGGTGCGCGGCGACCCCGACGCCTCGTACATGATCGAGAAGGTGCTCTCGACCGACCCGGCGGTACGCATGCCCCCGCCCGAACACGGCCCGGCCCTCACGCCGCGCCAGGTGGCGCTGCTAAAAAAATGGATCGAGCAGGGCGCCCCGTGGGAAGAGCACTGGGCCTTCGTGCCCCCCTCGGCCCCGACGGTTCCGCAACTGGAAGACGACACCTGGAGCCGCAACGACACGGACCGCTTCATCTTGCGACGGCTGCGCCGGGAGGGCCTGACACCCAGCGCCCAGGCCCCGCGCGGCGCCCTGCTCCGCCGGGTCAGCCTCGATCTCACCGGCTTGCCGCCCACCGAAGCCGAGTACGACGCGTTTGCCGCCGATGATGCGCCCGACGCCTACGAACGGGCCGTTGACCGTCTGCTGCAATCACCTGCTTACGGCGAGCGCTGGGCCACCCTGTGGCTGGACCTGGCCCGGTACGCCGACTCCAAAGGGCTGGGGCAAGACAAGGCCCGACCCACGATCTACAAGTACCGCGACTGGGTGATCCGGGCCTTCAACCAAGACATGCCCTTCGACGACTTCACGGTCAAGCAGATCGCCGGTGACCTGCTGCCCAACCCCACGCTCGACGATTTTGTGGCCACGGCATTTCACCGCAACACCCCGTCACAAGACGAGGGCGGCACGAACGACGAAGAGTTCCGCATCACCGCCCAGATGGATCGGGTCAGCACCACCTGGCAGGTGTGGCACGGCACCACCATGTCCTGCGTGCAGTGCCACGCGCACCCCTACGATGCCATCCGCCATGACGACTACTTCCGCTTCATGGATTTTTTCAACCAAACCCAGGACGGCGACCTGAACGGCGAGGCGCCCCGGCTCAGTGTCCCCGTCTCACCCGAGCGGCAGGCCGAGGTCGGAGCCACGGTCGCCCGGCAGCGGCAGATCACCCGGCAGCTGTGGGAGCAGGCCGCCGACCTGGCCGACGCCGATGCGTGGCGTTGGCTCGACGGCATGACCTCGAAGAGCAACCGCGACGCGCAGCTGTCGTTTGAGCCCGCCGTGCGCGAGGGCCGCGAAGAGCTGGTGTTCGAGGGCACACCGACCCGCATTGACCAGACCGTGACCGCGCCGCTGCCCACCGGCGATGGCCCGCTGCAAGCCCTACGCCTGGAGGTAGCTCCCGAAGATCTGCAGACCGCCTTGGCCAAGCCCTCGCCGGGCTTTCGCCTGGACCGGTTCAGTGCGGCCCTGGTCCGGGCCGACGGGCAGCGGCAGCCCGTCAAACTGAGCCCCGCCCACCTCGACGAGCCCTTCCCGCTGGAAGGGCGCAGCAAAAACCGCACCGGCTTCGCCGCACTCAACTACCAGTTCCATACGCGCTGGGCGGTCTTCCCCTTCGCCGAACCGGTGGAGGTCGGACCCGGCGACCGAATCGAACTGAAGCTGAACCACGGCTCGGTGAGCGCCGAAAACAAAGACCTGCTGCTGATGCGGCGGATCAGCCTCGCGGTCACCGACGACTCCAGATGGGCCGCGCTCCAGGCCGACCCGGACCGCCACGCGTTGGAAAAGCAACGCGCCGCCCTCACCAAAACGCTGACCCAAGGCCCCCAGGCCGGCGTGCCGGTGATGGTGGAGCGCCCCGACCACTTGCGGCGCGAGACGCGCACGTTCATCCGCGGCAACTGGACCACGATGGGTGATCTGCAAACCGCGGGCGTGCCCGAGGTCTTCCACCCCCTGCCCGATACCGACGAGCCCGACCGTCTGCGCATGGCCCGCTGGCTGGTGGACGAAGCGAACCCCCTGTCCGCCCGCGTGCTGGTCGCGCGGTTCTGGCAGCAGCTTTTCGGCACGGGCTTGGTGGAAACACTCGAAGACTTCGGATCAGTCGGCGCCGAGCCGTCGCACCCGGAGCTGCTGGACTTTCTGGCGCTCCGCCTCATGCACGAGCACCAGTGGAGTATGAAATCCCTGCTGCGCGAACTGGTGACCTCGGCCGCCTACCGCCAGACCGCCAACGCCACCCCGGAGCTGATCGAACGCGACCCCGACAACCGCCTGCTGGCCCGCGGCCCACGCAACCGGTTGACCGGCGAGATGGTGCGTGACCAGGTGCTGGCCTTGGGCGGGCAGCTCAACCCCAAGATGTTCGGTCCGGCGGTGCGTCCGCAGCTGCCCACCGGTGGTTGGTCGCCCTCGCACCCCGCCGCGGGCACCTGGGAACCCAGCACCCCCGAAGCCGCACAACGCCGCTCGATCTACGTCCACTGGCAGCGCTCCAGCGTCTACCCGCTCTTTACCGCGTTTGACGCGCCCGCACGCGACCTGTGTGTCGACCGCCGCACCAACTCTAACACGCCGTTGCAGCCGCTGTTCACCCTGAACGACCCCGCGTTGTTTGCCGCCACCCAATCGTTTGCCCGGCGGATACAGGCCCAGGCGGGAGAGCTTCCCGAGCAGATCGCCTGGGCCTATCGTCTGGCCACCGGACGCCCCCCGTCCGACGAGGTTCTGGCCACGCTGGTCAAGCTCCACGGCCAGACTGCTGAGCTGTACCCCAAGCTGGAAGACAGCATCCGGAAAAACTGGGAAGAGGATCTGGCCGACCACTACGCGGAGAAACGCGAAGCCCAAGAAGTCAAAAACCGCAAAGTCATCGCCCGGGCTAAGAAAGCCAAAAAGCCCGAGCCCACCGACCTGCCCGACCCCGAGCTCATCCGGCCCGGGCCCGACGACGTATTCGACTACGACGCGCAGCGGGCCGCCTATGACAACGTGGCCTCGGTCATCATGAACCTCGATCTCACGTTGCAGAAGTAGAACGGAGCCCCTCCATGGACCTTTTCAGCGAAATCCGTCACCGCCGGCTACAACAATCCACGCGCCGCCACTTCTTAGGCCAGTGCGCCACGGGCCTAGGCGCTCTGTGGGCCGGGGGGATCGCTGGCGGCGCAGCCCGAGCCGCGGGGGTGCCCTACAAACTAGACCGCGCCGGGGCCGGCCCGCTCAGCGCCCTGCCGCCGAAGATGCCCGCCAAGGCCCGCAACGTCATCTTCTTGCACATGGCCGGCGGGCCCAGCCAGCTCGAACTGTTCGATTACCGCCCCGAGCTCAGCGGCCTTGACGGCCAGCCCTGCCCGCCCAGCCTGCTGGAAGGCCAGAACTTTGCGTTCCTGCAGGGCACGCCCTACCTGCTGGGGCCCCAGGCGAAGTTCAGCCAGCACGGCAAGTCCGGCGCGTGGGTCTCGGACCTGCTGCCCCACTTCACCGAGGTGGTCGACGACGTGTGCTTTGTCAAAAGCATGAAGACCGACCAGTTCAACCACGGGCCCGCCCAGCTGATGGTGCACACCGGCACCGCCCGCCGGGGCGGGGCTTCCGCGGGAGCGTGGGTCACCTACGGCCTGGGCACCGACAACCAGAACCTGCCGGGCTACATGGTGCTGCTCTCGGGCGGGCGGCCCCCGCGGTCGGGCAAAAACCTCTGGGGCTCGGGCTACCTGCCCTCGGTCTACCAAGGCGTGCAGTGCCGGTCTTCGGGCGACCCGATCCTGAATGTTCGCAACCCCGCGTTGATGCCCGACGCCGTGCGCCGCGCCGCGTTGGACACCCTGGACCAGCTCAACGAAACCGATTACCACGAAAACCACGACCCGGAGGTCAGCACCCGGATCGCTCAGTACGAGATGGCCTACCGCATGCAGACCTCGGTGCCCGAGGCCATGGACATCAACGACGAGCCCGAATCAATCCACGAGCTGTACGGCACCCAGCCGGGCAAGGCCAGCTTCGCCAACAACTGCCTGCTGGCCCGCAAGCTGGTCGAGCGGGGGGTCCGCTTCGTGCAGCTCTTCGACTGGGGCTGGGACATGCACGGCACCACCGTCAGCGAGTCGCTGGGCGAGGGGCTGTCGAAAAAGTGCAAGCAGATCGACCGGCCCATGACCGCGCTGATCAAAGACCTCAAGCAGCGGGGCATGCTCGAAGACACCCTGGTGGTGTGGGGCGCCGAGTTCGGCCGCACGCCGATGAAAGAAAACCGCGGCGGCACCGCCACGGCCTTCGAGGGCCGCGACCACAGCCCCGCGTCGTTCACCTACTGGATGGCCGGCGCCGGGGTGAAACCGGGCATCACCTACGGCCAGACCGACGCCCTGGGCTACCAGGTGGTCGAAAACCCGGTCTGGGTGCGCGACTTCCACGCCACCCTGCTGCACACTCTGGGCCTGGACCACAAGCGCCTGACCTTCCCGTACCAAGGCCTTAACCAGAAGCTGACCGGCGTGAAAGACGCCCGCGTGGTGAAGGACATCCTGAGCTGATGCCCGAGCCCTCGCCCCGTCAGCAACTGGCCTTGCTCTTGCTACTGGTCCCCGCGATCTGCGCGCCGGTCGCGATGCTTTGGCTGGCCTACGCCCCGCTCGACCCGTGGACCACCTTCTTGGGTCGGTTTCACCCCGTGGTGCTGCACACGCCCATCGGCGTGCTGAGCCTCACGGCCCTCATGGAGTCTCTGAACGTCCTGGGCCGCGGACGCATCCGCCTGGGCACCCGGGTGCCGCTGTTCATCGGGGCTTCGAGCGCCGTGGTGGCGATGACCCTGGGCATCTTGCTGATGACCGGCGAGAACATGGAAGGCGACCTGGTCCGCGACCACCTGATCTGGGGAATCGCCACGGCGGCCCTGGCCGTGGTGGCCCTGGTGCTGCGATTGTGGCCCGAACACGACAGCCGGCGGCAGATCCACCGGCTGTACCTCGCCGCGCTTTTCGGCACCTGCGGGGTCATGACCTACGCCAGCCACCAGGGCGCGTCGATCACCCACGGCGAGACCTACCTCACCGACCACCTGCCCTGGGCCGCCGAAGCGGGGCCCAGCAACGAAGACCGCCTGCTCGCCACGGCGCTCACCCTGCCCGCCGGTGAACGCCGGGTGTACGACCACTTGGTCGCGCCGATCTTCGCGGGCAAGTGCTACAGCTGCCACCACTCGCGCAGCTTCAAGGGCCGGCTGATCATGGACACCCCCGAGGGCCTGATGGCCGGCGGCGCCTCGGGCCCGGCCATCGAGCCCGGCTCGGCCCAGACCAGCCTGACCCTGGTGCGGGTGCACCTGCCCCTGGCCGACGAGGAACACATGCCTCCGGCCAGCGATCCGCAGCTGACCGACGAGGAGATCCAGGTCATCACCTGGTGGATCGATCAGGGGGCTCCGTTCGAAAAGACCCTCGCCCAGCTCACCGGCCACGACGAGCAGGCCACCGCCATCGAATCGGTGACCGCCGGCCTGGCCGCCGCCTTGGACGCCGCGGGCGACGACGAGCACCACGACGCGGACCCCCAAGCGGTGGCCGCCGCCCGCGACACGCTCGTGCCCGCCGTGACTCAGCTTCAGGCCGCCCACCCCGGCGCGATCCGCTACCTCGACGCCCAGTCTGCGGGGCTGGACATCACCAGCTTCGACCGGCCCTGGAACGACCAAGACTTGTTGGACCTGGAACCGGTGGCTCACGCGGTCCGCCGCCTGGTCCTGCCCTGGAGCGGGCTGACGCCAAAGAGTGCGGCGGTCATCAACCGCATGACCGCGCTCGAACACCTGGACCTGCGCCACGCCCAGATCGACGACGCCTTTGTCGACCGCCTCGACCTGCCGCCCCTGCGCCGGCTCAATCTCTACGGAACCGCCGTCACCGATGCGTCGGCTGCGGCGCTAAGTGCGTTCAGATCGCTCGAAACGCTCTATCTAGGTGGCACCGGCTTCACCGCCGACGGCATCGCTCAGCTACGCGACGCCCTATCCGCCTGCGATATCCGCCACGACGCGGTGCCGTCCACCGTCCGCGCGACCACACCCAAAGCCAAGGCCAAACCTAAGGCCGCCACCGAATCAAAACTCACGCCGACCAGCCCCGAAGACGAAACGGTCCTTCCGGAACCATCGGCCGAGGCGGAGCTCGAAACCGCGGCGTGAAGGTCTTACGGAACGCGGAACCTCGAACGGGCGCTAGAGCACCGCATCGAGTCGAAAATCACAGAGAAGACCGAGGTCCGCAAGCCACAGAGCAAGGCAAGGGGATTTAAACGCGGGCGGAGGGGTTTCTCTTATGTTGCCTGCGCTCCGCGCCCACACGGATATCGCGGCGATGCACGGTCGATCCTTTTTACATCGTGACGACTGACCCAATACGCCGGATTCCCCCCTCGCGCCGGAATGACGGGGCCGTGCGAACATTTCCGAACACCTCACGCTCCCCAGATTTTTGTAAGTCGCGGATCCGCACCCCAACCAAATTTCTTCTCTGCGCACTCTGGGTTCCAAATCCGCCTTTCTCAATGTCTTGGCGTCTTGGCGTCTTGGCGTCTTGGCGTCTTGGCGTTCAATCATGCAACCGAGCCAACCTCTCACACGCTCGCCGCTTCGCGGTCCGCCTTTGCCTCATCGCTGCGGTGCTG
>CALLPP010000054.1 GCA_938015655.1 uncultured Algisphaera sp.
AGCATCGGCAAGCAGCTCACCTGCATCTTCGTCGACAACGGCCTGCTGCGCAAGGGCGAACGCGCCTTCGTCGAGTCCACCTTCCGCGACCACTTCGACCTGGACCTGCGCGTCATCGACGCCGAGAAAGCCTTCCTCGACGACCTCGCCGGCGTCACCGACCCGCAGACGAAGCGCACCCTCATTGGCCACCGCTTCATCACCGTCTTCAAAGAAACCGCAGAGCAGATCAAAGCCGAGTTCGCCGGCCGCCGTTCCGACGCCGGGCAGAACACCCAGATCAAGTACCTCGCCCAGGGCACCCTCTACCCCGACGTCATCGAAAGCGGCCAGGGCTACGCCGGCACCGCCGCCAACATCAAGCTGCACCACAACGTCGGCGGCCTGCCCGAGCAGCTGGGCTTCGACCTCATCGAGCCGCTGCGCAACCTCTTCAAAGACGAAGTCCGCAAGCTCGGCGAGGTGCTGGGCCTGCCCCACGCCATGGTCTGGCGCCACCCCTTCCCCGGCCCGGGCCTGGCCGTCCGCGTGCTGGGCGAGGTCACCAAGCCCCAGCTCGATCTCGTGCGAGACGCCGATGAGATCCTGCTCGAAGAGATCGTCAGCAACGGGCTCTACGAAAAAACCGCCCAGGTCTTCGCCGTGCTCCTGCCCGTCAAAGCCGTCGGCGTCATGGGCGACGGCCGCACCCACGAGCAGGTCGTGGCCATCCGCGCCGTCGAAAGCCAAGACTTCATGACCGCCGACTGGGCCCGCATCCCCTACGACGTGCTGGCCACCATCAGCAACCGCGTCATCAACGAGGTCCGCGGCGTCAACCGCGTGTGCTACGACATCTCGTCCAAGCCCCCCGCCACCATCGAGTGGGAATAAGCCTGCCCCGAGGCGGCCGCCGGCATCGGGGGGGGGGGGGGGCAACGCCCCACTCATTTCCTATCTACTTTAGATAAATTGTGGTACCGTCGCGCCGCAAACGCGACCTCGGCGTGTCCATGCACACCAGGAAAAGTCCACATGCGTTTATCTACCGCCGCCGCCCTTATGTCACTGCTGCTGGCCATCCCATCCACCGCGGATGTCACCCTACTGGTGGATTTCGGCCCGTTCAAAAAAGCTGACGGGAAAAACAGCGGCAGCCGGAAGAAAGCAGATTCGTCGATCTCCGACTTCGCCCTGGCCGATCCCCGGGTCGCGCCCGACACGTGGATCCACAACCTGGCGCTCAACCTCGGCGAGATCGATGCGGGCGACCGGGAGCCGGGCCTCAAAGGCCACAACATCGTCGCGGACCTCATCTACGACACGGAGGTCGCGGGCTACGGCGCCTTCAAAGGCGATTACGCCGACACCCCGATCCTGGACACCTACCTGGTCACCTTCAAAAAAACCGCGTCGATCACCGTGGACAACCTCGAAGAGATCCCCGCCGGCGCCACCGTCACCCTCGCCCTCTGGGGCGGCGGCGACAAAGCCGGCCAAGACACGACGTTCTCGATCGTTTACGACGGGGTCGAGTCGCCCCCACAAACCTTTGTTCACGGCGTGCCTCAGCCCGAAGCATTTAAACGCTTCACGTTCACCAAAGTCAACGGCGCCAATCAGGTCACCATCCGATACGGTAACCCGAAGGGACACGGCGGCTTCGGCGGCTTCTCGCTCACCAGCAAAGCCGCGTTCGTCGAACCGCAGTAAGGCCGAACGCGGCCGTCCCTCCGAACTGATCACCAGCCGCGGACGCGGACGAAAAGCCACACAACCCCGAGCGCGCCAAACAGCCCGCCCGGGTATCGCCCGCGCGGCAGCGGCCGGGCGTCCGCCGGCTCCCCACAAGTCTAGCCCCACCGCTTAGGCCATTCCCACGAAAGTGGGAACTCCGCGTGCGCCCCGCCGAAGTTCGCAGTCACCGAACGCATCACCGTTTGCGCCGTTCGACAGCCCACCCGCGCGACGCCCCCTCCTAAGCATCGAAAAATCGCTTAATGACCCATAAACCGCGTCCACCATCGTTTATCCGTAAATTACGCGAATTACAAAGACACCTTAATGACCTAAATTTACCTATAATTACCATATGGACCCCACCCGCAACCCCTTCGCCCCGGGCGCCGGCAGCCCCCCGCCCGACCTGATCGGGCGCGAGGAACTCCGCGAAGACGTCCGCATCGCCCTCACCCGCATTCGCAACGGCCTGGCCGCCAAAAGCGTACTGCTGGTCGGCCTCCGCGGCGTGGGAAAAACCGTCCTGCTCGACGCCTTCCGCCAAGACGCGCTCGCCCAAGGCCTCGAAACCCTGCGTCTCGAAGCCCCCGAGGGGCGCTCCCTGCCCGCCCTGCTCGTGCCCGCCCTGCGCGTCGCGCTGCTGCGCCTCTCGCGCCACGACCAAGCCAAAGACCTCGCCCAGCGCGCCCTCCGCGGACTCGCCGGCTTCGTCGGCGCTCTCAAAGCCAAATACGGCGACCTCGAAGTCAGCCTCGACCTCGAACCCGAACCCGGGCTGGCCGACAACGGCGACCTGGAGTTCGACCTGCAAGCCCTCTTCGAAGTCGTCGGCGAGGCCGCGCAAAAAGCCGACTCCGCCCTGGTCCTCTTCGTCGACGAGCTGCAGTACGTCCCCGAAAAACAGCTCGCCGCGCTCATCGTGTCGCTACACCGCACCGCCCAGCGTCGGCTGCCCGTCGTGCTCGTGGGCGCCGGCTTGCCGCAGCTGCGGGCCCAGATGGGCAACGCCAAGAGCTACGCCGAACGCCTCTTCGACTTCCCGCCCATCGGCCCCCTCGGCCCCGACGACGCCCGCCGCGCCATCGAAAAACCCATCCGTGACACCGGCGAGTCCATCACCCAGCACACCCTGGACCAGATCGCCCAGCAAACCCAAGGCTACCCCTACTTCCTGCAAGAGTGGGGCAAACACGTCTGGGACGCCGCCGACGCCTCCCCGATTGAGCCCGCAGACGTCGATGCCGCCGGCGTCACCGCCCTGGCCAGCCTCGACCGCAGCTTCTTCCTGGTCCGCTTCGACCGGCTCACCCCCAAAGAAAAGACCTACCTCCGCGCCATGGCCCACCTGGGCCCCGGCCCCCACCGCACCGGCGACATCTCCGCCGTGCTTGACAAAAAAGCCAGCGCCCTGGGCACCGTCCGCGCCAACCTCATCACCAAAGGCATGGTCTACAGCCCCAGCCACGGCGACACCGCCTTCACCGTCCCGCTCTTCGACGCCTTCATGCAACGCATCATGCCCGGTGATAACTGGCTTTAGCCATCAATTGAGAAACGCGGCGCAGAATAAGCCCACACGAAAACCGCCGCTCGCGAGGAGCGCCAACCCAGCCGTCGCCGGGCGAGGGGAAAGCACAACCAAGCGATACCCGGTCTTTGCTGGACGCAGCCCGCAAGGTTTCTCCACGGGCTGCCGCAGCCCGCCCAACGATCCCACACGCCCACACGCCGCTCACACCGCGCCGTAGCTCAACATCGCATCGGCAACCTTTACGAAGCCCGCCAAGTTCGCGCCCTTGACGTAATCCACCGGGGCACCTGTTTTTTCGGCAGTACCGTAGGTCACGCACTGGCCGTGGATCTCGGACATCACGCCGCGTAGCTTTGCGTCGACCTCGTCGGCGGTCCACGACACCCGCTGAGCGTTCTGGCTCTGCTCCATGCCCGACACCGCAACCCCGCCGGCATTGGCCGCCTTAGCCGGGCCGAATAACACGCCCGCCGACTGCAGGGCGTGTACCGCGTCTAATTCGGTAGGCATGTTGGCCCCTTCGCATACCAACCGCACGCCGTTACCAATCAACGTCTGGGCGTCGTCCAACGACAGCTCATTCTGAGTAGCGCAGGGCAAGGCCACGTCCATGGGCACCGCCCAGGGGCGGGCCTTGGGCGTAAAGGTGGCCGAGGAATACTTGTCCGCGTAGGCGGAAATACGACCGCGCTTCACTTCTTTGAGATGCTGCACAAAGGCAAGCTTGTCCGCGTCGATGCCATTGGGGTCGTGAATGAAGCCGCCCGAATCCGACAGCGTCACCACCTTTGCCCCTAACTCCGTGGCCTTCTGCGTGGCGTACAGCGCCACGTTACCCGATCCCGAAACCCCGACGGTGCGGCCCTTCATCCCCTCGCCCGCGGCTTCAAGTACATGGTTGCCGAAATACACACAGCCGTGGCCGGTGGCCTCGGTGCGGCCCGCGCTGCCGCCAAAGGCCAGCCCCTTGCCGGTGATGGTGCCTACAAAGCGGTTTTCCAACCGCTTGTACTGACCAAAGAGGTAGCCGATCTCCCGCGCGCCCACGCCGATGTCTCCGGCCGGCACGTCGGTGTCTTCACCGATGTGCCGGTGCAGCTCGGTCATCAGGCTCTGGCAAAACCGCATTACCTCCCGGTCGCTCTTGCCGCGCGGGTTGAAGTTCGAACCGCCCTTGGCCCCGCCCATGGGCAGGCCTGTCAGGCTGTTCTTAAAGGTTTGCTCGAAACCCAGGAATTTCAACACGCTCTGGGTCACGCTGGGGTGGAAACGCAGCCCGCCCTTGTACGGCCCGATGGCGTTGTTGAATTGCACCCGCCACGCCCGGTTGGCCCGGATCTGCCCCTTGTCGTCCTCCCAGGTCACCCGGAAGATCACGATGCGGTCCGGCTCGGTCATCCGCTCGAAAATCTGCGCGTCGCGGTAACGCGTGTGCTCTTGCAGGAAAGGGATCACGCTGCCCGCCACCTCACGCACCGCCTGATGAAACTCCGCCTCGTGCGGGTTGCGCTTTTTGAGACCGTCCATGAACGATTCCAGGTCGCGGGCGTTGGGATGAGTCATTGCATTCCTTTTTTGTGGTGGATCAAGAGCGTCTTACGTATCAGCTAGTGGGTTCCAAACCGCCTCTGTGCAACTCCTATTCCTGAAAGCCTGCCCACGGCAAAGCATACCGTAACGAAATAATCGTCCGCCGAGCAGTGGTTCATCGCACTCTAATAAAAATGTGAAAGAAGTCCCGCACGCCTGCGTGCGGCGAAAACGCTCGCCCGCGGCAAGCACGGGACTTCTCACACACGTTCTAAGGTAGCCTGAGACAATGCAACAACACTTTGAACTTTGCGTGCTGGGCAGCGGCGCGGTGGGACAAACTGTCGCTTACGGCGGACGAAAGGCCGGCCTGTCGGTGGCGATTGTCGAAACCCAGGCCCCGGGGGGCACCTGCCCCAACCGCGGCTGCGACGCAAAGAAGCCTTTCGTGAACGCCGCGGGCCTGATGTACCGCGCCAACCACCTGGCCCTCGCGGGCGGCGGCATCGCCCCCACCACCCTGGACTGGGCCCAGATCGCCGCGTTCAAGAAAAGCTTCACCGATCCGGTGGGCCGCCTGACCACCGCCGACCTGAAGCGTGCGGGGGTGGAACTGATCGCCGGCGGGCCCCGCTTCACCGGCCCCAACACCTTGGTCGTGGACGGCCGCACCCTCACCGCCGACCGCTTGGTCATCGCCACAGGCCAACGCCCACGCCCGCTGGACGTGCCGGGCGCCGGGCTCACCCTCGACTCAGACGCCTTCTTGGACCTGGACGACCTGCCACCGCGGGTGACCTTCATCGGCGGCGGCTACGTCGGCATGGAATTCGCCTGCGCCGCGGCCATGGCCGGCCGCCAGGTCACCGTGGTGGCCACGCAAGACCACGTGCTCGCGGGCTTCGACCCGGACATCGTGGCCACCCTGGAAGCCGCCCTGCCCACCCTCGGCCCCCACGGCGTGACCGTGATCCCCAACCGCCGCGCGGGGTCCTTCAGCTCGACACCAGACGGCATCACCGTGCACGCCAACGACGCAGCTGCCACCGCCCTGGTCACCGCCGACCTGGTGGTCAACACCACCGGCCGCGTCGCCTCGGTCGACGGCCTGGACCTCGCCGCCGCCGGAATCACCGCGGGCCCGCGCGGCGTGGAGGTGGACAAGCACCTACGCTGCCCCGGTAACCCGCGCGTGTGGGCCGGGGGCGACGTGGCCGACAACGGCCGCCCCGCACTCATCCCCACCGCCGTGGACGATGCGCGGGTGCTGGCTCACAACCTGTTTCAAGCCGCCGGCGACGCGGAGCTCCAAACCCGCCCCGTCGACAAGCCCCAGGCCTCGGTGGCCTTCACCCTGCCCGCGGTCGCGGGAGTGGGGTTAACCGAAGCCCAGGCCCGCCGACAGCACGGCCCGGGCCTACACGTGGCGCAAGGAAACTTCGCCACCAAAAAATTCTTCCGCGAGCTGGGCCAGCCCCACGTGGCCTGGAAGATGATCTTCGCCCCGGACCGCCGCCTACTCGGCGCCCACCTGGCCGTCGAAGGGTCCGACGAAGTGATCAACCTGCTGGCCTTGAGCCTGGGCCAGATCCCCGAAGACGCCGCGCTCTACCACGCCACCCTCACCTACCCCTCGGTCAGTTCCGCGGTCCAAACCGCGTTTCGCAAGGCGGCCAAGGCCGTTTAGCGCACCCGCGCCCGCGCACAGGCCCGAGGCTCACGCCCCTTGCACCACGTCAAGCCCCGCCGCCCGACACGACTTGGTGCCGCCGGCCACCGACCGCGCCGCCACGCCCGCGTCGCGCAGCAGCGTAGCCGCTTTGCCCGCCCGCGTGCCCCCGCCGCAGAGCGTGAGCACCGGCCCGCCGGCGTCGCCGTAAAACGCCGCGGCCTCGGCGGCGACCGCCGTAGGGTCGAGCGTGTCGATGGGCCGGTTCACGGCGCCCTTCACATGACCGCCGGCAAAGGCGTCGGCGTCGCGCACGTCGATCAGAAAGGCCGGCTTGCCCTGGGCCAGCTGGGCCTGCAGGTCGGCCACGGGGAAGGTGTCGTCGTTCATCGGGGTCTCCGCTTCGGCGATATAACAAAAGTGATCGCCGACGAGTGTAGGGCCTGCGGAGCGGTGGGCGCCGTGCGCGCCGGCGGCACCCGGCCCGGCGCCTGTTTGCCCCGAACCCGCGGGCGCTTTACAAACAGGCCTTCCCGACTAAGGCCCCGCCATGACCTTCGCCGCCCTAACCCTCCTGCTACTCCTGGCCCTGCCGCTGCCGCTGGTGGCCGGAACCCTCTGCTTCATGCTGGCGATCAATGGCATCGCGGCCAACACCTACCCCAACCCCGACAGCAAGTAGCCGGCAACGCGCCGCAACGCCGGGGCGTCACGACCGGCGGCGAACAAACGGATACACCATCCGCCCCAGTAAGCTGCGAGGGAAGCGTTTGAGCCCCGCGAACCCCAGCCGCGTGGGCTGCTGGCTGGGTGCGTCGTCACGCGACGGCCACCACGCGGTGCCGAACACCCAGTCCCACACGCTCAGGCTGATGCCGAAGTTTACCCCCTGCGGGTGCTCCGCGGGCGGGTCATGGTCGTGGTGCCAGATGTGCATCCGCGGCGAGTTCAGCACGTAACGCAGCGGCCCCCAGGTCAGGTTCAGGTTGCTGTGGTTCAGGTGGCCGATCACCGTGCCGAAGATCGCGACCCACAAGATCACCCGGCCCTCCACCCCCAACACCACCAGCGGCAGGTAGGTCAGCGTGTGGTAAACCACGATCTCCATCCAGTGGAAACGCAGGTTGCCGATCCAGTCCATCTCCTGGATCGAGTGGTGCAGCTTGTGAAACTCCCACAAGAAGCGGTTGCGGTGCAGCAGATTATGCACGCCCCACTCGACGAAGTCTTTGACCACAAAAAACACCAGAACCTGCACCGCGATCGGCGCGGAGCCCAGCAGCCGCACGCCCTCCATCGTCGCGAAGAAGTCCGGCCACACCAGGCCCGCCAGATACACCGACACCGCCGAGATCGCGATGCCCACGTAGTGGCCGTTGAGCACCAGCCACACCAGGTCTTGGCCCAGCTGCGGGCGCAGCTGCTTCTGGCCGGTGCGCCAGGGCCGGATCCACTCCAGCGCAAAGCAGGCCAGCGACACCACCAGTAGCCAGAAAAAGTACCCGCGGGTGTCCCAGAGAATGTGCAGCATGGCGTGTCCTTTTGTAAGCCAACCCGTCGTGTCGCGAGGCAACCATCGTGGCGATCAGTAGGCCGCGTCGTAGCCCGCGGGCAACAGGCTCCACCGGTGGCCGTACACGTGCACCGCCCGCGTCGCGTCGCCCCGCGGCGTGACAAAGCCGCCCCCCGCGTGGGCCCAGTCCAGCACCCCGCCGTGCAGGTTGTAGGCGTCCACGCCCCGCTGCCGCAGGGTCGCGGCGTATTCGCCGCTGCGGTAGCCGATGGTGCAGTACACCACCACCGGCCGGTCGCCGAAGGCGCCGGGATCAGCCGCCACCTGGGCTTCGTAGTCGCTTCGCGTCACCGCATCGGGCAGCACCGACACGTCTTGCTCGAACGCTTCGCGGCAATCCACCAGCACCGGTTCATCCAGCGCGCCCGCGTGCAGCGCCGCGGCGTCCACCTTGGGCAGCTGCGGCCAGCCCGCGGCGTAGCCGTCCGCCATGACAACCACCCGTTCGTGCCGCGCGGCGTCGGCCCCCGCCACCGGCAAGGCCGCGCCGCCGCAGGCGGCCAGGGCCTGGATTAGGACCAGCGTCAAGACGGCGAGGGCCGGCTGCCTCAACAACGACTGCAAACGATCGGGGGGCATGGTACTCATCGCTGACGCGTCCAAAGGTTCAGAGAATCAATACACCACCGCCGCGACGGGGTACCCCCACGGCTCGCTGCCGCAGGCCAGCTCGCGGCGCACCACGCGCCACGCGTTCACCCCCAGCGGCAACCGCTTGAGGCCCAAGCCCTGCTCGCGCGCGTACCACACGGCAAAGTCCCCGATCAGGGCGCGACGGTGACCAGCAGCCGGTCGCTCAGCCCGTCACGGCGATACGCGGGCGCCTTGCCGTTGGCCACCGGGTCGGCGTCGCCCCACGAGTAGACGACGATCTCGGCCGTGCCCGCGGCGTGCGCGGCGACCTCGCCGAACTTATTCACACTGGCCACCGCCGGGTCGGTGGACTCCCACACCACGTTGTTACGGGTGGCGTTGGCGGGTGCCACCGCGCACGCGAGCGTGTGCGCGTCTCCGACCGACAGCCTCAGCTCCAGCCCACGCCCCCCGGCGGGCGCGCCGCCGATCGTCAGCGACTCCACCGCGACATAACGCTTCTGCTTCAGCACGTCGCCCAGCATCCGGTAGGCCGCACGCTGCTCGGCGTTCAGCCGCGTCACGTCTAGGCCGTGGTGGTAGTCGTTCTCCCAGCCCGCGTTCTCGCCGAAGGCGCCGGCGCGTTCCCACGGGTCGGTGCGCAGATCAAAAAACCGGCCTTCGGGAAAAACACCGTGCGGCGCATACCGTTTGAAATCCGCGGTATGCGCAAACTCGAT
>CALLPP010000055.1 GCA_938015655.1 uncultured Algisphaera sp.
ACCCTGCTGGGCCGCTACCTGGCCATGAACACCCCGGCGTTCTACGACCACCTGGCGTTTTTCAACGCCGCGGAGGAAGCCAAAAACTTCAACGTCGAGTCCCAGCACGGCATCGAGCGGGCCGCGGCCCACGGTGCCCACGTGTTCACCACCGTCTCGGGCATCACCGGCGACGAGTGCACCCATCTGCTGGGCCGCACCCCCGACGCGCTCTTGCCCAACGGGCTGAACATCAAACGTTTTGAAGCCCGCCACGAGTTCCAGAACCTGCACCAGCACTACAAAGAAAAAATCCACGCGTTCACGACCGGGCACTTTTTTCCTAGCTACGACTTTGACCTGCAGAACACGCTCTACCTCTTCACCTCCGGCCGCTACGAATACTGCAACAAGGGCATGGACCTGACCATCGAGGCCCTGGCCCGGCTCAACCACCGCCTGCGCTCGTCGCAGAACCCGGTGACGGTCGTGTTTTTTGTGATCACCCGGGCCCCCACGCGCTCGGTCAGCGTCGGGGGTCTTGAGCGCCGTGCGCTGCTGCAAGAGTTCCACACGGCCACTGAAGCGATCCAGAAGCAGGTCGGCAAGCGCCTGTTCGAAGACGCCGCCCGCGGTCACATCCCCGATCTCAATAGCCTCGTGGACGACTACTGGCGTCTGCGTCTGCGGCGCGGCATCCAGACCTGGAAGCGCAACGAGCTGCCCCCGATCGTCACCCACGACCTGGTGGACGACGGCCGCGACGAGGTGCTGAGCGCCCTGCGGCGGTGCAACCTGCTCAACCACGAGCACGACCGGGTGAAGGTGGTCTTCCACCCTGACTTCATCAGCAGTACCAGCCCGCTGCTGAGCATGGAGTACGAGCATTTTGTCCGCGGCACCAACCTGGGCGTGTTCCCCAGCTACTACGAGCCCTGGGGCTACACCCCCCTGGAGTGCATGGCCCTGGGCGTGCCCGCAGTCACCAGCGACCTGGCGGGCTTTGGCAACTACCTCCAGCAGATGATGCCTGACCACCCCGAGAAGGGTGTCGCCCTGGTCCCCCGCCGGGGCCGGGGCTTCGACGACTCGGCCAACGTGCTGGCCGAACAGCTGCACGCCTTCTGCCAGCTGGACCAGCGTGAACGCATCGACCAGCGCAACGCCGTGGAAGCGCTCAGCGAGCACTTTGGCTGGAGCAACCTGGGCAAGCAGTACCACGAGGTACACAGCATGGCGCTGGAGCGCGGGTGAGGGTGCGTCGTGCAGCACCGCTCAACTCGCGAGCACAGCGATCTCAACATGACTTGGGGTTGTTGCACGTAAGCAGCGGTGGGCGGTCAACGAAAAACGACGTTGTCGCGTCGATTGGTTATTACGGAGTGGGCTCGACGACCTACCGATCGTGCGAGCGTGTCGGCCCAAGGAACATGTAGCGCGACGATCGCGGGCGCTCTGACAAAGGACCGGCGCCGGCCTAACAAGTCCGAAGGCTCGCGCCGAGGGTCCGAGGCCCCACCTCCATTAGCTTTGTGCGGCTTGCGTCGGTGCGAAGACCGAGGTCAAAGAGGGTTCGACCTGCTATTCGCAGTTAACGTCCGCTAATGGAGTTTATTGCGTTCCGCGTAACCGCGGAATGGAGCCCCGCCGAAACGGGTTCTCGTGCTGGTGTCGCGCGGCTGGGTCGGGCCTGCGGCGGTTCGACGACGGCGTAAACTCTGCGCATGTTCTTCTCTCTGCTCGCCGCCGGCTTTGGTTCCGGTTCTGCCACCCCCACCGGTCCCGCCGGATCTTTCGACTGGTTCATGCTTGCGTTCTACTTGGCGTTGGCGCTGGGCGTGTCGTTTCTCTGCTCGCTCTTGGAGGCGGGCATCTTGTCGCTGCCCGCCTCGCAGGTTGAGGTGCTGGCTCAGTCGGGCAAAAAATCCGGCGTGCGGCTCAAGGAGATGAAAAACAACATCGACCGCCCGCTGGCGGCGATCCTCACGCTCAACACCATCGCCCACACCATCGGCGCCGCGGGCACGGGCGCGCAGATCCTCAAGATCTTCGGCAACCAGTGGGTGGCGCTGGGCTCGGTCGTCATCACCATCCTCATCCTGGTGCTCAGCGAGATCATCCCCAAAAGCCTGGGCGCGGCCTACGCCAAGAAGCTGGCGCCCTTCACAGCGCTGGCGATCCAGGGCATGATCTGGGTCACCCTGCCGGTGATCATCCCCCTGCAGTGGATCAGCAAGGCCCTGGGCGGCGGGCACGGCGCGGCGCTCACCCGGGCCGAGATCGCGGTCACCGCCGAGCTGGGCGGCGACGCGGGTGTGCTCAAGCCCGCCGAGAGCCGGGTGATTCGCAACCTGCTGAGCCTGGGCCAGGTTGCGGTGCGCGACATCATGACCCCGCGGCCGGTGGTCTTCATGCTGCCGCAGTCGCTGACGGTGGACCAGACCCTGGCCGAGCACCCGGAGCTGCGCTTCAGCCGCATCCCCCTGCACGACGGCGACGTGGACCATCTGGTGGGCCTGGTCACCCGCCACGCGATCCTCAAAGCCTCGCACCACGACCGCGGCGACCAGACCCTCGCCCAGCTGGCCCGGCCCCTGGGCGAGGTGGGTGAGACCATGAGCGTGGCCGCCGCGCTCGAACGCATGACCGCCGAGCAGGAGCACCTGGTGGCGGTCAAAGACGAGTTCGGCGGCACCTCGGGCCTGGCGGCCCTGGAAGACTGCATCGAGACCTTGCTGGGGGTTGAGATCGTGGACGAGTCGGACAGCGTCGAAGACATGCGCGAGGCCGCACGGGCCCTCATGGCCCGCCGACGCGAGGCGTCCAACGATTGACCACGGCAGCCGACACCCCAGCCCCGACCCACAAAAACCCCCGGTCACCCCGCGACGCGATCCCTTACGACGAGGTCATTCCGCCAATGATTAGCAGTCTGTCGGACTGAAGCGATTCGATCGCAAAAACCGCATTCTGAGCGAATGACGCAATTTCCGCGCGGCGGCACTGCAAGTCGGCCGTGGTGACGGCATCCAATGACGGAGTTCACTTTCACAAGCCAATTCAGAACGACGACATCGTGCGGTTGGAGTCATTTGTCTGTTCGGTTGGCCGTACTTCGATGGA
>CALLPP010000056.1 GCA_938015655.1 uncultured Algisphaera sp.
CCAGTACAATCGGTTCGATCGTCTCACACAGTTGCCTGAGCTGGTCATAAACCGGCCTCTTGGCGTTCGCTGCAACAGGCCCTGCTGTAGGAGAAAGGGCTCGACCACCTCTTCGAGGGTATCTCTTTGCTCGGAAAGGGCAGCTGCCATGGTATCGATGCCGACCGGACCGCCGTCATAATGATGGGCGATGCAGCTGAGATAACGCCGGTCCATGCTGTCCAAGCCGAGGCGATCCACATCAAGATTGGTGAGGGCCGCATCGGCGGCCTTTGCGTCGACAATCTCGATACCGCCAACCGTCGCGAAGTCCCGAACCCGGCGAAGCAACCTCGCTGCCACCCGGGGGGTCCCTCTTGACCGCTTGGCGATCTCAGCGGCCCCATCGGGGGCGAGGTTCAAGTCAAGGAGGTCAGCACCTCGGCTGACGATCTCGATCAGCTCTTTATGGGTGTAGAATTCCAGCCGCAACGGAATACCGAACCGATCCCGGAGTGGCGTGGTCAAAAGGCCGGTTCGTGTGGTGGCGCCCACCAGAGTGAAGGCTTGCAGGTCGATGCGTACCGAGCGCGCCGCCGGTCCTCACGGCACCAAGCCCCATCCGCATGGAAAAAACCTTCTCCCTGCCCCCCGGCGACGCCCGCCTAGCCCTCACCGGCCCAGCCGAGCGCAACCTCAAGCTCATCCGCGAGGCCTTGGGCGTCGCGGTCAGTGCCCGCGAGGACACCCTGCGCATCGTTGGCGAGTCGCGCGCCGTGGGCCAGGCCGCCGAGGTCGTCGAGCGCCTGCACGAAGCCGCCCGCGCCGGCCGCACACTGGGTAAAGCCCAATTACTCGAAGCCCTCTCGTCCGCCGCCCTGCACGAACCCTCGCCCGCGGCCGCCATCGCCGGCGAGCCCGCTGACGACCCCGGCCCGGCCCGCGCCGCCGGCCCCGCCGCCGACGGCGCCCTGGACGTCTACCTGCCCGGCCGCCGGGTCCGCGCCAAAACCGCCGGGCAGCTAGCCTACCTCAAGGCCATCCACGACCACGACCTGACCTTCTGCTTGGGCCCCGCGGGCACCGGCAAGACCTACCTCGCCGTCGCCGCCGCGGTCAACATGCTCAAGCGCGGCGCCGTGCGCAAGCTCGTGCTCGTGCGCCCCGCCGTCGAAGCCGGCGAAAAACTGGGCTTTCTCCCGGGCACCATGCAGGACAAAGTCAATCCTTACCTGCGTCCGCTGCTCGACGCCCTGCACGACATGATGGAGTTCGACCACATCGAACGCTTCATGGCCCACGACCTGATCGAGATCGTGCCCCTGGCCTTCATGCGCGGCCGCACGCTCAACGACGCACTCATCATCCTCGACGAAGCGCAGAACACCACCAAAAGCCAGATGCTCATGTTCCTCACCCGCCTGGGCCACGGCGGCAAAATGGTCGTCACCGGCGACGCCAGCCAGATCGACTTGGACGACCCACGCGACTCAGGGCTCATCGACGCCTACCACCGCCTGCAGCGCGTGCCGGGTATCGGCCGCTGCGCTCTGGACGCCGAGGACATCGTCCGCCACCCCCTGGTCCAGCGGGTCGTAGAAGCCTACGGCGACGCCAAGAGCTAACACCAAGCGCCATCTATCGGACCTCTCTCCGCCCGCACTGGGCGCCCACGCTTCCCCGCCCCGAGATGAACCACAACAGCTAAAATCTCCCCCCGGCGCCACACCGATCCGGCCGATGATCCCCGGTCTGAGTCCCCAGACAGCCTCATACGTCTGCCCCTTCCCCGCGACCCACCCCCACACGTCTTCCCATGGCCACCGGCAAGAGCAAACAAAACCGCCGCAAAGGCGTCCGCCGCGCCGTTCGCGGTGAGCGCGGCCCCTGGCTCGCCTGGCTGCGCCGGCGCGACGTCGAGTGGTGCCTCCTGTTTGTCGTCGCCTTCGCCATCGTCGGGTCCGCCATCGCGCTGTCGGCCCGAAGCCGGCCGGGTCACTACCTGGGACAAATGCTCGACCGGCCCGTGCTCGCCCGGCAAGCCTTCGAAGCCATCGACCTCAACGCCACCGACCGCGAGCGGGATTTCAACCGGCGCGAAGTACCCCCGGTCTTTCGCCACAACGAAAAACTGCGCCGTGATCTGCAGCAAGAACTCACCGGTCTGCTCAAGCTGCACGAAGTGGACTTCGAAGAAATCAGCCCCGACTACGTCACCTCGGTCGGGCTCACCCCCGAAGCCCACGGCCAGCTCGCACGCTACGCCCTGGGCGTAGGTGACTCGCCCACCACTCCCGAGGAGTGGAACGGGCGGGTGCGCGACGCACTACGCCGTGTTTTCACTCACGTGATCCTGGCCGACAACGACTACCGGCGTACCCTAGACGGACCCGCACGCCTCAAAGCGGTTCACCCGGACCCCTATGTGCATACCAACGCCGAACGCCTGGTCAGCGAACGCCTGTTGCTACCGGTCAGCGACAACGCCCAGATCGCCCGGCTGCTCGCGGGCGACATCACCAACGACTTCCCCGCCGACCTTCAGCCAGTCGTCTCGGCCGTGATTCTGCGTCAGGTCGACCCCACCTACCTCTACGACGACGCCACCACTCAGGCCCGGCGCGACGCAGCCTACACCGCCACTCCGGTGGTCAAGATTGATTACCGCCCCGACCAGGTGCTCGTGAGCTCAGGCACCCAGCTCAGCATCGACGATTTGCAGCTCATTGCCGACGAACGGGCCCGGTGGGAATCCGCCCGCACCCCCACCGAAAAACTACTGTCTTGGCTGGGGCTCGTGGGCCTCATGGGCCTGCTGGCCGCCGGCGTATGGAGTTACATCTTCGCCTACAGCCCCCGGGTGCGGCGCAACCCCATGCGGGGCCTGGCCCTCACCTCGCTGCTGCTCATCTGCCAATTCGCCGCCGTCGTGCTCGCGGGCGCCTGGCCCGCCGCGGCCCTGGGCGGCGTGGTCTTCGCCGCCCTCACCGGAGCCATGATCCTCGCGGTGGTCTACGATCGCCGCTTCGCTCTGGCCATGGGCATCGCCCTCACCCTACTCATCGTCTTGAGCTTGCGCCTGCCCACCTCCTGGGCCCTGGTCATGCTCACCGGCGTTGCCCTGGCGGTCGCCCAGCTCAACGACGTGCGTTCGCGCTCCAAGCTCGTCACGGCCGGCCTGTGGGCCGGCGTGGCCACCGGCGTGGCCACCTTCATCGCCGGTATCGCCGAACGCCGCTTCGACCTTCCGGGCACCGACGCCCTGCCCTTGCTGGGTGAAAATGTCAGCGCCCAGTGGGGCCTGCTGGCCGCCGACGTGCTCTACGTCGTCATCGCCGGCGGCATGGTCGGGCTCCTGGTCCAGGGCATCCTGCCGGTTATCATCGAACCGGTCTTCCGCGTCACCACCAGCATGACCCTGCGCGAGCTCAACGACGCCAGCCACCCCCTGCTGCAGCGCCTCGCTCAGGAAGCCCCGGGAACCTATCAGCACAGCCTCCGCATCGCGGACCTTACCGAAGCCGCCGCCGAAGCCATCGACGCCGACGGCCTGCTCTGCCGCGTGGGCGCCATGTACCACGACATCGGGAAAATTATCAAGCCCAGCTACTTCATCGAAAACCAGGCCGGCGGGGCCAACAAGCACGACAAGCTCTCGCCCGCCATGAGCCTGCTGATCATCATCGGCCACGTCAAAGACGGCGTCGAACTCTCCCGGGAATTCAACCTGCCCCAGGTCATCCGCCACCTCATCGAGAGCCACCACGGCACCACCCTGGTTGAGTTTTTCTACCACCAGGCCCGCAAAGCCACCGAAGCCGAAGACCAGCCGGCCCCTAGCGAGTTCGAGTTTCGCTACCCCGGCCCCAAGCCCCAGACCCGCGAAGCGGCCATTCTCTTATTGGCCGACGGCATCGAAGGCGCCGCCCGCGCCATGGACGAGCCCACCGCCGTCCGCCTCGAACAGCTGGTCCACAGCATGGCCCTCAAACGCCTCATGGACGGTCAGTTCGACGACTGCAACCTCACCCTCACCGAGCTGTCCAAGATCGAAGCCGCCATCAGCAAAACGCTCTGCGCGGTCTACCACAAGCGGATCAAGTACCCCGAAAAAGAGAAGAAAACCGCCACGGCCGTCGCCACGGGGTAAAAACCGGTTTCACCATCGGCAACCTAAAAACCGCTTGAACTTACCGTAAAAAATCCACTTCCCCCTACTCCTCATCCAGATCGGCCTGTTCGATCGGACGGCTAACTTTGTAAGACTCGTTGAACCATCGGCCCAGGTCGATCTGCTTGCAGCGTGGGCTGCAAAAAGGAAAAGCCGGGGCTTCCGCGGCCACCGAAGCAGCGCAGGTGGGACAGGCCGAGGGGGGCATAGGAGACGGCGCGGGTGCGGAGGGCTGGGGCGGTGGCATCACGGTTGGGCCTCGGTCAGGGTGGTCTGCAAAATATGCCGCTGGGGCGAGCTGGCCCAGCGACCGCGGGGGGTCAGGGTCAGGGTGCGGGTGTCGTCGGGACCGTGGGCCAGCTCCAGGTAGATCGCGTCCGGGCCCAGCGCGCCGGCGATGCGCGACGCCCACTCCACCACGCTAACGCCCGACGCACGCAGCTCCGCATCGAAGCCCAGCGACGCGAGGTCTTCTTCGCCGCTGATGCGGTAGGCGTCCAGGTGAAACAAGGGGCAGCCGGCACCCGGCGGGTCCGGCTCGTACTCCTGCATCATGACAAAGGTGGGGCTGGACACGGCGTCCGGATCCAGCCCCAGGCCCGCGGCCAGCCCACGCACAAACTGGGTTTTGCCGGCTCCCAAAGGGCCGTCCAACGCCACGACATCGCCGGGCACGAGCAGCGCTCCGAGCCGGCGCCCGCAGGCGGTGGTGGCCTGAGCGGAACCGGTCGTCCAGGTGAGGTCCGCGGGCGTGCTCATCGTTCGCCTCCCCGGTGCTCCCAGCCAAAGCCGTTCAGGTGGTGGCGGGTGCCTTCGGGCGTGCAGACAACCACGCCCCCGATGTCGGTCACCCGACCGATGCGCGTTAGCGGCACACCGTCGATGTGTGCCGGGTAGTCCACGTCGGGGGGCACGATCAGCAGCAGCTCGTAATCCTCGCCGTCCCCCACCGCGTGCCGCCACGGGGGCAAGCGATCATCTTTGACCGCAGGGGCGCGCCGCACGGGCAGGGCCGCGGCTGTGATTTCGGCGTGGGACACCATCCGCGGCAGGTCCTGAGCTAGGCCGTCGCTCAGGTCCATCATGGCCCGGGGCCGCCGCTGCGGATCTGCCGCCAGGGTCCGGGCCAGGCCGACGCGGGGCTCAAAGTCCAGGTGGTGGCCAGTGGGCAAGCTGTTGCCCAGCGTGCCACTGACGTAGATCCTGTCGCCGGGCTGACCTCCCCCGCGGGTCACTGGTGCGACGCCCGCGGGCCGGGCCCAGACCGTGACGGTAAGGGCAAGCGGCCCGTCGGCCACGGCGATGTCGCCGCCCACCAGCGGGCAGCCGTAATCCGCAGCGGTGAGGCGTGTGGCGTCAAACAAGCGCCGGGTCCACGCCGGATCCGCCTCGCGGGGTAAGGCCACCGCGGCCACCGCGGCCACGGGCAGAGCGGCCATCGCGGCAACGTCCGACAGGTTGCGGGTCACCGCCTTGCGGCCGATCTGCTCGGGGCCAGCGGTGACGGGATCGAAGTGGACCCCGCCGATCAGCTGGTCAACCCCCACCAGCAGCGTGTCGTCACCAAAACGGATCGCGCCCAGGTCGTCACCGGGCGGAATCAGCACGCCCGCCGGCAGGCCGTCGTTCGCCGCGTAGACGTGCTGGAGCAGGTCGTTCTCGTTCATGGCCGGCCCGTCCGCCCGGTTTCTTACGACCCGCGGTCCGCGCGTGCGGGCCGACACGACACCGCCGTCAGTCTTTCTTCTTCGCCGGGGCCTTGGAGTCTGGCTTGGACGCGGCGGCCGACGCCGCCGGTTTGTCGGCCTTGGCGGCGGTCTTCTTGGCGCCGTCGCCGCCCTTGTCTCCGCTTTTTTTGCCGCCGCCGTCGGTCTTGCTTTCCGCAGGCTTGTCCGCCTTGGCGTCCTTTTGGTACGCATCCGAGCGGTAATCCGTCTCGTAGAACCCGCCGCCCTTGAAGATCACCCCGGCCCCGGTGCCGATGAGCCGGCGCAGCTGGGCCTTGCCGCACTCGGGGCACTTTTTAAGCACCTTGGCGGACATCATCTGAAACTCTTCAAACGCGTGCTCACAGGCGTCGCAGACGTAGTCATAAGTAGGCATCGATCAACTCCATCGTTCCCGGTTCGGGGGCCACAAAAAGCAACCCCAGCAACCGTCCATCGGGCTCAATCAAACCGCGGCGTGTTACTGCGCCACCCCGACCTGCGCCGCCCGCACCGGCAGTTCGTTCAGCGTGTAGCCCGGGAGAAATTGCTGCGACACGCAGCCCGATTCCACTTCTTCAGAGGGCTGTTGCATCAGCGCCTCGTGCAGGTTGGGGTCAAACGCGTCGCCCGGAGCGACCTCGATTTTCGCCAACCCGAAGGACCCCAGAGCCTGTAGCAGCGCAGCCCGCGTGGATTCCACGCCCGCCAGCACGTCCGCGGCCGACGCAGTCTCGGGGTCGAAGTTCTCCATCGCCCGGTCGAAGTTGTCCAGCACCCCCACCAGCGACTTGGCAACCTTCATGTAGGCTTCCTGCTTGGCCTCATCGACATTCAACCCCGAACGCCGCACGAAGTTCTGAAAGTCCGCCGCGGTCCGCAGCAGCTTGCTCTCGGTTTCTTCCTGCTTGGTTTTCAGGGCGGCCAGTTCGCCACGGGCGGCGGCCAGCTCGGGAGACTCGTCTTGATCATCCGCATCGGCCAGGCCCAGGCCCAGGCCGTCGCCAACCCCCTCATCGACACCGTCAAACTCGGTCTCGGGGTCAAACGTCGGCTCGTCGCCCTCGGGTGTGAGGTCCATAAAGGCCCCGTCGTCGTCGGGGGTTAGGTCGTCGGGGGGAGATTCGTTCATAAAAAACGCTCGGTCTGGCGTTCGGGTGGATCATTCAGAAGGGCGAATCAGCTGATGTAGCTCTTGATTTTAGACCAAAAACTATCGTTCTCGGGCAGCACGTCCCGGTCTTCGAGTTCGGCGTACTCCCGCAGCAATTCGGCTTGCCGCTCGCTGAGTTTCTTAGGGATCTCCAGCATCACCGCCACGACCAGCTCTCCGCGCCGCCCGCTGCGTAGCGAGGGCATCCCGCGTCCGGGCAGGCGGATCAGCTCGCCATGCTGGGTGCCAGGTTCGACGACAATCTCCGCCTCGCCATCGAGGGTAGGGATGGTGAGCCCCGCGCCCAACGCCGCCTGGGTGAAGCTGACGGGCAGCTTCATGACCAGGTGCTGGTCTTGGCGCTCGAACAGGTCGTGTTCCGCCACTCGGACCGCCACGTGGAGATCGCCGTGGGGCCCGCCTCCGGCCCCGGGCTCGCCTTCGCCGGCCACCCGGATGGCCTGGCCGTCGGCAATACCCGCGGGCACCTTCAGCGACAGGCTGCGCTTCTTGGCCGTCCGCCCGCCGCCGGCACACCCCGAACACTTGTCGACGTAGGTGCGGCCCGCCCCCTTGCACGCAGGGCACGGAGCCATCATGCGAAACATACCACCCAGCCCCGCTTGCTCGACCTGCCCCGCCCCGCCGCAACGCACGCACGCCGAGGGCTCGGTGCCCGGTTTACCGCCGCTTCCGCTGCAAGTCTCGCAGCGGTCCTGCCGCGTGAACTCGATGTCCACCTCGGTGCCCGCGAACGCGTCTTCGAGGGTGATCTCGGCCTGAGTCTCTAGGTCGTAACCACGGGCCGGCCCGCCGCGCGACTGCCGGCCGCGCCGGCCGCCCCCGCCACCGAAAATCTCGTCGAACATCGAAAAGATGTCGCCCGCATTCATTCCACTGAAATCGTGGCCCGCCTGACCGCTCAGGCCCGCGTGACCGTACTGGTCGTAGCGTTTGCGCTTCTCCCCGTCCGACAACACCTCGTAGGCCTCGGCGCACTCCTTGAACTTCGTCTCCGCGTCTTTGTCGCCGGGATTGCGGTCCGGGTGCCACTTCATCGCCAGCTTGCGGTAAGACCGCTTGATGACGTCTCCGCTGGCACTCTTTTCGACGCCGAGCACTTCGTAATAGTCGCGTTGGGTGGCCATGCTTCTTTAGGGATTGGACGCGTGAGGAGTCGCGTGGTACCGGAGGGCTTCTGGCGAGACGTTGGGCGTGAGGTCCTGGGTATCGACCAAGGCCGGCCGAAGGCGGCCGAGTCTTTTAGCGACAAGCGAGTCAGAGGTGGTCCATGCCGCGAGCACATACCTCAGACCGAACGCCTAAGACTTAACACCCAACGCCGGCGGGGACTCGCATAAGACGGGCCCGGGAGAGTGAACCCCCGGGCCCGCGGTTGTTTCGCCAAACGTTGTGGATCAGGACACCGCGCCGGCGGTGACGGCGGCTTCGTCTTCCAGGTCCGTCACCAGCACGTTGGTGGTGAGCATGAGCCCCGCCACCGACGCACCGTTTTGCAGCGCGGTGCGACCCACCAGGGCCGGATCGATGATCCCGGCCTTGACCAGGTTCACGTACTCGCCGGTCGCGGCGTTGTAGCCCTGGTTGCCCTTCTGGCCCATCACCTTTTCGACCACCACGTGGCCGTCCACGCCGCCGTTCTCGACGATCTGACGCAGCGGGGCCTGCAACGCGGCGGCCACGATGTCGTAGCCGATGCGGGCGTCGCCCTTGGCGCTCGTGCGCTTGGCTTCCACCGCTTCGATGGCGCGGATGTAGGCCACGCCGCCGCCGGGCACGTAGCCCTCCTGGGCGGCGGCCTTGGTCGCGGCCAGGCTGTCGTCCACGCGGTCCTTGCGTTCCTTCATGGCCGTCTCGGTGGCGGCGCCCACGCGGATCATGGCCACGCCGCCGGTCAGCTTGGCCAGCCGCTCCTGCAGCTTCTCACGGTCGTAGTCGCTGGTGGTCTTCTCGATCTGGTTGCGGATCTGATCCACCCGCGCGGCGATGTCTTTCTTTTTGCCGGCCCCCTCGATGATCGTGGTGTTGTCCTTGTCCACCACTAGCCGCTTGGCGCTGCCCAAGGCGTCGAGCTCAAGCGTTTCGAGCTGCTGGCCCAAGTCTTCGCTGACGAAGGTGGCGCCGGTCACCGTGGCGATGTCACCCAAGAGAGCCTTGCGGCGGTCGCCAAACCCGGGCGCCTTGACCGCGGCGACCTTCAGCACGCCGCGCAGGCGGTTGACGACCAGCGCCGCGAGGGCTTCGTTCTCGACGTCTTCGGCGATGATCAGCAGCGGTTTCTGCGCCATGGCCACCTTGTTGAGCAGCGGCAGCAGGTCCGGCAGGTTGCTGATCTTCTTTTCGTGCACCAGGATCAGCGCGTCTTCCAGCACCGCCTCCTGGCTGCCGGGGTCGGTCATGAAGTAAGGCGAGAGGTAACCCTTGTCGAACTGCATGCCCTCGACGTAGTCGAGCGTGGTCTCGGACGACTTGCCCTCTTCAACCTCGACCACGCCGTCCTTGCCGACCTTGTGGATGGCTTCGGCGATCAGGTGGCCGATCTCGGTGTCGTGGTTGGCCGAGACGCTGGCGACGGCCTTGAGGTCGTCGAGCCCCTTGCACTTGGTGGCCATGTCCTGGATGGCTTCACCCGCGACGGCGGCGGCGGCGGTGATGCCGCGCTGCAGCGCCATGGCGTTGGCCCCGCTGGCGACGTGCCGCAGGCCCTCGCTGTAGATCGCCTGGGCCAGCACCGTGGCGGTGGTGGTGCCGTCGCCGGCCTTGTCGGCGGTCTTCTTGGCCACTTCCACCACCATCTTGGCGCCCATGTTTTGGAAAGGCGCTTTGATGTCAACTTCTTTGGCGACACTGACGCCGTCCTTGGTCACGGCGGGGCCGCCGTAGCTCTTCTGCAGGATCACGTTGCGGCCGGTGGGCCCCATCGTGACCTTCACGGCGGCCGCGAGCTGGTCGAGGCCTTTCTTGAGTTCTGCCTGCGCCTCGGCGCCGAAAATCATCTGTTTGGTCGCCATGGTGTTGGCTCCTGTGTTTGGTTAAATCAGTTTGATCGTTGGACTCGGGGGGCGGTGCTTTTTCTGCTCTGAGAAAAGGCAGCCGCCGCCGTCGGGCGGGCGCTCTCAGCCGAAGCCAAGAGCACGCGCTTTACTGCATCACGCCGAGCAGCTCGCTCTCACGCATGATCATGAGCGTGTTGCCGTCGACATCGATCTCGGTGCCGCCGTACTTGCCGTAGATGACCGTGTCGCCCTTCTTCACGGTCAGCGGGGTGCGTTCGCCCTCGTCGGTCAGCTTGCCGGGGCCCGCGGCCACGATGGTGCCGGTCTGGGGCTTTTCTTTGGCGCCTTCGGGCAGGTAGATGCCCGAGGCGGTCTTCTCTTCGGCTTCCTGGGGCTGCACCAGCACGCGGTCGTCCAGGGGGGTGATCTTGGTGGTTTTGGCTTTGGCCATGGGTCGGGTCCTTGTGAGTGTTGAGCCGTGGTGTGGGCTCGCGTAACGGTGAGCTGTTAGCCGTGAGCGGCTAGCAAGAGGGTTTCTGGTTTTACGTCGTGTTTCGAACTTCGCGGTTTCGTGACGGGCTTACATCATGCCGCCCATGCCGCCCATTCCCGGCATGCCGCCCATGCCGCCCATGCCCGGCATGCCGCCACCCATGCCACCCATGCCCGGCATGCCGCCGCCACCGCCGCCGTGGCCGTGGTCGTCGCCGGCATCGTCTTCGGGCACCTCGCACACGGTGCAGTCGCAGGTCAGCAGCAGCGCGGCAACCGACAGAGCGTTCTGCAGCGCGGTGCGGTCCACCTTGGCGGGCGTGATGACCCCGCGTTCGATCAGGTCGCAGTATTCCAGGGCCAGGGCGTCGAAGCCGTGGCTGCCCTTCTGCTCGGCGACCTTGCTGACGACGACGCTGCCCCGCTCGCCGGCGTTGTCGGCGATGGTGAACAGCGGCACGGCCAGGGCCTTCTTCACCGCTTCGATGCCCGCGGCCTCGTCGCCCCGGGCCGAGAGCTTGCCGACGGCCGCCAGGGCGCGGATGAAGCTGAGCCCGCCGCCGGGCACGATGCCCTCTTCCACCGCGGCGCGGGTGGCGTGCAACGCGTCTTCGACACGCGCTTTCTTCTCTTTCAGCTCGGCTTCGCTGCCGGCACCTACGTTGATCTGCGCCACGCCGCCGGCCAGCTTGGCCAGGCGTTCTTGCAGCTTTTCACGGTCGTAGTCGCTGGTGGTGCTTTCGATCTCGGCCCGGATCTGGGCCACGCGGCCCTGGATGGCCTTGGTGCTGCCGGCGCCTTCGATCAGCGTGGTGTTGTCCGCATCGACGGTGATCTTCTTCACCGTGCCCAGCTGGGTGAGCTCGACCTTGTCCAGCTCGATGCCCAGGTCCTTCATGATCGCTTCGCCGCCGGTGAGCACGGCGATGTCGTTGAGCATCGCCTTACGTCGGTCGCCGTAGCCCGGGGCCTTGACGGCGCAGACGTTCAGCACGCCGCGGAGCTTGTTGATGACCAGCGTCGAGAGCGCCTCGCCGTCCACGTCTTCGGCGATGATGAGCAGCGGCTTCTTGGTGCCCTGGACCTTTTCGAGCAGCGGCACCAGCTTCTGGATGCTGCTGATCTTGTCTTCGTAGATGAGCACCAAGCACTTGTCGAGCACGGCGACCATGTCGTCCTGATCGGTGACAAAGTTGGGCGACAGGTAGCCGCGATCAAACTGCATGCCCTCGACCACGTCGACGTAGGTGTCCAGCGCCTTGCCTTCTTCGACGGTGATGACCCCGTCCTTGCCGACCTTCTCCATGGCGTCGGCCATGATTTTGCCGATCTCCGGGTCGTTGTTGGCCGAGATCGTGGCCACGTTCTGGATGTCGGGCTTGCCGTTGACCGGCTTGCTGAGCTTGGCGATCGATTCGACCGCGGCGTCGACGGCCTGCCGCATGCCGCGCACCAGGGCGTTGGCGTCCACCCCGGCGGTCACTTGGCGCAGGCCCTCTTTAAACAGCGCCTCGGCCAGCACCGTGCTGGTGGTGGTGCCGTCGCCGGCCTTGTCGCTGGTCTTGCTGGCGGCCTCTTTCACGAGCTGAGCGCCCATGTTCTCGGTCTTGTCGGCCAGCTCGATCTCTTCGGCGACGGTCACGCCGTCCTTGGTGACGGTGGGCCCGCCCCAAGACTTGTCGATCACCGCGTTGCGGCCGCGGGGGCCCAGGGTGCTCTTAACAGCGGCGGCAAGCTTCTCGACACCGGCGAGCAGGCCGGCGCGGGCTTCGGCTTCGAAAGTCAGTTCTTTGACGGCCATGGGAGTTTTGCGTCCTTCGGTATGGTGAGGGAGGTAAGTTTTTTTAGGTTTAATTTAGGTGACGAGGTGTTTCCGAGCCCGGCGTAGCCGCGATCGGGACGAAACATCGTACATGCAACCACCGTGCCGCGAACAAGCCGAGCGATGACCACGGACCCAGCTCCCTAAATCGCTTACTTACAGATCTATGCGCTCCATTTTCCGCCTCCGTACGAGCGGCGTTACACGATCAACTGCCACCCCAAGCCTGTCACGGTGGCAGCGGGCCACACAGCTGGGTGTCGCGGCTGTCGGGCTCACTTCTTCCTCCGGCCCTACAAGCCGCCGGACCACTCTTGCGTGCCGTCGATCTCGGGCATCTCGCCGCTTACTACCGCTTGCCCGGCTTGTCGCCGCGACAAAACGCGGATCCCTACTTGGCCCCCACTGGGACCGCGGGCAGTACGGCGCCAACTCGAATTTTTCCGCGACCGAACCTCGCCATCTCTCGCAAGCGATTGCTAAGCATTTACCCTTAAAGCGGCATAAAGTTCTTGGGTAGGCGGCGAAGTAGAGCTACGATCGTTACTGGAAATGCCGGACGACTGAGCCCGACGAAGTGTTCCTTTTTTTCGGGCTTGGAAAATTCTACAAACGAGGTATTGATAATATGACGCTTGCTTCTAAAGCCGCTGCTGTCGCATTGACACTCGCCCCGCTGACTTCGTTTGCTCACGCCGGAGTTTTGAGCAATGTCTTCCTCTCCGGCAGCAGCGACATCGATCCCGCAACGGGCCTTAATTCCGGGGAGCTGGATACCCCGGACCCCGCCGCAGGAACCCGCGTGATTCCCAACGGGGGTTTTGAGCTTGGCATCAGCCTGAGAGTTGACGACACCGCCCGTTTGGCTGGCGCACCCGGAGTGCCAGAAATCGCGACGGGCGCCATTCACGACGTTGTCTTAATCCTCCCGGGTGACAGCACCATCAACGGGGTACAAACCACCGGCGGAGGTTCGGTTCGGCTCGGCGGGTCAGCCACGCAGACCTTTAGGACGTGTGCGAGAAGTCCCGCACGCCTACGTGCGGCAAGCACGGGACTTCCCACACACGTTCTTACGCTGGGGATCAACAATGTGGTTACGGTCACCAACACCGGTTTCGATTTGGTGTTCGAAGGGATCTCAGGAGTTCAGCTTTCCAACACCAATACCACTGTCAATTTTGACGTAGGTGCGGACGATACGAGCGGTGGTCTTGAGTTTAATGCCGCCTCGGGCGATATCACCAACGGCCTGCTTGAAACCTTTGATGCCGCGCTGTCGGGACTAAATACCACGATTATCCAGCGCGGTTCGGGCAGCGGAGACCTTGATTCGTTCCAGCTTGAGTTCGGTATCGTTCCCGAACCCGCGTCGCTAGTGCTGGTGGCCCTCGGTCTCTCGGTGGCCTGAGCTTGCTCTCACGCCGCCGTCAAAGCCGCTGCACTTCTATATCGCGCCACCTCAGCGTTCTTAGATGCCGCGGCACCGGTCGATCGACACGTTTCGATTCGATAAACACCTTTCATATCGTTTAAGTTGTGCCCGGGGGAAGCTCGAATGAGCTTCCTCCGGGTTTTTGGTAAATCTAGTCTTGAAAAGTAATCGCGACCGGTTGCATCCGCACAGCTCCGCTCGTGCCGTCACGCAACGAGCTCGCCGCCCTCGGGCCAGCGCGCCTCGACTTGGCCCCAGTGGCCGCTGAGTATCAGGTCAATGGCTTGTTCGATCTCTTCGACAAGGAAAGGCTTGCCCTGCACCTTGTTAAGTCCCTTGATGTCGATTAAGAAACGACCACGAAGGATGCCGCGGAGCTGACCGTCGTTTATTTCTGGCAGCAGCACCTGCTTAAAGCTGCCCAGAATATCGCCCAAATTCCTGGGCATAGGGTTCATGTGGCGTAGCTGTACGCTGCTCACTTTTTTGCCCTGCTCTCGTGCGTGGTTCACCGCGGTGGTGATCGATCCGTAGGGCCCACCCCAGCCGAGTACGAGCAGATCACCCGTGGAGCTGCCGTTGACTTCCAGCTCTGGGATAACGTCCGCCACCTTGGCGACCTTCTCCGCCCGCAGGCGGGTCATGTTTTGGTGATTTTGCGGGTCGTAGCTGACGTTGCCGGTGCCGGCTTCTTTTTCGAGGCCGCCCAGACGGTGTTCGAGATCGGGGGTACCAGGCAGGGCCCAGGGCCGGGCCAACTGTTCGTTACGCGCGTAGGGCAGGAAGCCGTCGTCGGGCGCCGCGGTCGGATGACTGATCTGAATGGGGGCGAACCCGTCGGGCGAGGGCACAGGCCAGGGCTCGCTGCCGTTGGCGATGTAGCCGTCGGTGAGCAGCAGCACGGGCACCATGTGCTGCATGGCGATGCGGCAGGCGTCGATGGCCATGGTGAAACAGTCGCCGGGGCTCTGGGGGGCCAAGACCACCATGGGACAGTCGCCGTTGCGGCCAAACATGGCTTGCAGCAGGTCGCTCTGCTCGGTCTTGGTGGGTAGGCCGGTGCTGGGGCCGCCGCGCTGCACGTTGACGACGACCAGCGGCAGCTCGGTCATCACGGCCAGGCCCAGCGCTTCGCCCTTGAGCGCGAGCCCGGGGCCGCTGGTGCCGGTGACGGCGAGCTGGCCGGCGAAGCTGGCGCCGATGGCGGCGCAGCAGGCGGCGATCTCGTCTTCGGCCTGCACGGTCTTCACGCCGTAGTGCTTCTGCGGGGCCAAGAAGTGCAGCACGTCGCTGGCGGGGGTGATGGGGTAGCTGCAGTAGACGACGTTTTTCTTGGCCAGCTGACCGGCGGTGACCAGGCCCATGGCCAGCGCTTCGTTGCCGATGATCTTGCGGTAGGTGCCGGGCTTGATCTCGGCCTGCTCGACGCGGTAGGTGACGGGGAACAGCTCGGCGGTTTCGCCGAAGTCGTAGCCGGCCCGCAGCGCCCGCACGTTGGCCTCGGCCACCGCGGGCAGGTTCTTCTTTTCGCCGAAATAGCTGGTGAGGTGCTCAACGGTGGTGTCGAGCGAGCGCTCAAACAGCCAGTAGACGAGCCCCAGCGCCCACATGTTGCGGCAGCGGCTGATGCCTTTGGGGTTCAGGCCGCATTCTTTAAGCACTTGTTGGTTGAGCTTGGTGATGGGCACCTTGACCAGCTTGTACTGCTGGTTGTAGATGTCCGCGTCCAGGGGGTTCTGGTAGTCCTTGGTCCCTTCGATCAGCGGGTAGCCGGCTTTTTTGAGGTTGGTCTTGGTGAACTCGCTCTCGTTGACGATGACGATGCCCCCGGGCTCGACGTCGGCGATGTGGGCCTTGAAGGCCGCGGGGTTCATGGCGATCAGCGCGTGGACCACGTCGCCGGGGGTGTAGATGTTTTCGCTGGCGAAGTTGATCTGAAAACCCGACACGCCCGCGACGGTGCCCGCCGGAGCGCGGATCTCCGCGGGGAAGTCGGGCAGGGTGGCCACGTCGTTGCCCATGACCGCCGAGGTGTCGGTGAACTGGGTGCCGGCCAGCTGCATCCCGTCGCCCGAGTCGCCGGCAAAGCGGATCACGGCGTTGGCACGAGAGGTTCGTTCGGGGGCGGCGGTGGACATGGGGCGGGCTCAGCGTCTCGGGGAGCGTCGGACGGGGGGCGGTCTGCGGATCTGCGGGGAATCGCCAAGGATAGCCGTTGCGGGGCGTTCCGGGTGGGGCGGCGGGGAGAGGGGTTAGCGCCCGTTTGGCGGGGCGTTAGGCGTTAGGGCTTAGGGCTTAGGGTTTAGGAAGAGCGCTGGCGCGGCGGCGCAGGATTGATGGGAGGGAGAACCTTGTGGTGAGCCCGGATCCCACGCGACGGCGGCTCACCAGAAGGTTCGCCCTCCCGAACACGCGCACCGTCGGCCCTCAGGCCCCCAGACGCCCGCCGGCCCACAGCCCGGCGGCCATCAGCAGCACCCCGGCGACCACGTGGGCGGCCACCACCCCGCCGGCCTGCAACAGCCCCGCGGC
>CALLPP010000057.1 GCA_938015655.1 uncultured Algisphaera sp.
TCATAGGCCCGTTCTCTTGCCATCAGATACTCTCCGCAGTTGTGGCGGCGCCCGACACGCTGGACAGGGTGATGGCGGGCGACTTGCCCAAGGGGGAGGCTTTGGCGGTGGCGCGGGTGGCGGGGATCATGGCGGCGAAGAAGTGCGGCGAGCTGATCCCGCTGTGTCACCCGCTGCCGGTGGATTTTGTGACGGTGGACTTTGCCCGCACGGCGCCCGACACGGTGACGGTGACGGCGGCGGCGGGGATCGTGGCAAAGACGGGCATTGAGATGGAAGCGCTGACTGCGGTGAGTGTGGCGTGCTTGACGCTTTACGACATGACCAAGGCGGTGGACAAGGGGTTGTTGATTGAGGGGGTTCGGCTGGTGGAGAAGACCAAGGCGGCGGTGGAGTCTTCTGGGTGCTGAGGCGTTGGGGTTTAGGTCCTAGGGTTTAGGAAGAGTGCTGACGCGGGGCCCGCTTTCACTGGCTTTGCTCGGTGTTTTCTAGGCCCTAGGCCCTAACGCCTAACGCTTCGATAAATCACGACTTGCCCGACTTCCGCGACGTGAACGCGAGTCGGCGCTATTGAACGTCGGCTTCGTCGATGCCGTCGAGCAGCGCCACTGACGGCGCAGACCGCGTCGCCGGTGAAGCCGCGGCGGGCGAGCAGGCCGTAGACGCGGCGCTGGCGGGTGGCGGGGTGGGTGATGTTGTCCTCTAGGTAGGCCACGGTGACCGGATCGCCGGCCTGGGCCTTGGCGAAGAAGTTGGGTAGGCCGCCGCGGACGCGCAGCTCTTCGGAGACGGTGGGGGCGTGGTCATCGGGCACCACGGGGGCGGGTCGGGCATAGGGGGGGGGGCGGCGGTGCAGGCGGCGCTGGTGAAGAGCGCGAGCAGGACGGCCGCGGGGTGGAGGTCGATGGGGGTAGGGTAGAGTGTTCAGTGTGGCGGGCGAACCGGATCGATTAGTGCCAGCCGCCATAAGGATCGAGGTCCGAGTCGTACGCCTCGGGGAGTTCCAGGGGCGGGTCGGTGGGCCAGGGGTAGAGAATCCAGTCGCCGTCGGCGGGGTTGGAGTCGTGCCATTGGCGCGCGGCTCGATGGTGAGGCTTGTAGGAGCGATCGGGTTCGAGTTCGTCGAGGCGGACCGCGGTGAATCCGTATTTTGGATTCACATCGATGAGTGGGGGGCGGCCGCCGTCGTCATCACCATCACTGCCGACGCTGTAGACCAGTGGTTGGCCGTCGTCGATCCGGTACCTCAGCCCCCCACCGTTGATCGGGTCGGGCGGGACGACATCGATGTGGTTCGGCACCAGGTCCGCAAGGGTGTCGGGCCAGCGGTTGTGGTCGGTGTGATACAGGTGCAGAGCGAGGGTGACCCGTAGGGCATCGCGAATCCCAGTCTCTTCGGCGCGGCGGGTCGTCACCATCTGGATCGGCCACCCGCTCTCGTACAACGCTAAGTGGTCTCGCAGACGCCGTGCGTGCCCCGAAGCAGTATTGCCGCCGCCCAGGATCATGCCGCCTCCTCCCAGAGAGGGGCGGTGGGACGGTTGGTCGAGTGCGATTCGTAGACGTTCATTTCGTTGGCGAATGACGCGCGTGAACGCGGATCGTCTGGGGCTGGTCATGTAAGTCAGAGGGGATTCGAAGGCGACCCTGAGCCTTGCCCCGAGGCTGGGCGATGAAACGTCGTAGAAGCTTTCGAACGACTCGCTGTCGGTGAGCCACGGGCCGGTCCATGTGGGTAGACCATTGGCTGTGAATAGGCGCTGGATCAAGTCGTTATCAGATACGGCAAGTCGATGAGGATCAAGGAGCGGGCCGGGAGTTGATTCAGTGATGTCAAAAAGTCGTTTGAGGAGTTTGGGGCTGGTACCCGCATGGGTGGTGGTGACGATGATGCCGGCTTGATAGTGCGCGGTGACGCGCTGATGGCTTGTGGAGATGAGTGGCCATAGCTGACCGTTCTCAGAGCCGTGATTTGCGACGTTCAACAGGGCCTGGTAGTTGGATGCGATTCGCTCGTTATCCATTTCTTCGGCCGCGAGCCACAGGTCGGCCTGCAGGCAGTCGGTCGCCTCGTCGAGTCCGGGCGCATATTGGATGTGACCGTTGAGGATGTCGCGGTGTGGCGTGTCATACTTCAGGCTGGGGTGTGGGGCCGGATAATCCGGGGCGATGCGTTTCAAGTGGGCGAGATCCGCAGCGCTGTGGCCGCCTGGAAAGTGGCCAACCCATCCAAGCCCGGCGCGGTGCGAGGCGGCGCGGAGTTTCTCCAGCGTTTCGGCGTGCTCAAGGAGAAAGCTTCGGGTGTTTGCCCACTCTGGATCAATGGGTCGGCGCCCGTAGTAGGAGACGCGTTGGTACTCGCTTTCCGCAAGTGGAGGCAGGCCCGCGAGGGCTTCGCGATAGAGTGGCCAAGCGCGGTCGGGCTCAGGCACCGCGAGGGCGGGCTGGTTGAGTTCATTGAGGAAGTTGGTCTCAAAGGTGGGGACGCTGAAGAACATCACGGCCATCGCCGCTGGGGGCGTCAGGAGGGCCAAGAGGACCGTGGGTTTCCAGGTTTTGGCGACGATACGGCGGATGAGGTAAGGCATGGTGTTTGTTGAGGGCGGCGCGAGACGCCGGACCGGCAAGTGAGCAGTATGCGGAAAGCCCGCTGGGCTGACGGGCCGGACGCCGAGGCGGGGCCGACTGTCTCTATGCTGCGGCTATGGACACGCCAGAGCAAGGACTTTCTCATGTGAACGCCGCCGGCCACGCGCAGATGGTGGACGTGGGGGAGAAGCCGCCGCTGAAGCGGCGGGCGGTGGCGGAGGGGCGCTTTGTGGCGGCGCCTGCGACGCTGGACCGGGTGATGGCGGGCGACCTGCCCAAGGGGGAGGCTTTGGCGGTGGCGCGGGTGGCGGGGATCATGGCGGCGAAGAAGTGTGGGGAGCTGATCCCCCTGTGTCACCCGCTGCCGGTGGATTTTGTGACGGTGGATTTTGCCCGCACGGCGCCCGACACGGTGACGGTGACGGCGGCGGCGGGGATCGTGGCGAAGACCGGGATCGAGATGGAGGCGCTGACGGCGGTGAGCGTGGCGTGTTTGACGCTTTACGACATGACCAAGGCGGTGGATCAGGGGTTGTTGATTGAGGGGGTTCACCTGGTGGAGAAGACCAAGGCGGCGGTGGAATCTTCTGCGCGGTGAGGCGTTAGGGTTTAGGTCCTAGGGCTTAGGAAGAGCGCTGACGCGGGGTCCGCTTTTACTTGCTTCGCGTGGTGTTTTCTAGACCCTAGGCCCTAACGCCTCACGCCCCGATGAATCACGACGCGCCCCACTTCAGCGACGCAAGCGAGGGCCGGCGCTATTGAACGTCGGCTTCATCAACGCCGTCGAGCAGCGCCATGGCGGCGCGGACCGCGTCGCCGGTGAAGCCGCGGCGGGCGAGCAGGCCGTAGACGCGGCGCTGGCGGGTGGCGGCGTCGACGCGCTGCAGGCTGGGGAGTTTTTTGCGGACGAGCTCTTTGGCGCTCTCGGCCTGCTGGTCGTCGTCGCTGGTGGCCTGATCGACCAGGCCGTCGATGAGCGTGCGGTCCACGCCTTTTTGCATGAGTTTTTGGCGCAGCAGCCGGGGGCCGGCGGGGCGGCCGCGCATGGTTTCGCGCACGACCAGCTCGCCGAACTGCTGGTCGTCGATGAGCTGGAGCTGTTCGAGGCGTTCGAGGACCTGCGCGATGGTGTCGGCTTCGTGGTCCAGGTCGCGCAGCTTGCGTTCGATCTGGCCGCGGCTCATGGGGCGGCGGGCCAGGCGAGACGTGGCGGCGCGGAAGGCTTTGTCGTACTTGAGGGCGCCGGCCAGGGTGGTGCGCAGGTGCTCGGTCCACACGTCGCCCACGGCCAGGCCCAGGTCGTCCACGAGCTTGGTGCTGAGGGTGCCGACGCTGCGGCCCGCGACTTTAACCGTCAGCCGGGTGGGGTCGCGCTGGGTGGGGTGCAGCGCGGAGATGCGGGCGTCGGGAGGGAAGGGCCGCTCGGGTTTGGGGTCGCGTTTGGGGCGGCGCATGGCCAAGGGTAGCGGGGAAATCGAAAGCGAAGAACGAAATACGAGTTGGACCAGAGGGGGGGCGTGCGACGGGTGCTTGGGGGATCTATTCGTATTTCGTTCTTTAGATTTCGATTTCCGCCCGTCCCGGGCGGTACGCTGTGCGTATGCGGATTGCAGGTTTTCTTTTGTGCGCGGCCCTGCTCGCCGCCGGGCCGGCCGCCTGCTCCACCTACTTGGCGGGCTATGACTACGTGCCGCGGCCGGTGGACGTGGAATTGGCACCGGGCTCGCGGGTGCTGGTGACGGTGCCGGGGGTGCGGCGGGCCGGGAAAGCGGGGCTGGAGGCGGTGGACGGCGCGGCGGTGGAGGTGCAGCTGCAGGTCGATCACGGCGGGCCGGGGGTGCTGGTGCTGGGGGCCGAGGGGTTGGAACTGACCGGGGGCAATCTGGTGCGCCTGGAGGGGCCGGTGACCGACCCGGCGGCGGGGCTGCGCGTCGAGCGCGGCGAGAGCGCGCGGCTGGTGGCGTTCTTCACCCTGCCGGGGCGCGAGGGCGGGGCGACGGCAGATCTGGACGGGCTGAACCTGCGGATCACGGTCGAGATCGATGGCCAGCGCGTGACGCGGTCGGCGACGTTTACCGAGCGGTACCAAGAGCCCAACGGCGGGCGGGTGCGGTTTGGGGTGGGCGTGGGGGTTGGGTTATGAGAGCGCGGGCGAGGCGGTTGGTGTGATGTCGGGGGCGGGATTCGACAGCTCACGCGGCAAGGCGGTTGAGATGGAATGGACTTGTGATGACTGCGGTGCCGCGGCGGACTCTGAAGAACGTTTGGTACGGGTGCGGCGGTCGTTTTCGTTGCGGACCCGGAAGTTTTGCCCGCGGTGTGTGACGGCGTTGCGGCAGAAGCGCGACCGGGTGGCCGCGTGGTTTAACCTGGGGTGGGGCACGTTTGCCGTGGTGGCGATTGTCTCATTGGTCAGTGTCGGTGATGGGGGTTTGTCGTGGGACGCCGTAAAAGCGGGGTGGCAGGTGGGCTCGGTCTTGGCCGGTGCGGTGGTGGGTGGCGCGGTGGGGCTGTGGCTTCACGAGGCCGCGCACGCGCTGGTGGCCTGGGCGCTGGGGATGAAGGTGTGGCGATTCTCGATCGGGGCAGGGCGGCGGTTGGTGGTGCGGGACCGAGGCGACTTCCGCTTGGAGGTGCGGACGTGGTGGGCTTTCGGGTGTGTGGTGGCCGAGCCCAAAGAGACGCTGCGACCAACTTTGGCGTGGGCGTTGATGGTTGTTGCCGGTCCGTTGATGAACTTGTTGCTGGCGCTTGTCGCGGGCGTTTGGTGGTGGAAGGGCGAGACAGGGACGTTGGCGGACTTTGTGCGTTTCTTTGCGTTGGCGAACGGGCTGGTGTTTGTCTTAAGTGCGTGGCCGCACGAAGTGGCGGTGGCGGGGGGGCTCCCGTCTGACGGGCTACAGATTCTGAGTTTGTTGCGTGATCGTGGCGCTCGTTACCGAGACAAATATCTACGCGATGGGGCGGCGGCTGCGTCGATGGAGTTGCTGGTACGTGGCCGCGTGGATGAATCGCTGGCTCAGATTGACCGGGCGCTGGATGTGGGCCTGGACGACGCGGTCAAGCGGCAACTCAGAGTGGACCGGGGTGTGGCGTTGATTCGTGCCGGCCGGTTTAAGGATGCTGCGGGATGGGGCGAGACGCTGCTGGCAGAGCCTGACTGGGAGCCGCCGGAGCGGGCGTTGTTGCTTAACAACCGGGTGTGGGCTGAGCTCTTGGCGGGGCGGCGCGACTCGGCGGCCGAATGGGAAACGCAGCTGCGAGAATCGATGAAAACGCTGCCTGGCGTGCATGCGCTCGGATCAACCGCGGCGGCTTGCCGCATTGCCACGGGCGACGCAGAGGCTGGCGGAGAACTGATGGAGCGGGCGAAAGCAGAGGATGAAGCGGGGGATTTCCACGGGGTGCAGCTTGCGTGGCTGGCGGTGGCGTCGGCGCAGAAAGGGGATCTTGCCCGCGCGTCGGATTTTCTGATCGAAGCGCGACAGGTCCAGCCCGATTCGGTCGAGATCGACGCGGTGGTGCGGCACTATCTGCCGGCAGGTCATATTCCAGATGCGGTTTAGTCCGCGTCGGTGCGGAAGGGGCTGGCGGGCAGGCCCGCGGCGTTGGTGAGGTTGCAGCCTTCGGGGTTGTCGGCCCAGGCGTAGCGCACCGCGACGGGTGTTTTGACCGCGGGGTTGTGGGCGACGACGGTGTCGCCCTCGACCTTGGCGTTGGCCCACACGAAGACCTTGTCGGCGCCGGCAATCTCAAAACGCTGTAGCGGGCCGCCGCTTGTGGTTAACCCCTCGGCGTGTTCGAAGGTGAGCCGTATACGGTCGCCCTCGACGGCCATAGCGCGGTACACGGGGCCCGAGTATGCGATGTCTTGGCCGTAGTCTTTGGCCAGCGCGATGCGGGCGAGGCGGGCGCCGACGTCTTGTTTGTTGCGGGGGTGGATGTCATTGGCTTCGCCGATGTCGATGGTCACGGCCTGGCCGGTGTTGGGCAGCGCGAGGGTCATGGACTGCGCTTCACGCAGCTCGGCCCACTGGCTGTCGCCCGGCTCGGTGGCGGGGACGCGGAAGTTGGCCAGCTGCACCCAGTGAAAGGGCAGCTCGTGGTCCCAGCGGGCACGCCAGTCATGGATCAGGCCCGGGAATAGGTCGCGGTACTGCTTGGCCCGGGCGGCGTTGCTTTCGCCCTGGTACCAGATGACGCCGCGCAGCGCGTAAGGCGTCAGGGGATGGATCATGGCGTTGTACAAACCGGTGGGCTGGTTTTTTGCAAAAAAATCGCTTTCCGACGGCGGGGTCAGCGCGGCGGTCGCGTCGGTGGGGCGGGCTTTCCACTCGCCGGCCAGGGGGATCGGCTTGCCGTTGGCCAGGGTGATGCGGCTGGCGCGGGCGGGCCCCAGAACGCCGCCAGCGCGGTCGCGGTCTTGCACGCGCAGGGCGATCTGGTTCAGACCCGGCTTCAGGGCGCCGGCAGGCACGTCGAAGCGGTGCGAGCGGTGGGCGGGGTTGTTGCCAGCCAGCGCCGTGCCGTTGAGATAGGCGGTAGCGCGGTCTTCGACCTTGCCCAGTTCTAGTGTGCCGGGTTGGCCCGCGCGGTTGGCGGGCACGTCGAAGGTGCGGCGGTACCACACCGTGCCGTCGACATCGGGCAGGCCTTGCTGTTCCCACGCACCCGGAAGGTTGAGAGCGTGCCAGTCGGTGTCGTCGAGCCCGGTGTCTTTCCAGGTCTCGTCGGTGTCGTTGAAGGCCGCGGTGCGGGCGGTGTTCCAGGTGTCGATGGCCTGCTGCCCGGCCGCGACCGCCCCGGGGTCGGCGGCGAAGGCTTCGATCGTGGCGACGCGTTTGGTGAAGTCGGGGTGCGAACCCAGCGTCGTGGCGCTGGTCCAGGCTTCGATGGGGGTGCCGCCCCAGTTGCTGTCGATCAAGCCCACGGGCACGCCCAGTTCTGCGTGCAGCATGCGGCCGAAATAGTAGCCCACGGCGGTGAAGCCGCCGGCGTTTTCGGGCGAGCAGACCTTCCACTTCATGGGCGGCAGGTCGGCTCGCGGCGCGGGACGGTTGGCCAGAGGAATCCGTACGACGCGGATCTGCGGATGGTCGGCGGCGGCGATCTCGGCTTGGGCGTTGGCAGACCCGGCGACGTTCCACTGCATGTTGGACTGGCCGCCGCAGAGCCATACCTCGCCGGCCAGCACGTCGTCGAAGGTGCGCGTTTCGTCGCCGCTGCGCACGGTGAGCGTGAACGGGTCGCCGGCCGCGAGCGGGGCAAGCCGGGCGGACCATTTGCCCTTGGGGCCGGCGGTGGCGGTGACGGACTGTGCCCTGGCGGTGACGGTGACCTGGGCGCCCGGTGTCGCCCAGCCCCACACCGGCAGGGGCTTGTCGCGCTGCAGCACCATGTGGTCGGCAAACAGGCCCGCGACGCGGAGTTTTTGTGTGGTGGCGGTTGCGGTGGCGCAGACGACGCACAGGGCGGCGGCAAGTAACAGGCGGCGGAGGATCATGGGAATGCCTTTGCGGGGAGAAGAAAGGGCGATTTCGAGGGAGGCCGAGGACCCGCTAGAATACGTTCGCTCGGGGCGGCCGGGGCGTTGGGAAAACCACGCCGCGGCCTGAGACGCACCCGTTGAACCTGACCCGGATAATCCCGGCGTAGGGAAGCACGCTTCGGTTCGTGGGCCCGTTTGTGCGGGCCGGGCGCTCCGCGGTGGCTTCCGGCGCCACCCCGCGGAGCCTCGCCATGATCCAGCCCAACAACGAATCGACCCCGCCCGCCGCTGCTTCCGCGACGAAGGGTTATGTGCTGCCGCCGGTGGGTGGCAACCCCGGCAGCTCGGCGGGCGTGACCACGCCCGGATCATTCGCCAACGCGCCGGCGATCGCGGCGGGCCGGGCCGGGGCGTCGACGTTCTCGTCGCCCAACACCCCGCACATGCCGGGCCTGCCCACCAAGACGGCCTGGGACTTCATGCCCGGCGACTGGGCCTGCAACGACACCGACGATTACGAGCACGCCGGGGCGTGGACGGCGCCGGCGGGCTTCAAAGCCGTGACGCAGCTGGAACACGCACGCCTGGGCACCATCACCCCGCAGATGGCGCGGGTGGCCGAGCGCGAGCCGCACCTGAGCGCCGAGCAGGTGCGCGACGAGGTGGCCGCGGGGCGCATGGTCATCCCCGCGAACGTGAACCACCTGGAGCACAAGCTGGACCCGATGTGCATCGGCCGCGCCAGCAAAACCAAGGTAAACGCGAACATGGGCGCGTCGCCGATTTCTAGCAGCACCGACGAAGAGGTCGAGAAGCTCAAGTGGGCCGAGCGCTGGGGCGGCGACACGGTGATGGACCTGAGCACCGGCGGCGACCTGAACAAGACGCGCGTGGCGCTGATCGAGAACAGCACCACGCCCATCGGCACGGTGCCGATTTATTCGATGATCATCGGACGCAAGATCGACGACCTGAACACGCAGATTGTTCTGGACGAGTGCCGCAACCAGGCCCAGCAGGGCGTGGACTACTTCACGATCCACGCGGGGCTTTTGAAAGAGCACATCAAGCTGGCGAAGAACCGGCTGATCGGCCTGGTGAGCCGCGGCGGCAGCCTGCTGGCCAAGTGGATGCTGATCCACAACCAAGAAAACCTGATGAACACCGCGTGGGAAGACATCTGCGCGGTGATGCGCGAGCACGACGTGACCTTCAGCATCGGTGACGGCTGCCGGCCCGGCGGCCTGGCCGACGCGACCGACGACCTGCAGCTGGCCGAGCTGGTGGAGATCGGCAAGCTGACCGAACGTGCCTGGCGCATGGGCGTGCAGGTGATGGTCGAGGGTCCGGGCCACGTGCCGCTGGATCAGATTGAGTTCAACATGAAGGCCCAGCGACAGATCTGCCACGGGGCGCCCTTCTACGTGCTGGGCCCGCTGGTGACCGACGTGTTCCCGGGATACGACCACATCACCAGCTGCATCGGCGCGACCAACGCGGCGTATCACGGCGCGAGCATGCTGTGCTACGTGACGCCCAAGGAGCACGTGGGGCTGCCCAAGAAAGACGACGTGAAGCAGGGCTGCATCGCTTACAAGATCGCGGCTCACGCCGCGGACATCGCGCTGGGCATCCCCGGCACGCGCGACTGGGACGACGACCTGACCCGGGCCCGGGCGGCGCTGAACTGGGAGAAGCACTTCGAGCTGGCGTTTGACGGCGACACGGCCCGGGCCTTCCACGACGAAGACATGGACGTGGACACGGACTTCTGCGCGATGTGCGGCCACGACTGGTGCAGCGTGCGCATCAGCAAGGAGATCCAGGAGTGGGCCAGCGGCAAGGCCGACGGCTTTGAGCGTGGCAAGACGGTGAAGAGCGCGGCGCTCACGCCCGAGCAGCAGGAGATTTTAGAGAAGCGCGGGGTGCTGAGCCCCGAGGAGATCCACAAGCTGGCGAGCAAGGCCAAGGGCAAGTTGAAGGCCGGCGACGACAGCGGCAAGGCGAGCTGCCACTCGGATTACGTGGACCCGGATGCGGCGAAGGAGCTGGCGCCCAAAGAGGCGCTGGTGCAGCTGAACACGGCCGAGGCGCACGGGTTGGCGAAAGATGACCGGGTGATTTGAAGCCGGGCGGGGATAGGCCGGCTTCGGAGGCCGCGACGCCGAGCCAATCCTCAGTTTGCTTCAACACGGCAACGCGGTTGGAGGCAATTTGTGCGGAATCAACAACCCGAAAGCCGCCCCGTCCCCCGCTTTGGCCTGTCGCTGGCCGTGTGGTTTGTCTGCTCAAGCTGGCTGGGCATGAAAGCTCAGATCGACGAGCCTTTCTGGGGGGCGCCGATTTATGGGCAGGGCCTGATCTTTGTTGGTGGTGGGGCGTCGCTGATCGTGATCGGTGTCGGACTTGCGGGGTGGCTGGTTGCGCAGATCTTGAACGCAAGGCGATCGCCTTGGACGTTGCTCTTCTTGTTGTTGGTTGTTTCCGGCTGCTACTCGGCCTGGGGTGCGATGGACGAGTGGCTTGGCGACCGGGTTGCGTTTCATCGATCGCTCGCCGAGCGTGTCGATTAAATGGCTGCGATCAACTCGGATGATCATATCGGGGCGTTTTTGAATGGTGAATTTCGACGGTACCGGGTGTGCTGCGAATCGGTGTGGGGCCAGACCGGGAGGCGGGCCTGAGTTTTGTGCTGTAATTCGTTGGGGGCGGGGTGGTCAACGGCCAGGCGCAGTCACCCTACGAGCGGATTAACCCGTTGCGGCGTGAGAGGTCGCAGGCGGCGGTGGATGACGAGGCGGCGGCGTTGGCGGCGACGCGGGCGTTGGAGTGGCGGCTGGATCGGCCGATCAGCGTGGCGTTTGAGGCGTTGGGTGCCCGCGCGGCGTTGGGGCGCTGGGCGGCGCGGGCGGGGGTGCCGCTGGTGATCGACTGGACGGCGATGGAGGCCGACGGGGTGGACCCCGGGGTGGCGGTGACGTTTGCGGGGCAGGAGGTGGCGGCGCAGACGGTGTTGTTGAACCTGATGGATCAGCTGTCGCAGGAGCAGCGCTTTATCGCGGAGGTGCGGCCGTGGGGGGGGACGCTGATGACGCGGGATCGGGCGAACCGGGACGTGGTGGCGCAGGTGTATGACGTGAGGGATCTGCTGGTGGAGGTGCCGCGGTTCATGAACGCGCCGTCGGCGCCGGGGTTAACGCGGGCGGAGCGTGAAGAGCAGCTAGCGCAGATGATCCGCGCGGTGATTGAGCCGGACGTGTGGCAGGCCAACGGCGGGGCGTTCAGCCGGCTGAGGATCCGCAACGGATTGCTGATCGTGCGGGCGCCGCGGTATGTACACCGGCAGATCGGGTGGCCGGTGTTTCGGGGCGGCGATGGATCGCGTGGCAGCGGCAATTCTTGAGCCGGGTCGCGCCGCGGCGCGGGCAGGTGCTTGGCGCACCGCATCCGGTTATTTGATCGCCATGCTTGGCGGGATGTCGGCGCCGGTTTCTATCGGCAACGCGTTGAGTGTTACTTGCTTCAACCTCTTTGCAGAATCCCCTTCCCGCGGGCGGCAGCCGGTCGAATAACCGGATGTGGTGCGCTAGGATCTGCCGCGCATGCGTTTTCTTGAACGATTCAATCAGGTGGGCCGGCCCGCGGCGGTGGCGTTCTTCGCGGCCGTGGGCCAGGCCCTGGGCGGTGTGGTGGCGCTGGGGATGGCGTACGGCATGGCCGACACGCTGCGCGCCGGCGGCTGGGCGGTGGCGGGAGGGCTGGCGGTGGTGGGGATGCTGGGCTGCGGGCTGGCGCTGCTGCCCACGCATGTGCTGTCGTTGATCGCGGGTTGGTCGCTGGGGGCGGTGCCGGGCGCGCTCTTGGCGACGGGCGCGGCGACGGTGGCGGCGCCGATCGGGTACGCGGTGGGGGGGTGGCTGGCGGGGCCGGGGCTGCTGGCGTGGGGCCGGCGCTACCCGAGGGCGGCGGCGGTGTGCGAGGCGATCCGCCGGGCGTCGCCGGGCAAGGCGTTTGGGTTGCTGGCACTTTTGCGGCTGTCGCCGGTGGTGCCCTACGGCACGACCAACGTGCTGGCGGCGGTGTTTGCCCTGCGTCGGCTGCCGTTTGTGGTGGGCACGGCGGTGGGCATGGCGCCGCGGGTGGCGGTGGTGGCGGCGTGGGGGGCGGCGCTGGAGCGGCTGGACGCCGGCACGTCGCCGGTGGGTGGGTGGACCCTCGCGGCGGGCGCGGCCGCGACGCTGGGGGTGGTGGTGCTGCTGGGCTGGATTGCGCGGCGGGCGCTGGCGGAGGTTTCGCAGGCCGACGCGGCGGCTTGATCGCCGGCTTGGGGGGCTGTGGCTTAGGCCATGGCGGCGCACTGTTTTTCGACTGCGCGGGGGGCGGTCCTCCAGGTGCCCACTACGTCTTGAGCCATGGGGTCCGGGGCGATGTGGTCTTCGCCCGCTTCGATGCCCGCGAGGATGGCGGCGGGAGAGGCGGATAATCTTGGGGCATGAACCACGACACGATTGCGCGTTACGAGCTGTTTCGGGTGGCCCCGCGTTGGCTGCTGCTGAAGATCGAGACCCGCGCGGGCGTGGTCGGCTGGGGCGAGCCGGTGGTGGAGGGATACGCCGAGGCGGTGGAGGCGGCGGTGCACGCGATGATGGAGTCGTTGGTGGGCGCCGACCCGGCGCTGATCAATCGGCACTGGCAGCGGCTGGCGAAGGGCGATTTTTACGGCGGCCGGGGGCCGGTGCTGATGTCGGCGTTGGCGGGCATCGACCAGGCGCTGTGGGACATCCACGGCAAGACGCTGGGGGTGCCGGTGGCCACGCTGCTGGGCGGGGCGGTGCGCGACCGAATGCAGATGTACGGCTGGGTGGGGCGCGACGACGACAGCCCCGAGGTGGCGTCGGCGTCGGCGAAGGCCGTGGTGAGCGAGCTGGGTTTCAAGATGCTGAAGATGAACGGCGGGCCGCGGATGGGGTACGTGGACTTTGAAGGCGCGGTGGCGTTTGGCGCGGCGCGGGTGCAGGCGGTGCGCGAGGCGGTGGGGCCGGACGTGAAGCTGGCGGTGGATTTTCACGGGCGGTGCAAGCTGCCGATGGCGCGGAAGCTGATCCGGGCGCTGGAGCCTTTTGACCTGACGTTTATCGAAGAGCCGGTACACCCGGATTTCAACGACGCGCTGCCGGACCTGGCGAGCTTTACCGACGTGCCAATCGCCACGGGCGAGCGGATGTTCAGCACGGCCGAGTTTTACGAGCTGCTGCGACGGCCGGGGGTGGGCATTGTGCAGCCGGACCTGTCACACGCGGGGGGTATCACGCACGTGCGCGATATTGCCCGGTTGGCCGAGAGCCGCGACGTGGCCTTGGCGCCACACTGCCCGCTGGGGCCGATCGCGCTGGCGTCGTGTTTGGCGGTGGACTTTGTGAGCCTGAATGCGTGCTTCCAGGAGTCGTGCCTGGGCATCCACTACAACGAGGCGGCCGGCGTGGGGTTGTGGGACCTGGTGAGCAACCGCGAGGCCTTTGCGATGGATGCGGACGGGATGATCGCGCTGCCCACCGGGCCGGGGCTGGGGCTGGAGATCGATGAAGAGGCGGTGCGGGCCGCGGCGGAGGAGGGGCACCGCTGGCGCAACCCGCACTGGGTGCTGCCCGACGGTTCGCCGACGCGGTGGTGAGCGGACGCTTAGCGACGCGAAAGTTCGGCCCAGAGGTCCATCTGGGAGCCGTTGTTGGCGGCGTCGAGGGTGAGGCCGGCGGGGAGGAAAGGGTCTAGCCGGTCGCGGGTGGCGAAGCTCACGCCGGCGTCGGCGTGGAGTACGTAGGCGCCAGTTTGGTGCCGGCTGTCGACGCGCTCGGGGAGGTTGACGGTGTCGGCGTAGAGAGGCTGGCGCCCGAGCTGGTTTTCGAGCCGTTCGAGGGGTTCGGTGTCGACGTTGACCAGGGGGGCCATGGCGTAGCCGGCCTGCACGTTGGGCCAGGGGGTTGTGGTTTCGTTGCGGCGGCGCCAGGGGTTGGCGGCGGTGTCGAAGCTCTGGCCTTCGGCGGTTTCGCGGGGGCAGTAAAGGTTTTCGGGGGCCGCGTCGTGGAGCCCTTCGAGCAGGAACCGGCCGTGGAGGACGTAACGCTGGGCGAAGCCGCTCCAGACGTTGGTGTTGAACTGCACCCGCCCGGCGCGGTAGCCCAGGGGGATGCGCTGGTCGTGGTCGCTGGCGTAGGCGTGGGTGATCTGGTGCAGGCCGCGCAGACGCGACTGGCACACGACGTCTTGCGCGGTGGTGCGGGCCCGGCCCAGGGCGGGCAGCAGCAGGCCGATGAGCAGGGCGACGATGGAGATGACCACCAGCAGCTCGATGAGGGTGAACGCGTGTTGGCGGCGGGCGTGGGGTTGGGGTGTCATGGCTGGTCGTCGTCGCCCGCTCCGGGGTGGGTCTTGTGGTGGGTGACGCGGATCACGGTGCCCGGATCGTTCAGGGCGACGTACAGGGCGCCGTCGGGGCCGCACTCGACGGCGCGGACGCGGCCGAGGTTTTTGAGGATGGGTTCTTTGTAAATAACCCGGCCGTCGACCACGACCAGGCGCTGCACGGTTTCGTAAGCCAGCCCGCCGGCGAAGAGGTTGTGCCGCCAGCGGGGGAACGCGTCGCCTTGGTAGGCCGCGAGGCCGCAGACGGCGATGGAGGGCTTCCAGTAGAGGATGGGTTGTTCCATGTCGGGCGCGGTGGTGCGGCCGGTGAGCACGGTGTTGTTGTAGTTGATGCCGTAGCTGATCTTGGGCCAGCCGTAGTTGCGGCCGGCTTGGACGAGGTTGAGTTCGTCGCCGCCCAGGGGGCCGTGTTCGGTTTCCCAGATGGCGCCGGTGACCGGGTGGGTGGTGAGGCCTTGGGGGTTGCGGTGGCCGTAGCTGAAGATGCTTTCGTAGACGCCGTCTTGCCCGACAAAGGGGTTGTCGGTGGGGATCGAGCCGTCGGTGTGGATGCGGTGGATCTTGCCGTTGGGCCAGCCGAGGTCTTGGACGGTGGCCTGTCGGCCGCGGTCGCCGATGCCGAAGTAGAGGTGGCCTT
>CALLPP010000058.1 GCA_938015655.1 uncultured Algisphaera sp.
GGGTCATCGAAGAAGACGGCGAGCCGGTGTTGCGGGTCAGCGGGGAGATCTACGCAGGCCTGACCACCCGCGAGTCGTTTTCGGATTACCACTTGTCGATGCAGTTTCGCTGGGGCGAGCAGAAGTGGGCTCCACGCCACCAGGCGATCCGCGACAGCGGGCTGCTCTATCACGCCCACGGCCCGCACGGCGCGTTTTGGAACGTGTGGAAGGCGTGCCTGGAGTACCAAATTCAAGAGTCGGATCTGGGCGACCTGATTTGTCTAGGCGGGCCCGTTGCACGGGTGCGGGCCAGCCAGCACCCCACGGCCAAGGGGCTGATTTACGACCCCACGGCTTCGCTGCCCGCGGCGTCCACCAAGCGGCGGGTGGCCGGCTTGGTGGAGCCCGACGCGCCCCACGGCGAATGGAACACGCTGGAGCTCTATGTGCTGGGCGACACCGCGGTGCATGTGGTGAACGGCGAGGTGGTGCTCGCTCTGCAGGGAGCGGAGGACGGGCACGGACAGCCGCTGACGTCGGGCCAGATCCAGCTGCAGTCCGAGGGCGCGGAATGCTTTTTCAAAGACATCCGTCTGACTCCAATTTCGGATTTGCCCGTGGGGTACGCCGCGCAGGTGGCCCCGTAGGCCTGTGGGGTTGGACGGAGGGGATTGCCGCCCACGCCGGTAGCGTTTAGGATCCGGCCGTACCGCGTAGTAATCGAATTAATTCAACGGGCCGGGAGTTTTTAATGGCGGCAAGCAGTTTTCCGAATCCCAAAGACCACCCTGAGCGGATGCTGGCCATCCGCACGTCGCTTAACAAGATCCCCAACGGGCTCTTCGTGTTGACCGCCGAGCACGAAGACCGGCGGGGGGGGATGGTCGTGTCGTGGGTGCAGCAGGTGTGCGACAGCCCGCCGATGGTCAGCGTGGCGATCGAAAAAGGCAAGGCGATTATGCCGCTGATCAGCGAGTCGAGGCGTTTCGCCCTGTGTCAGCTCAGCGCCAACGACCGGCTGATGCAGCGCAAATTCGCGAAAGACACCGAACTGAACGAAGACCCCTTTCTGGGATTTAAGCTGCGTGAGAGCGTCTTGGGCAAGCTGCCGATCATGTCCGAGTCGATGGCCTATCTGGAATGTGAGCTTTCTTGTCACATGGACGTGGAGGGCGACCACGACCTGTTTGTGGGCATCATTTGTGGCGGCGGGACCAACGGCCGGGGCGACGACCCGCTGGTTCGCTACACGCCGATCCCGGACATGAAAGAGCAGCCCCAGGGATAGACGCGGCGGCGGTTGCCCGGGTTTCCGGGCCCCCGCTACCATCGGCGCATGACTTTCCCGGACACCGTGCCCACCGAGATCACCGACCCGCTCAACGCCGCGATTTTGGCGGTGAGTGAGGACCGGGTGCAGGGCTTTCGCCGTTATCCGCTTAACCAGATTGCTGAAGCGGCAGAGGTGCCCCTGACGGCCGTGATCGAACGGGTGGGGGCGATGCTCAAGGCCGGGAACATCCGCCGGGTGCGGCAGACGCTGCTGGCCACGAGCCTGGCGCCGGGAGCGCTGGTTGCCTGGAAAGTGCCGCCGAAAAAACTGAACGCAGCCTTTGATTTCATGTTCAAAGAAGACCCGTTTTCGGGGCACATTGTGCTGCGCACCACCGACAAAGAGACGCCCGGCAGCCAGTACAAGCTGTGGACGACGCTGAAGGTGCCGCGGCCGTATGCGATGCACGCGCACTGTGCGCACCTGATGGAAGCGACCGGGGCCGAGGGCTACAAGCTTTTGCCAGCCAAGCGCCTGTTTGCGTTGGGGGTGGGGCACGTGCGCCGCAAAGACCTGGCGCCCGGCGACCGCACCGACGAGCCGGGCCGCGTGCTGGACACCAACATCGTGGACCTGAGCGACCGCGAGTGGCGGGTGCTGGTGGCGATGAAACGCGACTTCGCCCCCGAAGAGCTGTGTGAAGAAATCTGGGCCGGACGGGCCGCCGAAGCCGGCGAGTCTTTGGATGACTTCTGCCGCATCGGCGCCGAGCTCAACGAGCGCCGGGTCGTCGGCCGCTTCTCCACCTTTCTCGAACACGTCAAGCGCCACAAAGACGGTCAGCGCGTCACCAAGTTCAACGCGCTGTACCACTGGCGCGTGCCCGAAGGCATGGAACTGGCCGCAGGCATCGAAGTGGGGCGGCACCACTGCATGACGCACGCTTATTGGCGCGAAGGCGGACCCGAGTTCAGCAACGTGAACATCATGGGCGTGAGCCACGGCACCGAGAAAGAGCGCGTGCTGGAACACAAGGCGGCCATCGATCAGCACCTTGAGGAAGCCGGCATCCCCGTCAGCTACACCAACGTGTTCTGGGGCGGCCGCAGCGAGATCACCCCCAGTGAGATCAGCCCGATCGCGTACCGCGCGTGGGCGGCGGGGCGCGGGTTGGATCTGCAGAAGGATTAGCGTTTTTACGCCAAGACGCCAAGACGCCAAGACGCCAAGACGCCAAGACGCCAAGGGGCAAAGGAGTAGGGGTGTCCAGCCACCGCGTAGGAAGGTGGCGGGGCGTCCTAATGATGAAAGTGAGAAGGCGGAGGGGCTCTTGTAAGCTGGCCAGTTCAAGAAGGTTCTTCTTGGCGTCTTGGCGTCTCGGCGTCTTGGCGTTTTTCAACCGTGTACGCCCCAGACGATGCCGGACCCCCAACGCTACAAGCTGACCGTGGCCTACGACGGCACTGCGTTTCACGGCTGGCAGCGCCAAGAGCCCGCGGGGCAGCCGGTGTTGCGCACTGGGCAGGGCGTGCTGGAAGACGCGCTGGTGCGGGTGTTGCGCCAGCCCCGTGAGGAGTTGGCGCTGCTGGGCGCCAGCCGCACCGACGCGGGGGTCCACGCGATCGGTCAGGTGTGCCACCTGAACACGACCAGCCCGATCCCGCCGGACCGCATGGTGCGGGCGATCAACAGCCGGCTGCCCGACGACCTGGAGGTGCGGGCGGCCGAGGTGGTGGCGGCCGAGTTCGACGCGATCCGCGACGCGACCGACAAGCAGTACCGCTACCGGATCTTCGACGCGCCCTACCGGCCGCTGGGGCTGCGGAACCTGGTCTACGCCCACCCCGCCCGGCCGGCGCTGGACCTGGCGCGGATGAACGACGCGGCGCAGCGCCTGGTGGGCACGCACGACGTGGAGGGTTTCGCGGCGGTGGCGCACGGCCGGGCCACGACCGTGCGCACCGTGTACGCCTGCCGGGTGGAAGAACACGTTTTGGCGGACGCGGGGCGGGAGCTGCACGTGGTGATCTCGGGCAGCGGGTTTCTTTACAACATGGTCCGCATCGTGGCGGGCACGCTGGTGGAAGTCGGTCGGGGGGCGATGGAGCCGTCGCGCGTGGATGAGGTGCTGGCCACGCAAGAGCGGCGTCTGGCGGGGCCGACCCTGCCGCCGATGGGGTTGTGTTTGGAGTGGGTCAAACACGGCCCGCCGCGGGCGGCGCTGGGGGATGCCGAGGGATCAACGCCAAGACGCCAAGACGCCAAGACGCCAAGGAAGGCATCAGGGCCCGAAACGCCGGGGCCCGAGTGCGGGGGTGAGGGTGCGCAGAGAAATTTTTAAACATAACAAAAGCATCTTTCTTATACAATCCACGTTCCTTGGTATCGCTTATTCCATTATATGGCCGACTTTATGGACATATGTCGGTGAGGAGTTTAACTTGTCGCCGATGCTTCATGACTTTATTTACGGTGTGACATATGTCGCTTATCCACTTGGTTCAATGATATCGGCAAAGCTCGTAGAAACAACACAAGTCTCTACAAAGAATATGATTTTGATTTTAAATTGCTTTGAAATTATTGGTAGTATTATTTACTCGCTTTCATATTATCCAGCGTTACCTGTTG
>CALLPP010000059.1 GCA_938015655.1 uncultured Algisphaera sp.
ATACTATATGGGTGAGTTTTTTATTGGGAGGGGTCCTGTTTAAGAATATATAAATAAATATTTTGTTTTCTGATGTGCTGTGCCGCAAGCCCCAACCAGCCCCTCGTTCTATGTTAGTAATGCTTCCCTGAATTGTATGTGGTGTTGTGCGCGCAGTAGGTCTCCATCTGCAGCTATAAAAAGCTCGACAGAACTGACAACAAGCTGATCGATTACGCCACGACGAGTCGCAACCAGCCTCGTGTTCCACGACGCACGCTGCGGGGCAGGCCTCTATTCGTGCAGTCCCCTCCAGGCCTTGCCGTGTCTCGCGTTGCACTCTCTAATCGAACTCCACGCCCTTTAGCGTTGAAACCCCTGTCGATCTGTCGGTGCCATTTACTGATGGTTGCTTGGTCCCAACTCGGAAAACAGGGCTGGTGACTGGGACATGACCTCAGAGGATGGTGAAAGCGGGACAGACCTCGAGTCGCAGGTATGTTTCGACGAACAACGGCGCATTGGGATTGCAATGGGTAGAGGCATACGGCGGCGGCGGTGGGGGCCAGGCACAGGCCCAGGGCCGTGAGGCCCACCGCGAGCACGAACATGACCGCCACGGCCGGCAGCAGGGTGAGCAGGCTTGGCTGGCGGAACAGCAGGGCCCCGATGAGCAGCATGACCAGGCCCTGGGCGGTGGCGATGGCCGCGCCGCCCAGCACCTTGCCGCCGACGATGGCGGTGCGCGACGCGGGGCTGGCCAGCACGCTTTGCAGAAAGCCTTCTTTGCGGTCTTCAATGACCGTGATGGTGGAGAAAATCGCGGTAAAGAGCACCATCATGAGCACGGCGCCGGGGAAGAAAAATTCCAAGTAGCCCACGCCAGATGGTCCGTTTGCGGCCGCCCCCATGGGGGTGTCGGCGACGCCCGAGACGGGGATGCGGAAGGCCTCGTTGCCACCGAAACCCAGCAGCAGCCAGAACACGACGGGGGTGGCGATGGCCCCGATGACTCGGTTGCGTTGGCGGAAGAAGCGCACCACTTCGCGCCACGCGAGGCTGGTGACCGCGGGCAGAAAGACCGCGGGGCGGGGCGGGGCGGAGGCGGCAGATGGATCGGCCGTCGTGGCGGAGGAGGCGGTGGACATGGCCGCGAGTGTAGAGCCGCGGGGCCGTGAGGGGTGCGCGATGGTGCGGGGCCCGGCCGCGGTACGCTGCGCAGCTTGTTGGTCTTACTTTGGAGCCCGTCATGCTGCCCCTGCACCCGCGTCCGCAACGCCTGCGCCTTGATGGCGGGTCGGTGTCCAAGCAGGTGCTGCACAGCCCGGACGTGGCCGTGGACCCGGCCCGGGTGCCCCGGGCCCAGGGCTACCGGCTGGTGGTCGATGCCGACGGGGCCCGGATCGTGGGGCACGACGCGGCGGGGGTGTTTTACGGCCGGCAGACCTTGAACCAGCTGCGGGCGGGCGCCGCGGAGACGGTCCCTACGCTGAGCATCGACGACTGGCCGGACCGGGCGGTCCGCGGGTACATGCTGGACATCAGCCGCGACCGGGTGCCGCAGCACGCGGTGCTGGTGGCGCTGATCGACCGGCTGGCGGGCTTGAAAATCAACCAGCTGCAGCTTTACACCGAGCACACCCTGGCGTTTGCCGGGCACCAAGAAGTGTGGCGCGACGCTTCGCCGCTGACCCTGGAGGTGCTGCAAGAACTGGAGGCGTACGGCCGCGAGCGTTTCGTCGACCTGGTGCCGTGCCAGAACCTTTTTGGGCACCTGCACCGCTGGCTGACCAAGCCCGGCTATGCGCACCTGGCCGAGTGCCCCGATGGCTACGACACGCCCTGGGGCTACCGCGACCCCCACCCGTTTTCGCTGGACCCCAGCGACCCGGGATCGTTTGCGCTCTCGGCGAACCTGATCGACCAGCTCTCCGCGGTGTCGGGGGCGGGGCTGTTCAACATCGGCTGCGACGAGACCACGGATATCGGCCAGGGCAAAAACCGAGCCCGCGTGCAGCGCGAGGGCCGCGCGGCGGTGTACCTCGAGTACCTGCAAAAACTGTGTGCCCGGGTGAGCGGCCACGGCAAGACGCCGATGTTCTGGGGCGACATCGTGTTGGATCATCCGGAGCTGATCGGGCAGGTTCCTCGCGACGCGGTGCTGCTGAACTGGGGCTACGAGGCGGAGCATAACTTCATGGGGCAGGGCCAGCAGTTTCAAGACGCGGGGGTGCGTTTTTACGTGTGCCCGGGCACCTCGGCCTGGTGCACGCTGACCGGCCGCACCCGCAACGCGCTGGACAACCTGCGGGCCGCGGCCCAGGCGGCGAACACTTACGGGGCCGAGGGCTACCTGATCACCGATTGGGGCGACTGGGGCCACTGGCAGCCCGACGCGGTGTCGTGGGTGGGGCTGACCTACGGCGCGGGGGTGGCGTGGTCGCTGGCGGCCAACGGCGACGAAGAGGGGCTTGCGGGGGCGGTGGGCCGGGCCGCGGCGGACGAGCCCAACGAGGCGCTCGGCCGGCTGCTGCTGCGGCTGGGCGACGTGTACCTGCAGTGCGAGCCCAGGTTTCTCAACAGCACCTGGTGGTTCAAGCTGCTGCGCAACCCCGAGCTTCCCGACGACGCGGCGGTGATGCGCCAGGTCTCGAAAAGCGATGTGCAGCGGGCGCGGGCCGAACTGGACGACGTGGCGCTGGAACTCGATACGTACGCTCCCGGGACGCCGGACGCTGAGCGCATGAAACGCGAGGTCGCCTGGTGCATCGGCATGACCCGCTGGGCCTGCGAACGCGGCGGGGTGGTGGTGGCCGCGCTGTCGGCCGGCGGCCCGCCGGGCCCGGTGCCGCCCGAGGGCCCGGCGGGCGCCGCGCGGCTGGGCAGTCTGGTGGCGGAGTTCCGAGCGCTGTGGCAGGGCCGGTCCGAGCCGGGGGGGCTGGAGGATTCGGTGGCGAAGCTGACGCGGGTGCTGAGCGTCGTGGGGCCGGTGGAAGGATCCTCGGCCACGTTCTAGACGCCCGGGCCCGTAGACTCAGCGGATGCGTGCGGTGGTCGTGGAAAAATTGAGCAAGACCTACCGGGTGGCGGACAAGACGCCGGGCCTGCGCGGCGCCGTGCGGCATTTGGTTCGCCGCCGCCACCGCGTGGTGCCGGCGGTGCGGGAGATCAGTTTTTCCATCGAGCCCGGCGAGGTGGTGGGTTTTTTGGGGGCCAACGGCGCCGGCAAGACCACGGTGATGAAGATGCTCACGGGTCTGGTGCACCCAACCTCGGGCACGGTGCGGGTGGTGGGCCACGAGCCGCGGCGGCGCCGTGCCGCGCTCTTGCGGCAGATCACCCTGGTGATGGGCAACAAGCAGCAACTGGTGTGGGACCTGCCCGCGGGTGACACCCTGCGGTTGAACGCGGCGATTTACGGCATTCCCGACGCCGAGGCCCGGCGCCGCACCGATGCGCTGTGCGGCGCGCTGGGGCTGGGGCGTGATCAAGAACTCACCCAGCCGGTGCGGAAGCTGTCGCTGGGTCAGCGGATGAAGTGCGAGCTGGTGGCGGCGCTGCTGCACCACCCCAAGGTGCTGTTTTTGGACGAGCCGACGCTGGGCCTGGACGTCAACGCCCAGACGGCGGTGCGCGATTTTGTGCGGCGTTACAACGCCGAGCACGGCGCGTCGGTGCTGCTCACCAGCCACTACATGGCCGATATCACCGCGCTGTGCGACCGGGTGATCGTGATCCACCGCGGGCGGCTGCACTTCGACGGCCGGCTGGACGAGCTGGCGGCACGCTTCGCCCCCGAGCGACAGGTGCGGGTGGAGCTGGCGGACCCCGCGGACGCCGGGGTGCTCTCGGCCTACGGCGCGGTGGAAAAGGTGGAAGGGCGGGCGGCGACTTTGCGGGTGGCCCGCGACGACGTGCCCGGTGCGGTGAACCGGCTGCTGAGCCGGCACCGGGTGGTGGACCTGACTGTGGCGGATGCGCCCATCGACGAAGTGGTGGAAAAGCTGTTTGCCGACGCCGACGCCGACGCGAGCGCGGACGCGGAGCGGACCGCGTGACCGCGTGGACCCGCCGGCTGCGCGCGTTCTTTGGCATCGAGTACGCGCTGATGCTCACCTACCGCGCCGAGATCTTGTTGTGGGCCGTGGCGACGTGCCTGCCCTTGATCATGCTGGGCGTGTGGTCGCAGGCCGCGGAGTCGGGCGACTTCGTGCGGAGCCCGGCCTGGATGGCCCGCTACTTCATCGCGGTGTTCCTGGTGCGGCAGGTCACCATCGTGTGGGTGATCCACCACTTCGAGTTCCTGGTGGTCAGCGGCCGGCTGTCGCCGCAGCTGTTGCTGCCGGTGGATCCGGTGTGGCGCTACGCGGTGGCCCACCTGGCCGAGCAGGCTTGCCGGCTACCGATCGTCGTGGTGATGCTGATCGGGTGTTTGCTGCTGTTTCCCACCGCGTGGCGCGGCGACGCCGCGGTGGGGCCTTGGGCCCCGGGATTGGGCGCGGTGGCGGGTGGGGTGCTGGCCTGCATGGCCGCGTTTACGCTGCGCTTTGTGCTGCAGTACACCTTCGCCCTCTTGGCGTTCTGGGTCGAACGCGTGGCCGCGGTCCACGAGCTGGTCTACCTGCTGATTTTGTTTGCCTCGGGCATGGTGGCGCCACTGGAGGTTTTTCCGGCCGCGGCCCGCGACGCGGTGCTGTGGACGCCGTTTCCCTGGCTGGTGTGGTTCCCCGCGAAGCTGCTGATGGGCGAATCGGCCCCGGTGCTGCGCGGCTTCGTCACGCTGGGGGGTTGGATTTTGGTGCTGGCGGTGATCAACCGCGTGGTGTGGCGTTGCGGGCTGAAGCACCACTCGGCGATGGGGGCGTGATGCGACGCTACGGCAAGACTTTGTGCCGGTTCTGGGGGGTGTCGGTCGCTGCCGAGATGGAGTACCGCGCTAATTTTGTGATCAGCTGTCTCACCACGGTGTTGACCCTGGGCGGGGCCTTGTTCACGGTGGGGCTGCTTTTTCAGAACGGGCACACCCCCGGGGGCTACTCGTGGCCCGCGGCGCTGACGGTGCTGGGGGTCTACACCCTGCTGGACGGGCTGCAGCAGACCTTGCTGGCGCCCAACCGCGCGGCGCTGACCGAGCACGTGCGGTCCGGCACGCTGGATTTTGTGTTGCTCAAGCCCATGCACGCGCAGTTCTGGTTATCGCTGCGGCGTTTTTCGCCCTGGGGTCTTACCGACGTGGCGGGAGGGTTGGCGCTGGTGGCTTACGCGGGGTGGTGCCTGGGGGTAAGTCCGCGAGCCGCGCTCACCGGCGGGGTGGCCGTGCTTCTGGGCGGGGTGATCCTGTACGCGGTGGGCTTTTTGTTGGCCACGCTCACCATCTGGTTTGTGAAGCTCTACAACATCACCATCGCGATGTCGGCCTTGCTGGAGGCCGGCCGGTATCCCATCCAGGCCTACCCGGCGGTTTATCGGGCGTTTTTTACTGCGGTGTTGCCGGTGGCTTTTATGACCAGCGTGCCCGCCGCGGCCTTGCGCGGGGAGGCCGGGGTGTGGTGGCTGGTGGGGTTGGCCGCGGTTTCGGGGGCGACGTTCGGGGCCTCTTGCTTGTTTTGGCGTTTTGCGCTGCGTTTTTACACCAGCGCGTCGAGCTGACCGGCTTCGGCACGCCGTGCCTCTCAACCCCGGCCAACGGCCGGTCGATATCGGCCGCGGCGGTGCGCCCGGATCGTGCGCCCGTGGCGGTGTGTGTGCCGCTTGTCAAACGCCTTCTCCGGTGCCTTTTATGAGCCAGCAGCCATTTCATTCCGACGAGTTTCGCCGGGCCCGAAAGATCAAGGTCGGCCAGTCGACCCGCAAACGCACGAGTCGCCTAGCGCTGGCGGCACTGGCGGGCAACGCACTGTGCGTGGTCCCCGGGGCGCCGGCCCTGATGGCGTTTCTGGGCTTCAAAGCCCGCACTGCGATCCGCCGCAGCCCGCTGATCATGCGTGGCACGCCCGTGGCATGGGCCGCGGTGGTGCTGGGGGTGGTCTTGACCGCTGGTCAGGGCGTGGTGGGGTGGATGGGGTATCAGCAGTTCAGGGCGGCCCGCGGCGGCGCAGCCGTGGCGCTGGACCGCGGGCTCTCGGGTGACGTCGAGGGTTTTTTGGGCGTGTTCGTCGAGGAGGGCGAACGTCTGGAACGTGAGATCGCCGCCGAGGTGTTCCTGGGCGAGGCCGCGCTGCGTTTCGGCGAGCTGTTATCGGTGCGGCCCGTGTCGGCTGGGGTGTGGTCGCCGGACAACTTGAAGGAGCTGCTGCTCGAAGGCGAACAGGAGTTCGCCCTGCGGTTTAAAGAAGGCCAGGTGCGGATGCACGTGGCCCTAGGCCGGCGTGGCCTGTCGCCGCGTTTGTCGTCGGTGCGGCTGATCGACCCGGTGCGGGGCTCGATGACGTTCCCGGGCCTGGCGACGGTGGCCGATCACCCCGGCTTTCCCTGAGCGTCGGCCCGGCCCGGTATTTGTTTGTTGTTTAATTTCCTCTCGTTCGCTCGAAAGACCTGACCATGGGCAAGATCCTCGGCATCGACTTAGGCACCACCAACTCGGTGGTTGCGGTTTACGACAACGGGAAGGCCCGGATTCTGCAGGCCTCGCCGCAGAGCAACACGATGCCCTCGGTGGTGAGCTTCGGGGCCAAGGGCGAGCAGTCCGTGGGCGCGGCGGCGGTCACCCAGCAGGTCACCAACCCGGAAAACACCGTGTATTCGGTGAAGCGCTTCATGGGCCGGCGGCTAAACGAGGTGGCCAGCGAAGAGCGGATCGTGCCGTACAAGCTGCTGGGCAAGCCCGACGATCAGGTGAAGATCGCGGTGGCGGGCCGCAAGTTCACGCCGCCCCAAGTCTCGGCGGTGCTGCTGGCCGAGCTGCGCCGCGTGGCCGAGGAAGAGCTGGGCGAGGTCTGCGACCGGGCGGTGATCACCGTGCCGGCGTACTTTAACGACGCCCAGCGCCAGGCCACCGCCGACGCGGGCGCGATCGCGGGTATCACGGTCGAGCGCATCATCAACGAGCCCACCGCGGCTGCGCTGGCTTACGGCGTGGAGCACCGCGGGGCCCGCAACCTGGCGGTGGTGGACCTGGGTGGCGGTACGTTCGACCTGTCGCTGATGAAGCTGGGCGACGGAAAGTTCGAAGTGCTGGCGGTGCACGGCAACACGCACCTAGGCGGCGACGACTTTGACCAGCGCATCATCGACATCGTGGCCGATGATTTTCTTCGCACCCACCAGATCGACGCCCGCGAGGACCCGATGGCCTTGCAGCGCCTCAAGCAGGCGGCGCGAGACGCCAAGGGTGAGCTGAGTTTCCGCGAGTCGGTGGAAATCAGCGTTCCGTACATCGCGATCTCGCCCGACGGGCCGCTGCACCTGCAGTACAACCTGAATCGCGAGCGTTTTGAGGCCGTGTGCGACGACCTGTTCGGCGAGATCCGCGAGGCCTGCCGCCGGGTGCTCTACGACGCTAGCCTGCCGGGCGAGGCGATCGACGAGGTGGTCATGGTGGGCGGATCGACCCGCATGCCCCGCGTGCAGACCGTGGCCATGGAGGCGTTTAAGGCCGAGGCGGTCAACAAGAGCACCAATCCCGACGAAGTGGTGGCGGCGGGCGCCGCGATCCTGGGCGGTATCTTGCAGGGTGACCTGATCAACGTACACCTGATGGACGTGACCAGCCACGGCTTCGGCGTGACCGATGCCCGGGCACGCATGGAAACGCTGATTCCCAAGAACACCCCGATTCCCGTGACGGTCAAGAAAACCTTTTCTACCCCGACCGACAACCAGCGCAGCGTGTCGATCAATGTGCTCGAAGGTGAGAAAACCAAGGCCCAAGACAACCGGGCCCTGGGAGTTTTCCGGCTCAGCGGAATTCCCAAAGCCCCCGCGGGGGTGCCGCGCATCGAGGTGTCGTTCAATATCGATGCTAACGGTATTTTGAACGTGACCGCCCGCGACGAGGCCAGCGGGCGTGAGCAGCAGGTGACCATCAGCGGTACCGGTGGCATCGATGAGGAAGAGCGCGAGCAGCTGCGCCTCGAAGCGGCCGCCGCCCAGGAACAGAAAGCTGCTGCTGAGGTCGAGTTGAGCCTGCGCAACCACGCCGAGCGGGCGCTGCACACCATGCAGGGCTGGCTCCAGTACCACGGGAGGCTGATTGGCCCCAAAGCGGCGCAGAAGTTTGAGATTACCTTGTTGAAGCTGCAGAAAGCGATTGCCGCCAACAAGGCCCACCACATGAAGCAGTGCCTGAAGAAGCTGGACGAGCTGGCCGAGCTGTACCGCAAGGCCGCGTAGCGGCGTCCGAGCGTAAGTCTGTCGGGATCAAGGCTGCGGGGTGTTGTGGAGCTGGGCGAGGGCCCGCTCGGCCGCCGCGGCGGTGGATGTGTCGTGGTACTCGCGGCGGATCTGCCGCAGGGTGGCGTCGGCCCGCTGGGGCTTGCCCGCGGCCATCAGGTTCAGGGCTTTCACGAACAGGTCGCCCGCCGCCCGGGCGTGCCGGGCGTCGATCAGGCGTTGGGCGAAGCCGGGTTCGTCTTCCAGTGCGCTGAGTTCGGCTTGCGCCGTCGCGGCGGGTTCACCAGCTTGCGGGTCGCTGGCCGCCGCGCGGTAGTGCTCCCAGGCGCTTAACACGTTGCCGGTGGCCAGGGCCGCGCGGGCGTCGACCAGGGCGGCTTGGGCGTCGGACGCCGGGTCGTCGCGGCGGGGCGGGGGCGCGGCTGGAGGCGCGGCTGCGGGCGTAGTGGTCTGCGCTGGGGTGTGCGGGAGGTCGGCGCGGGGTTCGGGGCCCAGGGCCCGTAGCCGGCGCAGCGATTCGCCGTAGTGCGGGTCGCTTGCCGCGGCGTCTTGCAGTGTTTGCAGGTGCTCGGGATCCAGCCGGGCGAGCCGGCGAGCCGCCCGCCACAGGGTCCGTCGTACTTCGCGGTCGTCGGTCCAGGCGGCGTTAGGGATGGTGTCGAGGTGTTGCCGTAGGCGCGCAGCGTCCGGCGGAACCCGCAAGAGGGCGCGGTAGGCCCGCTGGGCGGCGTGGCGGGCGGTCTGCGGGTCCGGGGTGCCGGGAGTGATTGGCACCGCGGCGTTGGCGGCCTCGGCCAGCTGGCTTAGGGGGCCATGCCAGCGCAGGTGTCCGGTGTCAGAGATGAGAAACGCGCCCGGAACCGGTGAACGCCGGGTGTAGAACAGGTCGTAAAACGGGAAATCTTGGTCTTGATGCAGTGCCTGGGCCCACCGCATCCGGTGTTGGACGATGAACCGGTGGGTGTCGTTGGCCGAGGGATCAACGCTGTAGCCGATGAGTACGAAGTTCTGGGTGGCGTGTTGTGCAACCAGGGTGCGCAGGACCGGAAGGGCCTGGGCGAATTTCTTAGAACCGGTGTTCCAAAACACCACCGCGTAGGTGCGCCCGGCCAGGGCGCGTGAGGTGAGCCGGCCGCGGGTGGTGTGCAGCACGAAGCGCACCGGGTCGCCCAGGTGCAGCCGTTCGTGGGCAGCGCGGGCCGGGGCGGGGGGCAGCACCGCGAGGAGGGCGGCGGCGACCAGCAGCCACCCCACGGCTTGCGGCAGACCGGGACGAACCGGGATAGCAGTCATCCTGCGATGGTAACGGCGTGGGGGGGGCTACCATGCGCTGCCGTCGGGTCGCCGCCGGCGGTTCACCCCCTTTTTTATGAGGTTGCTCGATGTTCCGATCCACCCGACACCCGCTGTTTTTGATTAAGGCCCTGCTTTTGACCCTCAGCCTGCCGGCGGTCGGCCGGGCGGCGGTGGTCACCGAGACGGTGGCGTACACCCACGAGGGTGCGGCGTTGACCGCTTACCTGGCCAGCGACAACGACGCGGACGCCGGCGACCGGCCCGCGGTGCTGGTGTGTCACGCGTGGTGGGGTGCGGGCGACTACGCCCGGCGGCGGGCCCGGGAGCTGGCCGAGCTGGGCTACGTGGCGATGGTGCTTGACATGTACGAAGACTTTGACCGCACCGACGACCCGGCGGTGGCCCAGGGCAAGGCCGGGCCGTTTTACCAAGACCGCAACTTGTTCCGCACCCGCGCCCGGGCGGGGTTGGACCTGTTGCTGGACCAGCCGGGGGTGGACGCGGAGCGCGTGGCGGCGATCGGTTACTGCTTCGGCGGCACCACGGCCTTGGAGCTGGCCTACTCGGGGGCGCCGCTGGCGGGGGTGGTCAGCTTCCACGGCAGCCTGCTGGACCCGCGTCCGGCGGCGGCTGCGGAGGGCGTGGCCGACCTGGACCGCCTCACGGCGAAGCTGCTGATCTGCCACGGCCAGGCGGACCCGCTTTACCCCACCGCCAAGCTGGTGGGCCTGCTCGACACGTTTCAGACCGCGGGGGTGGATGTCACCACCACGATGTACGCCGGCGCGGTGCACGCGTTCACCGACCCGGGTGCGGACGACGTGGGGATCGACGGCGTGGGCTACGACAGCACGGCGGACCGGCGCAGCTGGGTGCAGATGGTGGACTTCTTGGGTGAGGTGCTGAGCAAGTAGGGCCCGGATGCGGAAGGGCGGTGCTCGAAAGCTTGCCCCACCACCCCGGCGTAGGCTTACGGTATGAGCCCCACCCGCGTCATCAACGTCTCGAATCGTTTGCCTCTGAGTCTGGGAGGCGACGGAACGCTACGGCGGTCTTCGGGCGGGCTGGTGTCGGCGCTAAAAGGGGTGGGCGACGCGATCCAGCTGGGCTGGATCGGATGGCCCGGCGGAGGGGTGGACGATCCGGCGCGGCGCGACGACGTGGCGCGGCGGATGGTCCGAGAGTTTGATTACCACCCGGTGTTCATGTCCGACGAGGAGGTGGAGAACCACTACCACGGGTTTTCCAACTCGTCGCTGTGGCCGCTGCTGCACTACAACGCGCACTACTTCCGCTATCAATCCGCGTGGTACGACGCGTACAAGGCGATCAACGCCCGCTTCGCCGACGCGGTGGTGGCCGCGGCCCGCGAGGGCGACCGGGTGTGGGTCCACGACTACCACCTGATGCTGCTGCCGCAGATGCTGCGCGAGCGGCGGCCGGACCTGCGGATCGGTTTTTTCCTGCACACGCCGTTTCCCTCGTACGAGCTGTTCCGCCGCCACCCGCGCCGCCGCGAGCTGCTGGACGGGGTCTTGGGCGCGGACCTGATCGGCTTCCACACCTTTGGCTACCTGCGGCACTTCCGCAGCGCGGTGCTGCGGCTGACCGGGCGCGAGAGCGACATTTACAGCATCCGCCACGACGATGCGGTGACGTCCATCGGGGTGTTTCCGATCGGCATCAACGGCCCGGGCTTTGCCGCGGGGCTGGAGTCGCCCGAGACCGCGGCGTGCCTGGAACGCTTCACCAACGATTACGCCGGCCGCCGGGTGGTGCTCAGCGTGGAGCGGCTGGACTACACCAAGGGCATCCCGCAGAAGCTCGAGGCCATCGAGAAGTTCCTGGCCGACCACCCCGAGCGCCGCGAGGACGTGGTGTTCATCATCATCGCCGTGCCCTCGCGCGAGGACGTGGGCGAGTACCAAGACCTGAAAGAGGCCATCGAGCTGGCGGTCAGCCGCATCAACGGGCACTACGCCACGATCAGCAACATTCCGGTGCACTTCATCAACCGAGGGGTGAAGTTTGAAGAATTGTGTGCGCTCTACCGCCTGGCGGACGTGTGCATGGTGACGCCGCTGATCGACGGCATGAACCTGGTGGCTAAGGAGTACCTGGCCTGCCAGCCCGAAGGCGGCAGCGGGGTGCTGATCCTCAGCGAGTTCGCCGGGGCGGCGCAGGAGCTTTACGGCACGTTGTCGGTGAACCCTTACGACACCGATGACATGGCCGAAGCGCTGCATGCGGCGCTGACCCGGCCCGAGGCGCGGCGGCGGGCCGATCTGGCGCCCATCCGCGCGCAGGTGCTGGCCCACCACTCGGGCCCCTGGGCGGCCCGTTTTTTGAAAGACCTGGACGCCACCGCGCGGCTGGCGGTGGTCGACGCCGCCCGCACCCTGCACGACACCGACGTGCAGCCGTTCACGGCCCGGGGCCCGGGGCGCAAGGCGCTGTTTTTAGATTACGACGGCACCCTGCGCGGCTTCGTGGACGACCCGGCCCAGGCCACGCCCGAGCCGGCGCTGCGGGCGGTGCTGGAGACGCTTTCGAAGCGGGAAGACCTGGCGGTGTTCATCGTCAGCGGGCGCAAGCTCGCCTTCCTGCGCGAGCATCTGGGCGGCCACGGCTTCACGCTGGTGGGCGAGCACGGCTACACGTTCATGCAACCCGGGGGTGAGCCGCAGCTTTTGAACCCCGAGGCGGACCTGACCTGGATGCCCGCGGTGAAAGAGGTGCTGACCCACTACGCCCAGACCACGCCGGGCACGCACGTGGAAGAGAAAAACTCGGCCCTGGTGTGGCACTACCGCCGGGCGGACCCGGAGTTTGGCCGCTGGAAAGCGCTGGAGCTGATCGGCCACCTGGACGGCACCACCGCCAGCCAGCCGCTGAGCGTGAGCCACGGCAAGATGATCGTGGAGGTGGCCAGCCAGCAGATCAACAAGGGTGCCGCGGTGGACCATTTCATCCACCAGAACGAGCTGGCGGGCCGGGGCTTTGCCGCCACCTTGTGTGTGGGCGACGACCTGACCGACGAGACGATGTTTCGCAGCCGCACCGGGGCCGGAGCGGTGACCGTCCGTGTGGGCCCGGGCGAAACCGACGCGGGTTTCCGCGTGAGCGGGCCGGCGCGGGTGTTGGAGGTGCTGGAGCACATCGCCGGCCGCGGGTGAAGCGGGCCGGTCGCGCGGGCTAGATTGCGTCGCCGCCGCGTTCGCCGGTGCTGATGCGGATGCAGTCGTCGATGGGCAGGACCATGATCTTGCCGTCACCTTTTTCGCCGCCGCTGTGTTTGGCGGCGGTCAGGATGGTGTCGACGGTGCGGTCGACAAAGGCGTCGTTAACCGCGATCTCCAGGCGGGTTTTAGGCACCAGGTTGGGGCTGACTTCTTGGCCGCGGTAGAGGTCGATGTCGCCGGTGCGGCCGTGGCCGGTGCAGCGGCTGACGGTCACGCGGCCGATTTCGGCGTCGATCAGGGCCTGGCGGACTTCGTCGAGCTTGTCGGGCTGGATGATGGCGATGACGAGTTTCATGACGGGGCTCGGGGCGGTCAGGTGGGGCTGGACGGGTCTGGGTGGGAGGCGGGGCGGGGCTTAGTTGACGTGGATCAGGCCGTAGCCGTGCTCGCCGTGCAGGGCGTGGTCCATGCCCGCCTCTTGGTCGCGGTCGCTGAGCCGCAGGCCCACGGTCTTGTCGATAAGCACCACGAGGATTAGTGTGACGGTGCTGGAGTAGACGGCGCTGAGGAGGATGCCTTCGACTTGGTACCACAGTTGGGTGTTCCAGCCTTCGGTGAAGATGCTGCCGCGCATGTCGCGAAGGAAGAAGGTGAGCCCGATGCCGCCGACAATGCCGGCCACGCCGTGCAGGCCAAAGACATCCAGGGTGTCGTCATAGCCCAGCTTGCCCTTGAGCAGAATGGCGCCGTAGCACAGCGGGCTGGCGATGAAGCCCAGGATCAGGGCGCCGGGTACGGCTACGTCGCCCGCGGCGGGGGTGATGGCCACCAGGCCCGCGAGGATGCCCGAAACCAGGCCCAGGCTGGTGGCCTTTTTGTGCACCATGGCTTCGAGCAGGATCCAGCTCAGGGCCCCGGCGGCCGCGGCGGCCTGGGTGGCGGTGAGCGCCTGGGCGGTGACCAGCCCCGAGGCAACGGAGCTGCCGGCGTTGAAGCCAAACCAGCCGACCCACAACAGGCCGGCGCCCAGCAGGGTCATGGTGAGGTTGTTGGGGTGCATGGCGGTGCGGGGGTAGCCGCGGCGGGCGCCCAGGTACAAGGCGGCCACCAGTCCCGCGAACCCCGCGGAGATGTGGATGACCGAGCCGCCGGCGAAGTCGATGGCCTTGCCGGTAAGGAAGCCCCCGCCCCAAATGATGTGGCAAAGCGGGCAGTAGACCAGCAGCGACCAGAGCAGGATAAAGATGCAGTAGCCGCGGAAGCGGACACGCTCGGCGAAGGCGCCGGCGATCAGGGCCGGGGTAATGATGGCGAATTTGCCCTGGAACATGGCGAAGACCAGGTCGGGAATACCCGCATCGCTAACTGTGCCGTCGATTTTGTTCAGAAACAGCAAGCCCGAGTCCCAGCCGATCACGCCGCTGACGCTCGTGCCAAAGCACATGGCGTAGCCCACGATCACCCAGCTCACACCGATGATCGCCATGGCCGCGAAGCTGTGCATCATGGTGCCCAGCACGTTTTTGGTGCGGGCCAGGCCGCCGTAGAACAGCGCCAGGCCCGGGATCATCAGCAGTACGAGGGTGGTGGAGACGAGCATCCACGCGGTGGTGCCGGTGTCGATGGCCGGTTGGGCGGCCGTGTCTTGCCCCAGGGCGGCGGGGGCCAGGCCCAGCAGGGCCGTGAGGGCGGCGGTGGCGGTGAACACGGGGCGCAGGCGGGGCATAGACAGGATTCCCAGTGGCAGGAGGAAGGGACGAGGGGGGAGGCAGGGATACCAGACTCGGCCCGTTGCGGCAACAGATCCCCCGCGACGCGGCGGGGACAACGCCGAGGCGAAAGGTTCTACGCTGTGGGCATGTCTACCCCGGCCGACGCTGACACGACGCCCGTCTCCGACCCGGTCGCCCCGCAGGATTTGACCGATTCTGCCGACCCGGCCCGGGCCACGCTGATGGCCCGCGAGGCCGCCCGCGACGCGGAGTGGCCGCCTCAAAATACGCCGGCGGTGCCCGACGCCCGGCTGTGGCGCGGGGCGATGGTCGCCTGGGTGATCATCATTGTCGGGGGGGGGCTGATTTACGCGGTGCCGCTGGCTCTGGTGTGGTGGGGCTTGGGCGGGTGGACTTGGCCGTGGGTGCGGGTGCTGCTTTGTGGGGTGGTCACGGTGCCCTGCTTTTTTGTGACGCTGATCTGGTGGCTGGCAGTCTCGGTCAGCGTGGGGGTGAAGTGCCCGGCCTGCGGCGACGTGCTGCACGAGCAGGTGCTCGATTCGGTGATGCCCGTGCCGGACCGGCGGCGACGCTGCGGCAACTGCCTGGCGGCGGTGATCGCGGCCAAGGGGGGTTGATCCGCGTCCGGGGCCGCGCAAGCCCAGGGCTACGCACTAGAATCGCGGCGCCCGTGCGACCAAGCGGGCGCATCCGCTGCGTGCCGGACCTGATTCCGCCTTCCTTAATTACAGAGGTTTCATATGGCCGGCCATAGCAAATGGGCCAACATCCGTCACCGCAAAGGCCGGCAGGATGCAAAGCGCTCCAAGATCTGGAGCAAATGCAGCCGCGCGATCATCGTGGCGGCGAAGCAGGGCGGGGGCGACCCGGGCATGAACACGACGCTGCGATACGCCATCGACGAGGCGAAATCAGAAAATATGCCCAAGGACACGATCCAGAAGGCGATCGACAAGGGCACCGGCGACGGCGACGGGGTGAGCTATGAAGAGCTGCGCTACGAGGGCTACGGCCCCCACGGTGTGGCGGTGATGCTGGATTTGCTGACGGACAACCGCAACCGCTCGGCCGCGGAGATTCGCAAGATTTTTGAGAAGCACAACGGCAATCTGGGCGCGACCGGCTGTGTGAGCTACGACTTCACCGCGGTGGGTGAGATTTTCTTGGCGAAGGAGAAGATCGGCGGGGTGCTGAATGAAGACGCGCTGATGGATCTGGCTCTGGAAAACGGCGCCAGCGACGTGGAAGACCAGGGTGAGGGCTGGCGTATCGAGAGCGAGCCCACCGACTACGGCCCGCTGCGCGACGCGCTCGAGGCCGCGGGGCTGGAGATCGAGCAGGGCGGGGTGAGCCAGAAGCCGGGCACCACCGTCGAGCTGTCGGGTGGCGAGGCGCAGAAGGTGATGAACTTTATTGAAGCCATTGAAGACCACGACGACGTGCAGAAGCTTTACGGCAACCACGCGATCGATGAAGCCGGCCTGAGTTGATGTTGTTTCGCGGACGCGGGGCCCCAACTCCGCCCCCCAAACTCCAGCTCCGCGCACGCAGCGAGCCACGATGATTCGCGAGACTGTTTATTTTGAAGGCCGGGTACAGGGCGTGGGCTTTCGCGTGACCACGACCCGTGTGGCAAAAGCGCACGACGTAGCGGGCTTCGTGAAGAATCTGCCCGACGGGCGTGTGCAACTGGTGGCCGAAGGCGGTGCGGCCGCGGTGCGCGACTTTGTGGACGCGGTGCAGACCGCGATGGCCGGGGGCATTGTGAATCTGGAGTGCCACCGCGGCGTCGGCACCGGCGAGTTCGGTAGCCCGGGGGCCGAAGACGCGTTTCGCGTGGTGGTTTGATTTGGGCCGCGGGCTTACACGCCGGTGGCCGGTGCGGGGCGGTCAAAGCTTCTTCCCGAAGTCGGAGACCCTTGTTCCAGACCTTGCTGCCGGCCACGCATCGTTTTGTTGATCCGGCGGCGCACGCCGTGGCGGGTGTCGATCAGAACGTCTTGCTCGGATTCGTGGATACGCGCAATGTTTTCGTAGGGGATGAAGACATCGGTGAAGCGCCGGAGGTAGATGCCTTCGGGAGCAATCAGCGCTGGGGTCGGATCATCGCGAAGAAGGCCGCGAGCAGGTCACACCCGCCGTAGTACCACCAGGGTGGTGTCGTCGGTCTTACGGGCGTTGTCGCCGTGTTCGTGCACGAGGCTTAGCAGGCGGTTGGCCACTTCGCAGGCGTCAACGCCCTGCGCCGCGGCGTCGAGCAGTAGTTGCTCGACCGGGGCGCGGCCCAGGCGTTGGCCTTGGGTGTTCATCGCGTCCGACAGGCCGTCAGTGTGAAGAAGCAGCAGGTCGCCGGGTTCGAGGTTCCAGACGCCTTTTTCGTAGTCCTGATCCGCGTCGATCCCCGCGATCATGCCCCCGGCGTCCAGCCGGTGGATGACGCCCCGGCGGATCAGCAGGCCCGGTTCGTGGCCGGCACTGCAGTAAGTCAACCGGCCGCTGGTGGGTTCGAGGGTGCCGTACCACAGGGTGATAAACTCGCCCACGGTGGTGTCGCGGGCCATATTCACGTTGACGCGCGAGATAACTTCGTCCAGGTCGTAGACGTCTTGCGCAAACGCGCGGAGGCTGGCGCGGGCACCGGCCATCATGAGGCTGGCCGCGACGCCTTTGCCCACCACGTCGCCGATGGCGATGCCCAGGGTCTCGCCGTGCGGGCCCAGCTCGATGAAGTCGTAAAAGTCACCCGAGAGCTCGTAGCTGGGCACATAGCGGGCGCACAGGTCGTAGCCGGGGATCGCCGGCGGGTGGTCGGGCAGCATGCGCTGCTGCACGCTCGCGGCCAGGTGCAGCTGCCGGAGGATTGCCCGGTTTTCGTGGCGGGTCTGGTCCAGGCGTTTTTTCTCGATCGCGGTGGCCAGCAGCTGGGCGATGCCGCGGACCAGGTCGGTTTCGAAGTCGTCAAAACGCCGGGGGGTCTGGGTGAAGAGCTGCAGGCTGCCCAGGGCCCGGCCCTCGTAGATGACGCCGACGCACAGCATGGAGGCTAGGCCCTCTTCGGTGGCCTGGGCGGGGAAAAAGACCCGCGGGTCGGTGGGCATGTCGTTGATCTGGATGACCTCGCCGCGCAGGGCGGCGGCCATCATCTCCGAGCGGTTGACCAGCAGGCGGCCTTTTTTAAGGTAGTCGTCGCTGAGCCCACTACTGGCTTCGCGGCGCAGCTCCGGGCCCTCGGGGGTGTCGTGTAGCAGGCGGATGACCACGGCCTTGACCTGCATCGCGTCGCGGACCGACTCGACGGCGGTGCACAGAACTTGGTCTAGGGTCTCGTGCCCGGCCACTGCGCGGGAAATGCCGTAGAGCACCGACAGCTCGCGCACGCGCTGCTGCGACTGGTACTGCTCGTAGCACTGCCGGGTGATGGCGTTGGCGATGAGGTAGAGAAAACCGATCGCGGCCCCGCGGTTGGTGCCGAAGGCTAGCTCGGCGCCGTCGCGCAGCTCCGCGCGCTGCACCGGGTCCAGCTCTAGGTCGCGGGCCAGGTGGTCCAGGGCGTCAAGCCGGTCCGGGGCGATGTCGGCGGTTCCGGGTTCGATGGCGATGGCGCCGATCTGCACGCCGGCAACCGAGATGGGCGCGACGAAGCGCGCGTGCTCGTCGTCTGGTGGCGGCGGGTCGGCGTCGCCCACTACCACATCGACCAACTGTTCAAAGGCCAAGTCCGACGCGAAACGCTGCGCGGCGTCGGTGGGGCGGGTAACCGGAGCGCCTGCCGGGTCAAGGATTCTGGCTCGCAGCTGGGTGACCGATGTGAAGGCGTCTTGAATTTCTTGCAGGGTGTGCCGATCGACAAAGTCGGTCAGCGCGCCCGGCAGCGCGCCACCGGTGGGTGGCGGTCCGCCCGCGGTCGGCGGGGCCGAGGGCGGATCGAACGGCGGCGTGGGCTGCGGCGGGCGGGTCACTTGGTGGCGGGGGCCAGGGGGCTGGTGTCGGGGCCCGGGGCCCCGGGCACATCAAGCCAGATGCGTTCGAGCAGCGGTAGCAGCGCGTCGTCGGGGTCGGCCTCGCGGGCGACGGCCAGGCCGTAGCGCACCAGCTGACGCGACTCCACCTGGTGGCCTAAATAAGCCATCATCAGCCCGGCCTGGCCGCTGGCCCCGGCCGCATCGATCGATCGCTGCAGCTCGTTCTGCAGCCACACCATGCGGTCGCCCGGAGGCAGCAGCCGCTCGCTGTAGCGGGTGGCGATCAGTTCGGGGTGGATTTCGAACAGCCCGCGGAGGTTGAAGGCGGCGGCCCGCATCATGCCCGCGCCCAGTTGCGCGTGTATCAGACCGGCGCGGCCCAGGGGGTTTTCGGCGTCTTCCAGCCGGATCTGGCGATAGGTGCGTTCGGCATTGATGAACCGGCCGCCAGCCAGGTCCGCCTCGGCGCTCTGGTAGAGCTTGGCGGTGCGTCCTTCACGCTCGGCGACCAGGGTCTCCAGCCGCACGTCGTAGTCCAAGCGGTCCAGCAGTTCACTCAGGTCTGCTGCGGCCTGTTCGCGCGCGGCGACCGACCCGGCGGGGTCGGGGGTGCCTTGGGTTCGAGCACGGGCTTCTTTGTCGTCGCGCTGTACGCCGGTGCGGATGCTTTCGAGGCGTTCGGCCATGCGGCGTTCCGCCGCTTCGATGCGGGATTCGGGGGGTGCGGTCAGCTGTTTCATCCACTCGGGGCGCAAGTCGGTGCGGTCGTCCTGCGCGTCGTCGCCGGATTTCTGATTGCCCTGGACGTCGTCTTTGATCTGCTCCAGCAGGCGTGTATAGGCGTTGTCCACCGGCTTGGCGTCGGGCGTAGGTTCCGCCGCCTGCACCCCGAAAATACGCTCGCGCGCCTCGGCCACACGGTCACGGACCGATTGGGGGTCGCCGTGGCCCGGCACGCCGCGCAGCTGCCCGGACACGATGCCTTGCAACTGCCCCAGTTGGAAGCCGTCGCCCCGGCCCAACGCGGTGGCGCGGGCGGTGTTGTCGCCGAAGCCCAGCTGCAGGCGTTGGGCGACGCCCGGAAGCGGGATGGGTTCGTTCGCTGCTCCCGGGCTCGAGCGGCGGGGGGGCAGGTTGCGTCGCACCACCCCACGCAGGGGATCGACGCTCACGGCCAGGGCGCCGCCGTCGGGCACTGCGAGCACGCCCAGGGTGGTGGTGCCTGGGCTGTCGAGGGGGTTGGTAAAGCGCTGCGAATCCAGGCCGGTCGCGGCGGGGTTGGTGGCGGTGGGGTTGACCCCGAATACGCCGCCCTGCACCACGGTGGAGCGGTTAAAGCCGCTGGCCTCGGGCGTGGCAAACGAGTTGAAAACCACGTTGCCGGCCTCCAGTGCCCCGCGACGGGCGAAGGGGGTGTTCACGCGGCTGACGTCGGACCGGACACTCTGGGTGCGGAACTGAAAGAGCTCGTCGCTGCCCAGTGCGTCTTGAAACGCGCCCGACGAGGTGTAACCCAGTTCGTCCTGGAATCCCAGTACTCCGCCCACGTTACGGGTAAGAAGTTCGTTGCGCACCCGATAGTCCACCTGGTTTTCCAGGGTGTTGGTGCCGCCGCTGCCGGCGCGCTGGTTGGCGTCCAGGGCCCGGCCGCCGCCGCCGGCGGCCACTTGGGCCCACGACCCGGCCCCGGGGACGAGGCCCAGCACCAGGGCGGCGGTCAGCAACAGGGAAGTCGAAGGGCGTGGGGGCATGGTCGTTCTCCGAGGCGGACAGCCCACCATTGTAGGTTTGCGTCCACCGGGGTCCGCGGGGGAGTCCGAGGGGCGGTTACAGCAACTCGAGGATTTCGAAGTGCTTGGTGCCCCGGGGAAGATCGGCCTTGATCGTTTCGCCCACGCGGGCTTTGAGCAGGGCGTCACCCAGCGGGCTGCTGACGGTGACTTCGATCTCGTCGCTGTCGAAGTTGCCGCTGGCCTCGCCGACCAGTTTGTACAGGTCTTCGTCGCCGCTGCCGGTGTCGCGCAGCTTCACGGTCGCGCCCAGGAAGACCATGCCTTCGGGCACGTCCATGTCGTCGGTGACCTGGGCGGTCTTGAGCCGCTCGGTCAGCCGCCGGATCTCGGCTTCGTCCATGCCCTGGTCTTCGCGGGCCGCGTGGTACTCGGCGTTCTCTTTCAAGTCGCCGTGGGCGCGGGCTTCAGCGATCCGGGCGATCACTTCGGGCCGGCGGTCGGTCAGCTCGCGCAGCTTAGCTTCGATGCGCTCTTTTTCTTCTTGGGTAATGAAGTCCACGGCTAATCCTTACGTTGCGTTGCGATGGGACGCTCCTATCGTACCAGCGGGCCACAAGCGAGCGGGTTAGCGGGTGGCGGACGGCGCGCGGCAGGCCGCGGCGATCAGAATCAATAACACCACCCAGCCCGCGACGGCGGCCAGGCCCACCCCCAGGGTTTGTACCGCCGCGTCGATGTAGCTGACCTGGGCGTACAACTGGGCCGGGCTCCCGGCGGCGGCTGCGTCTAGGGCCAGCGTCGCGGTGGGGTCGCCTCCCATCCGGCCCAGGGCGTTGACGCCGGGCCGGGTCAGGGTCCACACGCTCTGCAGCGGGCTGATGCGCATCGACATCTGCCGCTGGCTGATCAGCATCAGCGCCGGCTCCAGCAGCACCACGCCCAGGCAGGCCAGCATGGCCCCGGTGCGGGCCGCGCCCCGACGGCTGCCACGGGCCCAGGCGATGAGCAGCCCGATCAGCAACGAAGTGGCGGCCAGGGTCAGGCTCAGCCACAGGGTCTGTTGGGGGGTCCAGTCGGCCACGGTTTGTAGGGGCCACCACACGGTCTGTAGCAGCAACACCAGTCCCAGCCAATCGGTCAGGATAACGCCGCAGCTGCGGGCCCAGGCCCGGGGGGTCACCCCGGTGAGGCCCCCGCGCGAGCCGTCGGGTTCCGCCGCCTCGGGCCGGGCTTGGCTCAGGCGGAGTGCGGGCCAGGCCCCGCACAGGCCCACGGTGGCGGCGAAGGCCATGGCCCGGCAGGTTTCGCCGTTTAAGCCGCTTTGCAGCCACAGCCAGATCCAGCTGCACAGCATCCACAGCGCACCGGCCAGAACCACGGCGCGGGTGTTGAGCGGGACGGCGGGACGATCGGAGTGAAGGGAAGGGGCGGGCGTCACGGTGGTCAAATGGTACGGGCACCGTGCATCATGCTGCCCGCGACGAAGGCTTCAGGGGCGCGCCAGACGGAGCCGGGGTCGCATGGGGCGTGCGGAACGCGGTTCCTAGCGGCGCGAGGCGCTAACCGTGTGGGGCCGGGCGTCGGTCTGCGCGGTGCCGGTGTACACCCACACGACTTTGGCCCCCTGATCGATGCGGCCTCTGTGGGTGTAAGCCCAGTCGCGTAGGGCGCTGATTTTGACCGGTGCTTCGGGCTCGATCGAGCGTTCTTCGCCCGGGGCCAGGCCCCACACCACCGAGGGTCCGTTGGTGTAGAGCACCAGAGACAGGCGCCCGTTCAGATCGCGGTGGCTCACGTCAAAAGCGGTGATCTGGCCCGCGTAGGGCTCGCGCCGCAGCGTCTCTTCCAAGGTCAGGGCGGCGTTGATGTCCGTGCCTTCCCACCGGTCTCCGGGGTGTGTGGGGGCTGCAGCGCTGACGCCGGTGACCAGCGGCAGCTGGCTGAAGCGGGTGGCGGCACGGTCGACGTTACGCTCCAGCAGCACGCCGCCGCGGTCCACCACGTGGTAACCCTCCCGGCCGGCCACCACGGCGGCGGGGGCGCGGAAGACCGCATCCACATGCACCCGACCGTCGGCGCGGCGGCGGATCTGCCGCACCTCTTGCACCCAGGGGTTTCGTCGCAGCAGCTCCGCGGCTTGGGTCAGTCCTCGGCGGTTTAGGGGGTTGTCGACCATGGCGTGGGCCACCTGGGTCCGCAGATCGGCGCTCAGTTTGGGATCCATCCACTCCGGAGCGCCCGCCAGGGTGACGTGCTCGGCGATAACCGGGCCCCCGCGGGCCTGCGCGGCGTAGCGCTCCAGAGCGCTCTCCCCCGCGTTCCAGCCGATCACCACCAGCACCGCTGCCGCAGCGCCGCCCAGCATTTTCAGGCCCAGGAGGGTGCGCTGCGGGTCCCAGCCCGCCGGTTCAGACTTGGCGCGCGAGCCGCTCTTGCGTTTCTTGTTCGATCCGCTGCTGTTCGACAGAAACCAACCCATAAGCCGTGACCGTTTCCGAGAGGACAACGTGTGTGGGGGCACCCTGCCTCCCGGGCCGCTCCTATCGTCGCGCGCCCGAGCCGACGGCTAGCCGTCGTGCGAAGGGGTGATAATGCCTGGCTCTTGGCCGCTACAGACCCGGCCGCTGGCACGGGCCGGAGCCTATGCACCGTCCGCCGCGGCCCGCCGCACCAGGTGGTCCACCAATGCGGGCAACGGCCGCCCGGCGCGGGCTGCCGCCATGGGCAGCAGCGAGTGGGTGGTGAAGCCCGGAAGGGTGTTCACTTCGATAATCCAGGGCTTGCCGTTGTCGTCCACAAACAAATCCACCCGGCCCAGATGCCGCACGCCCAGCGCGGTGAAGGCCCGTACCGCCGTGCGTTGCAGCGCGGTGACCGCCGCGTCATCTAAGCCCAGGTCAAAGCGGTATTGCGTGTCGTCACGCTCGTACTTCGCCGCGTAGTCGTAAAATTCGGTGGCAGGCACGATGTGGATCGGCGGAAGCGCCACCGGCCGGCCCGCGTCGTCCTCGACCACGCTGACGGTGACCTCGCGGCCGGTTACCAACCGCTCGATCAGTAGCCAGTCGTGCCGGGGGGCTAGGTGGGCCCAGGCGTGAGTCAGGCTCTGGGCGTCGGGGCAGACTCGTAGATCGATGCTTGACCCGTCGTCGTTGGGTTTGATCACCACGGGGGGGGGGAGGGTGGGTGCGAACGCGGTATCCGCCAGTTCGTAGTCCGGCGTCGGCAGGCCTTCGTCGCGCAGCACCAGCTTTGTGCGGGCCTTGTCCATGCACAGCGCCGCGGCCTCGGGCCGGCAGCCGACGTAGGGCATGCCGCTTTTTTCGAGCAGCACCTGGGCCTCGCCGCCTTCGCCCCACTTGCCGTGGAAGACCGGGAAGATCACCGCGTTACCGTGCCCGGCGTGCGTGGCCACAAAGCGGTCGAGCGCCGCAGTGTCGTTGGGCAAAAGGTCGCCCTCGGTCACCCGGTGGCCGGCCTGTCGCAGTGCTTGGGCCACCTGAGCGCCGCTCTGCAGCGACACCGGCCGCTC
>CALLPP010000060.1 GCA_938015655.1 uncultured Algisphaera sp.
AGAGTAGCTGTTTTTTGCAAGTCGGTTGCGCTCATTTTTGTCTATTAATTTTTATGGATTGTTTTAAAACATTAGGAAGACCACTTTTTAAGAATAGGTCACATTTTTTTTTGACGGCGCAATAATAGGGGGAAATATTAAGATGATTTGAGTTTTTGCAAAAAATAAAAAACAAACCACCATCCAAAAGCAAAGCTCTCAAATAGTGGTTCGATAAATCAGGAAAATTTAAAATCATTAAATCAAAAACAATTTATGCTCGTTTAGCCAAAAGCATAGCATTATTGGTCATAGTGTCTTCAAATATTGTCAAAATATCTGGCACATTATAGGTTTCAACAATTAATTGACAAGCTTGCTCCATTTTAGAGTAGAGTGATTCAAAAAGTTCAATATCCCAAAAATAAGGGTCGGGCATATCTACATTTTGCGCCAAGCCATCTAGAAAATCAGCTAGTATCCATACCTTATCCGCTTGTGGCAGCGTGAGCGCTTTAGCTCTTAGCCGATTTGCCAAATCATCATCCATCGTGATGACCATATCATATTGGTTAAAATCAGCTACTTGAAACTTTCGAGCAGTATGCCCCGAAAGGTCGATGCCATGTCTTTGAGCAACTTTTACTACTCTTGGGTCAGCGGTGCAGCCCACATATTTATTAGCTAAGCCAGCGGAGGCTATCTCCCAATTTAGACCTAGTTTTTTTGTCTTCTGTTGAAGAATTCCAACGGCTAGGGGCGAACGGCAAATATTGCCTAAACAAACAAATAATACTTTCATAGTCATCCAAATAAATGTGTGTTTAAATGATAGTCAGCAGTTACCTAACTTTGGGGAAATAGCTCAAAAGTGGGAATAATGCTACCTCCCTAAAGTAGTTACTGCTTTTGCATGCATATCAATTTTGCCACAAATTATACCTTATAAATATTGTCTTTCCTCTTCCATCCAGCCTAAATAAGGGCTTAGGTCGAAATCGGTGATTTCATCTTCGTCTTCAATAGCTGATGGATAATCTGCTAAAACTGTCCGTCTGGACTTTGCCCATTTCCATTTAGCCAATCGGAAATATGCTTTTATTCTAGTCATGTTCAAAAGTGTTTGTTTTTTTCTTCTTGTAAAAAATTAGAGAAGAAAAAAGGGGGATTTTGAAATATGGGTTTCACAAATAATAAGAAGACTATTTTTTTTAAAAATGGTCACCCTACCACCTTTTTATTTCAACTAAGAAAAATAATGATTGCAATTAGCACCTTAATTCTGAATTAAAAATGAATTTTTTGGTGACCAAATAAAAATTAATCGTCTTTGTTTGGACTTCTTTTTTTGAGGGTAGATTTAGATAGGATTCCTTCAGTTTTAATTCAGTATTGGGATATAACATTGCGCCCATTTTAAACAAAGATTAACGAATAAAACGACCATGAAAAATAATTTTTCAGACTTAATTGACCAGACTTATTATTTCCCACAAGAAGGTTTTGATTTACGAAACGGCTATTTGCATTTTCATGGCGTGTCTATCAAACATTTGATTGAAGAACATGGCACTCCATTCAAATTAATCTATTTACCAAAGATTGGCGACCAGATTAAACGGGCGAATAATTGGTTCAAAAAAGCCATGAAGAAAAATAGTTATAAAGGGAATTATCAATATTGCTACTGTACCAAATGTTGTCATTTTCAGCACGTAATAAGTGAGGCATTGTCACATGGCACTCATTTGGAAACCTCTTCTAGTTTTGATATTGATTTGATTCTAAAGTTATATGAAGAAGGGAAAGTCTCAAAAAGTACGATTCTAGTGCATAATGGCTATAAAACAGAAGATTATTTACAGAAAATCATCCAATTAAATAAAATGGGGTTTAAAAACTCTATCGCTGTTTTAGACAATATGCGAGAGTTGGACCGCCTCAATAAAATGACTCGCAAGTCTATCAAGATAGGTTTGCGGATGGCAACCGACTTACAGCCGCAATCAGATTATTATACGTCTCGTTTGGGGATTCGTCCTTCTGAATTATTAAAATTTTACAAAAAGGAAATTGCTCCAAAAAAGAAATTAAAACTAAAAATGCTCCACTTCTTTGTGGATTCTGGTATTAAAGACACCCTTTATTATTGGGAAGAATTCCAAAAGGGACTCAATATGTTTGTGGAGTTGAAAAAGGCTTGTCCAGAACTTAAAGCATTAAACATTGGCGGCGGCTTTCCGATTAGAAATAATCTAGGCTTTGAGTATGACTACGCTTATATGGCAGACGAGATTGTTCGCAATATTAAAGAGATTTGTACCAACGAAGGTATTGAAGAACCTGACCTTTTTACCGAGTTTGGTAAGTACACCGTTGGTGAAAGTGGAGCATCGAAAAGCTCAACGTGGCGGGCCGGGGCTTCTTCTTCGCCCTTCTTGCCCTTGCACTTGCCGCCTTCGCAGCCTTCGCCAAGCTGAACCAAGGCACCAACCGGACTCGCAGCTCCGGTCACCCACGCGGGCGAGGCTGTGGCCGACGAGAACGCGAGGGTGGCCGCACCGGCGGCTAGCACGGCAAAAAAAGGTTTAACGATCATCACTGGTGTCTCCAAAAATAGGATACGGGTCGGCCGGAAGCCGGAAGCCCGCAATACTAGGCGGCGGGTCGCCGCGGGGCAAAATATCGTTTTACGCGGTTAAAACGCGTCCGAGATACTAATATTGCCGGACGATCGTTTTTTTGCCCCGAAGCCAAATCAGCCCGGCAGCCGTGCCGCGTAGCCGTCTAAGGCCTGCAAAAACGTGACCGACGCGGCCCCCAATTGGGGGTCGCTAACCAGTTCACCGGCGTATTCGCGGCCCTCAGCGATCAACTTCGTGACCCACTCGGTCGCCTCGGCAGCCTCGATCTTGAGGGCTTCGTGTCCGCTATTGTAGGCCGCCGCATCGGCCCCGTTCAACGCCGGACTGGCGGCAATCCCCTCGCCCTGCGCCAGGAAAGCCGCGGTCGTGGTGATGCGCTGGGTCAGGGCGTTGATCAACTCGATCTCGGCAGTGAACCGACCAAACCGCACCGACTTCCGGCCGCCGTTGGCCGGTGTGAGGTCGCCCGCCTGACGGTATTCCTCCAGGGCCTGCTGAGTTTCGTTCACTGCAACCTCAAGCTGCGCCAACACCGTCGTATCGTACTGGGCGCTTAGCTCCGCCCAGGCTTGCTCCAGCCCGCCAAGTTCCACCGTGCGATTTTGCTCCCCGGCACTGTGCGCGTCGCGGCGGGCCGAAGCTTCCTCGCGGTGCTCTTCTTGCAACGCCGCCAAACGCTCGGCCATGCGATCCCACAACCCCAGTTCACTTTGCAGTGGTGTCTGCTCCGAGGCGATCCGCTCCGCGGCGACCTGAGCCACTTGGGCCTCCAGTCGGTCGGCTTCACCCCGAATCTGCGCGGCATAGGCCGCCCGCAAAGCCTTTTCTTTTTCCGCCACATTGTCGGTGGCAAAACCGATTTCGTCGGCCTGCCGGGCCTGCTCCAACGCGGCCGCGGAACGCTCGTGGGCGGCCCGGGCTGCTTCTATCTGGGCTTCGCGCCGCGCGCCCAACTCAGCCAACCGTTGCATGACCGCCTTACGGCTGGTCGCGATGGTCGCGGCCCCTTGCTCCAGCGCCTGAGCAACCGAGCGGCCGTCGCCGGTATGAGCCAAGATCACATGGTTAATCGAATCGATCGTCGCCAACTGATGCGAGAGGTTCGCCCCGGACACACTCAATTTCGCAAATGCCGCATTGGCCGCACGGATTTGCTCCCGGGCCCCGGCAATCCGTACGTCGGCAAGCAGACGCAGGGCCCCGGCTCGTGTAATTGGATCTTCCACACCGCCCACAAGATCCGTCAGCCGCGTGCGGGCTTCCGTGAGTTTCGCGGTCCGTTGGGCGTCCGGATCGACGCCTTCGCCTCCACTGAAGCTCTCCTGTGCTTCGGCCACTAAATCCGCAGCCTGCGCAAGCTTAGTGCGCGCGGCATAGGTCGCCGCCACGTCCTGATCACACCCTACGCCCCCGAGTCCGGCCAACCCCGTGACGACCGTCAACAGGGCCCCGGTAAGTCCAGACGAACGGGTTCCGAAAGGTTCGGTGGTCAAAACAATGGCCTTTCACAAGAGGGCGAGGCAAGCAAGGGGCGGGCGGACACGGAGACACGGCACCACGAATAAGAATACCGCATCCCAACGGCTCGTAACAGCCGAAGCACGTTCGGCCCGCCAAGAAGGAGTTATGGGGCCTAGTTAAGGTTTCAACGCCCCGGACGGCAAGACCCATCCCCGTCCCGCCCGAACGTTAGGTCAACGTGCCGCCCCACGTTCCAACTCCCCCGCCGGCTCAGCGCGGATTTGCAACCTCGAATAATCCGGAGTGAACTTCACCAACCCGTCGATCCACTCCCGCAGCTGAACGCAGCGCGGGTCGTCCAGCGAGCGAAAACGCGGGCGCCACCCCGCCACCGGCGGCGCCGGATGAAGGGCCGCATCTCGGGGCAGCGCCCACTGCAGCAGCAGCGATGCTTCGGGGTTGTACCGATCAATCATGGGCCGGCCTTCATGCGTAAAACGGCACAGACGCACGAAGTTCGTGTAGGCCTCGGGCGTGGTGTTGGGGCGGTAGCGCACCAGGTCCAAGCCCGGAACCTTCCCGGCACCGAAGTGCCGAGCAAAATAACGGGCCACGTGCTGAGGATTGATCTGGCGGCGAAAAGCCGCCAAACCCTCCGGGTCGTGAAACACCAGAACCGCGCCGTACAGCGACCGCGCCTCCAAGTCGAACAAAAAAGCCAGCTGATCCCGGTCCGGAGCCGTTAGTAAAGCAGCCTGGTCCAACTCGCCCTGAGGAACCGCCGGGTGCCGGCGATGGGTCTTCATGGCTTCCCGTAAAACCGAATCTGGAACCCTCACCGCGCCGACCGGCGCGGTGCTCAGATCGATCTCGTACACCCGCACCAGATTGATCTGGGCTTCAGAGAGGTAAGCCGGACGGCGTACCGGGGAAGGCGGACGTGCAGCCCCCGGCGGCTGCGCGTCCGCCGGGCGGGACTGCTCCGCCGCTTCACGCACCAGCGCCCGCCGAGCCTCGATTGAAAAAAGCAACGCATCCAACGAAGCCCGGGCGGGCGACGCTTCGGACATCGCGGTCTGCAGCAGCACCACCTCCCAACGGGCTTCCTGCAACAAGTCCGCAGCAAACATCTCCCGGGCCACCGCCAGCCGGCCCGCATGGTCGTCGGGTTCGAGCGCCGCGCGGCGTTGGCGCAGCCCCGCGGCCACGTCGGGCACCGGAGTCACCCCCGCCACCTCCGAGCGCTCAAACCGTGCCGGCAACCCGCCGATTTCCAACAACACGTGCGACGGCACGTCACGCACCAACTCCCCCGCGAACACCTGCCCGTTGGTGGTGCGTAGCTGCACTTTCACCGGGGGGGAACCGACCGCAGGAACCTGGGCGTCCACCGGGCCGACGAGCGCCATGACCACAGCGCCCAGCCCGGCCCACCACCGCATCCCCCCCCCACCCCCGCGCCGAGGGGGTTTACCAACGCGCAGGTCTGCGATGGCTTTATGCACCAAGCATCTCCAAGCGGTCACCAACAGCATCCAATAAAAGCGTCCGGCGCACGGCCAAATTAGTCGTTCAGCATATCCACCGCCATCACGATGAGGCGCTCCAACCGCACGGGTTTGAGCACGTACCCATCGACTCCCAGGTCTTCGGCGTACTGCTGATGCCGCTTGCCTTCGTTGGCCGTCACCATCACCACCTTCGGCGGGTTCTCAAGCTTCTTGATTTTCTCCAGCACCAAAAACCCCGAGCGTTTGGGCAGCATCATGTCCAACACCACCAGGTCAGGGGGATCCCCTTCGACAATGCTGACCGCAGAGTTGCCGTCTCCACAAACCTGGGTCAGGGCACCCTCGGCCTGTAGTGCGTGATCCACCGCCGCACGAATTTCTGGATCGTCATCAACCACCAAGATCTTCTTGTCGCGCAGACGCAAATCCTGGTCGTCATCATCGCGGTGGGCCATCTGGGCCTGCAGTTCGGCTTCGTCGGTCATGGTCGTCTGGGGCTCGGTTGTGTATGGAAGGGAGGACATCCGGTCGGCGGTCCAACCCCATTCTAACCTACCACCCGCTCCACGGCATTCGGCACGACAAACCGCACCCCCACGTCTCCCCAGTCGAAAAACCCCGGCCGCGGGGCGTCGCGCCCCGCTCAAGGGCCGAGGCCCGTGTAGCGAAGCGGATACCATCTCAGTTCTTTCGCCTGCACTCGACGGTCCGCCCCCCCGCACCACGTCGTATAACAACGTGATGTCCTTAAAAACACCGCACGACGCCCCCTCCACCGTCCATGCCATGTCTAACGAACCCCACCGCGTCAAAGACTACTACGACGACTTCGCCGGCCACCTTCTTCGCGACTACATCCGTGGGAACGCCCGGCTTACGGCCCAACACGACTTCTGCCGTGACGCCCTGTCCCCCCGCACCGGCAGTGTCCTGATTATGGGGTGTGGGAGCGGCGAAAGTTCGTATTACATCGCGCAAAAACTTGCGCCAAAAGCCGACATCTGGGCCGTGGACATCAGCCCCGAAAACATCCGGATGGCCCAAGCACTATTCCCGCACCCGCGAATCACCTACCGGGTCATGGACATCACCCAGACCTCCCCGGGTCAACAATTCGACGCCGTCTTGCTGCCGGACGTCTACGAACACATTCCGCGGGCACAGCGCAACATCCTGCACCAAGCGCTGCACCGGCTGCTGAACCCCCGCGGCCAGGTGCTCATCACAATCCCTAGCCAATCGCACCAAGAAAACCTAATGGCCGCGGGCAAAGGCCTACAAGTTGTCGACGAAGTCGTCTCGCTCCAAGATCTGCAGGTCTTGGCCGACGACATCCAGGGTCACCTGTCCTACTACAACATCGTGAACGTGTTCCGCTCCGGCGATTACGTACACGCGGTCGTTGCCGCCGGGCCCGAAGCCGAATACCGCCTGTGCGACACCGACCGCACCGCCCTCCGCCGCGCCAACCGCCCTCGGCGCGGCCCGCGGTACCGGGTCGCCCGCCTCCGGCGGCGGTGGCGGCGCTGGAGAAACACCCGCCACGTACGCAAGGCACTGGGAGCGCCCGCCGTGGCGTCGGCGGTCAAAAAACTAGACTCGACACAGCCGCCCAGCGCCGAGACCTCCTAACACCACCTCGCACGCCCACGGATTCGCCTTGCCAGAACCCCCGTCATGCGCGTCGTCTTCTCCTTATCACGGTTCCCGGTCCTCTCTCAGACCTTCGTGCTCAACCAAATCACCGGGCTGCTTGATCTCGGTGTCGATGTTCAGATTATTTCGCACCGGCGTCCGAGACCTGAGCCGGTCCATCGTGATGTCGCGGCCTACCGCCTGCTGGAGCGCACGCACTACGCCGCGCCACCAAGCCGCACCGGCCTGAACAAGCTGTTAAAAGGCCCACTGGATCTGCTCTGGGACTTGAGAGCGCTGCATCCAAACCCCAAAAACCGAGACCGCAAACTACGACGGGCCTGCCGCACATGGAAACGCCTTGGCGAATCTCTGAAGCCCGACGTGGTCCTATGCCACTTCGCCCCAACCGGCGAGCTGGAGCTCTTAGCGCGGAGTCAGGGCGCTCACGACGCTCCGGTGGTGACCGTCATGCACGGTTTCGACATCGCCAAAAAACTCTTCGAACGGCAACCGATTTATCCAAGTATCCGGGAACACGGCGACCTGGTTATGCCCATCAGCCGCCGCTGGTCCGACGCCCTGCTCGACGACGGCTACGCACCGAACAAGGTGGTATTGCACCACGTGGGAATCCGCCTCGACCCCACGCTCACCCCGCGTGAAGAACACCCACCGGGAACCGGCCTACGCCTGCTCACCGTGGCCCGCTTCGTTGAAAAAAAAGGGATCGAATACGCCCTGCAAGCCCTCGCCCTTCTGAAAAAAACGTCCCCAACCGGTTTTCACTACACCTTGGTGGGCGAGGGGCCGCAGCTCAGCTCTCTTCAGCGCCTGGCGAACGATCTTGACTTGTCGGAACACGTGACTTTTTTGGGCCCACTGCCCCGCGAACAAGTCGATGTCCAGTACGCCACCCACGAACTTTTCCTTCTCCCCAGCGTGACCGCTGCGGACGGAGACCAGGAAGGCATCCCCACCGTTCTCATGGAAGCGATGGCCAAGGGCCTGGTCCCCGTGGCCACACGCCACAGCGGGATTCCCGAGCTCATCGACCACCAAGTGTCGGGCGTCTTGGTGCCCGAACGGGACGCACAAGAACTTTGCCACGCCCTGGTTGAACTCGACCGGCGTCGCGATCGCTGGGCAGAGCTCCGGCGCTCGGCCCGGAACAAAGTTGCCGACGAATTCAACATCGATCACCTCAATCAAGACCTCTTGAAATTCCTCACCGCGCTCTGCTAGAGCACCCCATCAAATGCTCTGACCCGCTGCCGCCCGCGGGACGTGGTTCCCGCCAGGAGTTTGAAGCAGGCACACCGGTAGGGTCGCCGAAGCACACCGACGCCGCGGGAGCCGCGGCCCCACGAAACGTTTATTTTATGCCCCCCGCTCACCGCCTTTCAGGTTTTGCACGCCGATGGAAACTTCCGCCCAACTCCAGCCCTCGGTCTTGGTTGCGGTCTGCACCCGACACCGCAACGACCTGCTAACGCGCTGCCTCAACAGCCTCGCCGCACTCTCCCCGGCTCCGGGCTGGAACGTCGCCCTGGCGGTGGTCGATAACTCCGCCGGCCAGACCGCCCGCCCGGTCGCGAAAGCCTTCGCCTCCCGGCCGGGCCTGAACCTTCATTACCTGCATGCACCACGCCAGGGGATTCCCCTGGCACGCAACGCCGCGCTACGCTTCGGAATCGAGAACCGGTACGACCACCTGGCCTTCATCGACGACGACGAAACCGCCACGCCCGGATGGCTCATCGCCCTGCTCCACCACGCCAAACCGGGGGTGATTGTGCACGGCCAGGTCCTCCAGCAGCTCCCCCCCGGGACACCGCCGTGGGTCCAATCCGTGATCGGCCTGCAGAAAAAGAACAAAGAAGACGGGGCGTTACTGAGCTACTGCGCCACGGACAACATCCTGATCCCCCTCCACACGGTGTCCGAATACAACCTTGTGTTCGACGAACGGCGCCCGCTGGCCGGCGGCACCGACGTCCTGTTCACCGCCGCCGCGCGGAAGCTCGGGATGAAAATTATCCAGTGCAACAACGCCACGGTCACCGAGACCCTCACCCCCGACCGTGTGCAAATGCCCTGGCTCCGCCGTCGCAAATTCCGTGCGGGAATCGATATCGGCCGTCAAAAATCCCGTAAAGTCAAATCTGTGTGTTCCGCGGTCTTACAAATCCTGTTCCGCAGCGTGGTGTACCTGCTCGCCACCCTCACCTTCCAGACCGCCGCAAAACACAAAAGCCAGCTCAGAATCTGGCGCTCCGCCGGGGTCATCAGCGGCGCCCTGGGCGGCAGCGTCGATGCTTACGCGGACCGGTAGCTCACCGCCGCGAGCCATCCGCCGAGCACCCACAGAACACCGTTTTCGCCTCGGCATCCGGTCAAACCCTTCCCGGCTCTGAAGCTTCCAACCAGACGTAAGGGTGAGAAAACCGCTGCCCCGCGGCCGTCTCCACGATGTTCTGCGCATACAGCCGGTTGTTCATCTCTTGGTGAAAAAACGCTCGCGTGCGCGCTGCACGCTCGCGCCGCTCATCATCGGCCTGCGCAAAATACGCGATCTTCTCCCGCAGGTCGTCCACGTCCGCGTAGTACACCGCGCTGTCTTCGGGCAGCAGAGTCTGAAAACCATTGTCTTGGTGGGTGATCACCAAAAGGCCGTTGCCCGCCAGCTGGGCCATCCGGGCCGAGGAATACCAGGCGTGGCCCTCGTCCCGGTTCAGGTTCAAGCCCATGGCCGACCGGCTCAGCACCCGGTCGTACGCCCGGCCCCAGACCGCCGGCGTGCCAAACAGGCCGAACGTATCGAAACGCACGTCCGGCGGAAGCTGCTCCTTCAACGCCCGCAGCACCTGTTCCCGGCGGGTGTGCTTGGTTGCGTTGCCGCAGAACACCAGGTCCCGGTCCAGCTCATCCCCAGCCTGCTGCGAGACGTCAAAACGCTCGATCGCCGGATCCACCGGGTTGGGCATGTGGAACAGCCGGTCCTTGAAATCGGGGAAGAATTCATCCAGGGTCGGTTTACCCGTGGACACAAACAAAAAATCGCAGCAGGCCGCCCGCCGGCGGATGCGCTCCACGTTGCTGGGCACAAACAACGGGTCGTTGTTCAGATCGATCAGCGGCACCCCGTGCCGCCGCTTAAGGCGCCGCAGCGTGGCGTCGGTGATCAGGTCCGCGTGCCCGGTCATGATCATCGTCGGCTCGAACGCCTCGGCGGTCTCAAGCAACCGCCGGTTGGCCTTGCCCCGGCCCAGATCACGCCAGCCGAAGGGCGCCTCGAAGGCGGCCACATCGCGGTCGCTGAAAAACAACACGTCGTGGCCGTTCTGGATCAGCCCCCGGTGCAGCTTGTTGAACCAGCTCACCCGCGTGTGGCCGTAGCGCCGCAGCTGGGCAAAACCAATAAGCAAGATGCGTTCGAACGTCGGCATAAACAGAGGATAATAGAAACCACCCAAGCCGAACCCCGGCGTCGCTCACGACCCCCGGGTCAGCCCTTGCCCCCGTCACCGGGCCGGCGGCGACGCTCCAAACCCCAGATTCGACTATTCTCCCTCAAACAACGGTGCCCGCATCACACGATGCAAATCCATTTTTTTGTACGAAGCCACGAACGGCCCCGCCGCCTTCTATTCGCAACACCCCGTCGGGAGCGTGAGACAATGCGCGTCATGCATGTGATGGCAGGTGCGGCCGAAGGCGGCGCCGAAAATATTATGCTGGAGTCGGTGTGTGCCCTGGCGGACGCAGGCCTCGAACAGCACGTCATCACCCGGCCGCACAACCCGTTCCGACTGGAAACGTTCGCCGGCCTGGGCATCGGCTGCACAACCTGTTCTTTCAACCTGCGTTGGCCTTTCCCCACCCGGAAAAAAGTTCGCGAGGCCATCCAGCGTTTCCAACCCGACGTTATCGAGTACTGGATGGGCCGGGCCGGGCAGTTTGCGGTAGCCGAACACCGGTCGCGCTCGTTGGCCTGGTACGGCGGGTACTACAAGCTTGAACGCTTTGTCAACTGTGAGTGGCACATTGGCTTGACCAAAGACCTGCTACGGCACATCCGCGGCCAGGGGGTGGCCGAAGACCGCTCGCTGATCGTGCACACCTACGCCAACTTCGAAGACGCCACGCCGACCGACCGCGACAGCCTCGACACCCCCCCAGACGCACCGGTCGCCCTCGCCCTCGCTCGGCTGCACGAGAAAAAAGGCCTTGATACCCTGCTGGACGCCACGCAGCAGGTCCCAGGCCTCTACGTCTGGATTGCCGGCGACGGGCCGCTGGAAGCAGCATTAAAACAGCAGGCCCACGCGCTAGGTCTGGAAGACCGGGTGCGCTTCTTGGGCTGGCGCAACGACCGGGGCTCCCTGCTGGCTGCCTGCGACTTCGTCGCCTTTCCCTCCCGCTACGAACCGTTCGGCACCGTGACCGTTGATGCCTGGGCCGCCAACAAGCCACTCGTCGCCGCCGACGCGGTCGGCCCGGCCGCTTACGTAGAAGACGGGGTTTCGGGGCTCATGGTTCCCAAGAACGACGTCGAAGCCCTGGCCCGGGCCATGCGCCGCGTGGTCGAAGAAGAGGGGCTGGCCGCAAAGCTCGTTGCCGGCGGACAAGCGGCCTACCAGGCGCAGTTTACGCAAGAAGCTTTCGTACGCGACCAGATCGCCGCCTACGAGCGTGTGATCGCCGCGGACCAGCGCACGCAGGCCTAGACAAACGGCACCCAGCGGCGCCCCCGCGGCCGGGGAAAGCGGCCTCACCAAGCCATGCACCAAACCTTAGCCCTGAAAGACCAAGAACCCCTGTCTTTTGGTACGACCAAAGAGGTTTACCAACACCCCGCCGATCCGTCCCTGCTGATTAAGGTGGTTAAAGAATCTTCCGGACGCCACCGACCCCCTGCGGGTCTGTTGCGTCGCGTGGGTCACTACCACGAATACATCACTGAAATCATCGAATACCTCGCGACAAAAAACGTTGCCCCAGAAAACGCCCGCTACCTCGAAACCATCGTCGGCCTCGCCGATACCGACCTGGGCGTCGGCCTGGTGGTCAAAGCGATCACCACCCGGGAAGGTGATTTGGCCCCCACGCTCGCGCAGCTGGTCGCAAAAAACGGTCTGTCCGAAGTCCAATCCGACGCGCTGGATTCCATTCTTATGTGGGTTTCGTGCACCAACGTCATCGTGCGCGACTTCTCCATGAACAACCTTCTATGGGATGAGCAAACGAATCACTTTGTGATCATCGATGGCGTGGGTGCCAAGCCGGCTTATTCACTGCGACCGCTGTGGCGACGGTACAACATTCACGCCAACCGCAAAAAGATAAACAAACTAAAATCGCGTATCCACAACGTGATGCGGGCCCGTAGCCCTGCGCCCCAAAGCCGGCAATAAACCAGCAGGCGCGGCGCCAATAAACTTGCGCCCCGGCAGGGCAGCCGCTCTGGCAGAGAACCCAGGCGGCGGAGGCTCTACAAGGCAGGCATCCTTTGCATCGCGGGCCCGTCTGGACTTGGCGCCCCCTGCTTGACCACCGCCACCGCGGCGCCCGGCCGGGTCAAACTGAACGCCGTTGGGCGCCCCCCTTTCCGAACCCCCATGCTGAATCTTTCCTCACACGAGCCTTTTGCGATCGGTGGGCGGCGCGCGTGCTACGTCGCCCCGGACGCCCCGGATCAGTGCGTGAAGGTCTTGCGGGCCGACCGCTCCACCCGGGCACGCCTGTCCGGAAACTCTTGGGTTCCCGCGGCCTGGCGCCGGGCGTACGACAACAACGCCGACGAGCAGCACGCGTTGGAGTCTTTGCAGCGGCGGCTGGGGCCCGGGATCACGTCACAGCACCTGCCGCTGTGCCACGGCGTGTGCGCGACCGATCTGGGCCCGGGCCTCCGGCTGGACCTGATCCGCGACCCGGACGGGGCGATCTCGCGCGACCTGAGACACCACGCGCGGGCCGGCGCCCGGGCGGCGGAGTTCCGTCCGGCGTTCGAGGCTTTTGGCGCTTGGTTGCTGGAGCACCGGGTGATGACCCGGGTGCTGCACGACCACAACCTGGTGGCGCAGAAACAGGCCGGTGGCGGGTGGCGGCTGGTGCTGATCGACGGGATCGGCGACCGGGCGTGGATCCCGCTGCGCCGCTGGGTGGCCCCCGCGGCGCGGCGCGCGGTGCGGCAAAGGCTGGCGACCGGCTGGCCCCGCATCGAGGAACGCTTCGCGCGGGCGGCTCAACCCGCCGCGGACTCGGCCCCCTCGGTGCCGACCAGCCCCGCGTAGACCGCCAGGGTTTTCTCGCACATCGCCGCCAGGCTAAAGGGCCCCACCCCACCGGGCACCGGCGGGGCGCCCCGGGCGTGCCAGCCGACCAAGATTTCTTCGGCGTGGTCCAGGTCGAGCGGCCGCACCAGTCCCGCGGGATACAAAGCTTCCAGCTGCTCTTGTACGCCGCCATGGGCGTAGCCCAGCGTCGGCACGCCCAGGCTCAAGGCCTCGAGCGTCACCCGCCCAAACGCCTCTGGGTCTTTCGACAACGAGATCACGGCATCGGACACCGCCAGCACCTCGCGTAGGTCGTCGCGGTGCCCCAAAAAACTCACCGCATCGGCCAGCCCGCGCTCCGACGCCACGGACCGCAGCGCGTCGAAAAATCCCTGGCGGCGTGGGTGAGGGCCCCCGGCGATCAGCCCGTGGACCGGCACGCCGCGACCCCGAAGCCGCGCCACCAGGTCGAGAAACTCGGCCTGACCCTTCCAGCCGGTCACCCGGCCCGGCAGCGTAAGCAGGTAATCCTTGGGCCGGGCCTCGCGGATCTTGGCCGCCGGGCTGCCGGCAGGCGCACGGTGCCCCGTCGGCATCGCTTCAGGGTCCACCCCGCGGTGGATCACCTTGAGACGCGATTCGGGGCACCGTGGGTAGTGCTCCCGCACATAGCCATGCACCGCTTGGGACACGCACACCACCGCTTCGCCGAAGGTCATCACCGCGGAGTACGCGTTCACCGAGTAAAAGCCGTGAACCGTGGACACCAGCCGGGGGCGCTGCTTCCGCGGCAGGCTGCGCCACGCCAGATAGACCAGCCACGCGGGCACGCGCGAGCGCACGTGCACCACGTCGGGCCGCTCGCGCCGCATCCACGACCGCAGCTTCGGGATCGCCGGCAGCGAGCGTGGGGATTTGCGATGAACCGGCAAAAGGGTGTGCGTGGACCCCTCGTCTTCCAACCGCTGCACCTGGCGCCCGCCCGCGGAAATCACGTGCGACGCGTGCCCTTGGCCAACCAGAAAACGTCCCAGTTCCAGCGTCCCCCGCTCCACGCCGCCCGCGTTGAGCTCGGGCAATACCTGCAACACTTTCATGGTAAATATCCAAAGGTTGGCCAGTGTCACCGCGCAGCTCCCGGGCCGGGCTGAAGCGGGCGCACCGCAGACAGGCGCACCACGATAGCCGCAGCCGGTCCACACCGGCTCTGGTCACACCGCACGCCGAACCGCGTGCGGCCCGGCCAACCCGCGGACGGAGGCTGCTAGACTCGCCGGTCGTGCAGACGCCAACTGACTCCGACTCCGACACCCGCCCTGTGTGGTGGTTTACCGACGGCAAACCGGGCCACGTTTCACAAGTCCACGGTCTGCTCAACGCCTTGCGTGTGCGGCAGGACGTCGAGCTCACCACCGTCGATTGCGCCCCCAGCGCCCGGCCTCTGAAACTGCCCCCAACTCCTAAGCAGACACCGTTGCTGCTCGGGGCCGGGCGGGCCACCCACCGCCCCCTGCTCACCGCCAAGCGGGTCACCGGTGGCTTGGCGGTCGTGCTTATGAACCCGGTTGGACCCACCGGCCGCCACAAGCGAGGCTTCGACCTCAAAGTGATCCCGGAACACGACGGCGTGGCGCCGCACGATGGGGTGATCCTCACCGTCGGCGCACTCAACCCCCTGACCGCCGAGGGGCCCCACGCCCCGGATCACGGCGTCATGCTAATCGGCGGACCCTCGCGCCGCTTCGGCTGGGACGCCCAAGGCACCCTCGAAAACCTCCGGGACGTGATCAAACGCAGCCCCGGTGTTCACCAATGGGCGGCGACCAGTTCGCGCCGCACCCCCGCGGCGTTTCTCGACGCCATGGCGCAGCTAAAACCTGCCGTCTCGTTCACCCCGGCCGCCGACACGCCGGCGGGCTGGGTGGGGCAACAGCTGGCCCGGTCCCAGACCGCCTGGGTGACCGAAGACAGCGTGTCAATGGTCTTCGAAGCCCTGACCGCCGGATGCCGCGTGGGCCTGCTGCCCGTGCCCCGCAGACGGGGGCTCGCCCAGCGGCTGCTGGGCCGCGGCCCGGGGCGGGTGGTTGCCGGTGCCCAACGGCTGATCAGCGACGGCCGTGTGACGCGCTACCAAGACTGGCGAGGGGGCCAGGCGCTACCTCCCCCCCGCCCTCTGGCCGAAGCCCAGCGGGTGGCCCGGCTTGTGTTGGAGCAGTGGAACGCCCATGCGCTGGCCTGATACGGCGCCCAAGTTCCTGCCCCCGCGAAACCCGCGGCAACCCACCGCGGGCGCCGCCCCCCCTAAAGCACCGCATCAGATTATCTGACCCGCTGACGCCAGCGGAATGCGGCTCCCACAAGGAGGTTGAAACAAGCAATCCCAAAAAGTTGCCGATGAAAACCGACACCGCGGGGGCGACATCTTGCAAGGCGGGACGGTTAAATAATGTGGCGCGGTGCTTTAAGTTTCCAACTGCTTGGTCACGCGTCTTTTTTTCTTCTTTTTTTCCACCTTGTCCACCGGCGGTGGGTTCTCTAGCCGGGCCATCAACGCGTCATCCATCCACGGCAGGTCTTCGAGCTTGCGGCGTAGCCCCCCGGGGATGGGCTTACCCAGCTGTTCGTGGCGAGGGCGGTGCTTCCAGCGCCGGTGGGTCCACAAGAACTGGTCGGGCCGCAGCCGCACCATGCGCTCAATCGCCCGGCAGTAGCGTGCGGTGATGTAGTAGAGCGGGTCTTCTCGGGACTCCCACTCTTCGGGGTGAATGATGTCCGAAGTGCCGACTTCAAAGCGAAAGTTCCCGGGCAGCCGGTGCCCATAGCCGATGATGATTGGCGTGCGGTAGTTCATGGCCAGCAGGCCAATGCTCTTGTACGTGCTCGCCAGACGGCCGAAAAACGGTACAAAAACACCTTTAGAACCCGCGTTTTGATCGGCCGTAAAGGCCAGCAGCCCGCCGTTTTCCAGCACCGAGGTCATCCGCTGGGTCGCGTCAAACTTGGTGACGATGCGCATGCCGTGCCGCTCACGAATACCCAGCAACCAGTCGTTGATCAGCCGGTTGTCCAGCGGCCGGGCGATCGTGCTGGTGTGGTAACCCAGCATCGCCAAGAAGTACCCCAGCACCTCCCAGTTGCCCAAGTGAGCGCCCAATAAAATCCGGGGCCCGTCGGCATTCAGCACGTCGATCGCCGGCCCCAGCTCGCGGGTCTCAATGTGGTCGCGCCAGCTGTCGGCGTTGAGGACCTGCGGGGTCTGCAACACCTCAAACGCCAGCTGCATCAGGCTCCGCGTCGATTCACGGGCGCAGTCCGCCACCTGCTGCTCGGTCCACTCCGGAAAACAAATTCGGATGTGGTACCGAGCCCGCATCCGGTGTTTGTGGTCAAAGCGGTCAAATAGATCACCGATTCGCACAGCCATACGCTGATTGGCGCCGGGCGGAAACGAGGTTGCGGCCGCGGATAACAACCGCGCCGCAACGTATTCAAACTTCTCGTAGAGGGGGCCGCGTTTCGCCATAGACCGTTAAAGACCGTCACAAGAACCGGGCCGCGCCAGCCCGGCTTCACGCGGGCGGTGCAGCGCATAAAAAGACCCGCCGATGGGCGGGCACGGTGCGGAATACAACCGCCGGAGGATTAACGCTCGTAGTAGCCCACAAGGTCTAAAAAGCGACTTTGGTTCAGCACCGGGATACCCAGGCCCTGGGCCTTGCCCAGCAGGTCTTGGTAGGCCTGAAAATTTTCTAATTCAACACGAAACTCTCTCATCAAAATCAGGTCCAGCTCATCGTCGGGCTTGTCGGGATAGGCCGGCTCGGATCCGAGTACCAGATAGTCGGTGTCGAAACTCAGCGCGTCCACCAGCTCGCCTCCCGCCAGGCTCACGATGGTTTCGATGCGCTCACGGTCACCGATCTCGGACTTGCCGTCGTAGTCCAAGTCGTACTGACCGTACACATGGAAAGAGAACGTTCGGTTGGGGTCGTAAACCACGTTCACTAGCACGTCCCCCTCGTCGATTCGGGCCCGGGCGTTGCGGCTGACAATCCGCCCCACCGACTTGTCCGAGTCCACGTTGATGATCTCGACGATGGCCTTGCCCTGAGCCTGGGCATCGCTGAGCTTCACCAGGTCGTCGGCATCGAACACATTAAAAGCCATGCCCAGACGCAGACCGTGCTGACGGCCGATGTCCAAGAAGACTTTTTGTTCGTTGGTGTTTTGAGCAACCACCCGTGCATCGGGCAGTGTGACCGCGGGGCTTTCCACCACCGCGCCCCGCAGACCGTCGATGGTCGTTTTCAGTTCGCGGTTGGCATCGCTGGCCGATGCCAGCTGGCCGCTGAGGTCGTCCAGCTGCTTCTGCTTCTCTTCAAACAGCCGCTTGCTGCTGGTGTCCAGCCCCGCAATCTGCTCGTCGATCAGGCGGTTGAGCCGCTGGTTCTCGGCGCTCACTGCTTGAACCTTGCCGGTCAGCGCATCGACCTCAACGCGCAAGGCCGCTTCCAGGTCTGCCTTGGATTTCTGGGCTTCGACATAGTCGGCCTGGGCCGTCGAGGCGGCTTCGGACTGAGCCCTGAACGCATTCTCGGAGATCTCCAGCTTGCTGGTCACCGCCTGCAGTTCGCCCTGCAGCGACTGGCTCTGGTTGCGAAGCGATTGGACTTCGGCCAGCAGCTTACCCACCAGCGTGCCACCACCCTCGCGGGCTTGGATCTCGTCGACGGTGGCGCTGTTGCGTTCGCCGGCGTTGATGACTTGGTTCAGTTCCGACTCTGCTGCGGCCCGGTCTTGTTGATACTTGCCGGTCTGGCTATAGAGAATGATGGACAGCAAAAGGAAGATGAACGAGGCCACCCCGAACACCACCATGCCCACCGTAGAGCCATTGTTATTGGATCGGACGCGTGCCATAAAACAAGACTCCGTGGGACCGGTGAACGAGAGGCCGTTAGGGCCGGGTGAGGAACCGTCAGTGTCGGCCCCCCGCCAGACCTCGTCAAGCGGTGTGCTCGCCAAACCCCACCTCAGCCCCCGATAACCGCTGGTTGCGAGCGAAATTCTCTGCCGCGCAGCAAAGCACCCGGGGGCGTCAACGCCTCCGGGTGCCGTACAAAGAATGCGGACCGTAAGCCGAGTTCTGTTCCGCAGCGCTTCGCAGTGCCGGGGACGGCCATTTCTCTAGGCCCGTGATTGCCCACGGGCTCCAGCAACCTACCCGCAGCGCGGGGTCTCCCCCGAGGCCGGACCGGCCTTCCACGCCCTCCGAGAAGAAGACGCGGCGCTGCTGCTTGGTCTTGCACGCGGTGGGGCTTGCCGTGCCACGGACGTCGCCGCCCGCGCGGTGCGCTCTTACCGCACCCTTTCACCCTTACCTGTGCGAGACCCGCCGAGACGGGCCCGCCATCGGCGGTGTGCTTTCTGTTGCGCTATCCCTAAACGGGTCGTCACCAACCCGCCCGGTGGGCGTTACCCACCACCGTGTCCTGCCGTGCTCGGACTTTCCTCATGCCAGCACGGGCCCAAAGCCCGCCGACACGCGGCCGTCACGTCCGCATTCCAGACGTATGCTACCCCATCCGGAGCCTCTTTCCTTTCTTCCTCCACCGCACCGGTACACAACGTTGTTGACCCCGACCCTGGCCCCCGAAGTCGCCGTCTGGACCAGCCCCGACCGAGCGCCCGTGGCCGCCGACATCATCGATTTGATGGGTGCCGCCATCCACCCCATCGCGGTCGGTGGGCCACGAAGCGCCCCGGTCGAGCGATTGGCCACCGACCTGGGGCTGGACCCGGGCAACGACTTTCGGCAACTACAGATCGATCACCCCGCCGCGTTTTTGCTGCTGACCACCCTCGACGGCGTCTCCACCAACGACCTGCGGGCCGCCGTAACCGCCGGCACCCGATTGATCAGCCTCGAGCCGCTGGCCACCGACCTGGCGGGCGCCCCGGGCGCCCGCTTCCCGGGGTCTCCCGGCGCGGCTTCTTTTGCCCCGGCTTTTGTACACGGCACCGGCTACCGGGCTGCGGCCGACCCGCAGGATTCCCTCGGCCCCCCGCGGCTAATCCGCATCACGCATCTCGGGCGGCAGACCCAGGGGTCGCTCCTGGCCCGGCTGTTGGACGCTTGGACCGCCGTGCTGCGCTTCACGCCCCGCCCCGAGGCGGTGACCGCCACGCTTACGGGCCCCACACACGACCCGCAAGTCGCCTCGGGGTTTCTCGCCGCCCACGCCCGGGTGCCTGCTGGCCCTGGTGTGGTACTGGAAATCAGCGATCGGGCCAGCCATTGCAAACGCGTGCTCTCAGTCCTCAGCGACGCCGCGCAGCTCACCCTCGACGACATCGGATACGACCTGCGCGGTGCCGGGGGCGAGCCGCTGGACGGCGCCTCCGTCGGGCCACCGGACGAAACCCGCACCGTCGCCGCGGTGGCCTACGCCCGGTGCGTGGCCGACCAGTGGCGACGCCTCATCGACCGCCCCACCGCCGCCCTGCTCGTAGACCCTGCCGCGGCGGACGACGCCCTGGCCTGCACCGAAGCCTGCCTGCTCAGCGCGCGAACCGGCCAGCCCGAAGATCCAGGCCACCTCTTGCGGCTCGCCGGGCGTTAGCCGACAGTCAGCGCCCGCGTGGCGGGCCACCGCGTTGACACGCCCGGGCGGTCCACTAAACTCTGTCTCGATGGCAGGACCGATCGCAGCGTGTACGCGGTGCGGACAGTGAAGCGTGGCCCCCGGCGGTACCGCTCCGAGCCCTGCCTGATTGCCGGCCCTTCTTCGCCCCCAACGCCACACCGCGTTGCCGGGCTAGGGTCATCACTCCAACCTGGTGGACGCCCTACGCACCGCCAAATTCGGATGTTGGTACGACCCGTTTAGGCCTATGGTGTAATTGGCAACACTCCAGTTTTTGGTACTGGCATTTCAGGTTCGAGTCCTGGTGGGCCTGTTCTTTTTCTTAACGACGCGGCTTCCGCGCCGGCGATCCGCGTCGGTTTCTTGGTTTTATCTCCGATGACTACCGATGCAACGGACCGGTCCACCCTGCCCCCGCAGGCCATTCTTCTGGCCGCGGGCAAGGGCACCCGCATGGGTAGCGACCTGCCCAAAGTCCTGCACCCGGTGGCAGGCCGTCCCATGCTCCGCTGGGTGGTCGATGCCTGCCTTGAAGCCGGGGTGGAGCGATGCGTGGTGATCGTTGGTTACCGCGGCGACGACGTGCGGGCCGCGCTGGCCGACGAGCCGCGCTGCGTTTTTGCCGAGCAAACCCAGCAACTGGGCACCGCCCACGCCGCGGACATGGCCCGCCCCCTTTTCCAAGACCTACCGTCAGGCGACGTGTTCGTGCTTGCAGGCGACGGGCCGCTAATCCGCTCGGCCACCCTGTCCCGCCTGCTTGAAGTACACCGCGCCACCCAGGCCGCCGCCACCCTGGCCACCGCTCGACTCGAAGATCCCACGGGCTACGGCCGGGTGCTGCGCACCGCCACGGGCGGCTTCGACCGCATCGTCGAACAAAAAGACGCGGGCCCCGACGAACTCGCCGTGCGTGAAGTGAACCCCAGTTACTACTGCTTTTCCGGCAGCGCCCTGTTCGACGGCATTACCGCAGTGGGCAACCAAAACGCCCAAAACGAGTACTACATCACCGACGTGCCCGCGCTGCTGCGCGACCGCGGACACACCGTCACCTTGGTCGATGCCGTGCCCGCCCAAGACGTCTTAAGCATCAACAACCCCGAACAGCTGACCGAAGTGGATCGCGTGCTGCGTGCCCGCCAACGCGCCGCAGCCTCGGGCCCGTCCACCACCACCACCACCACCGCCACCGGGGACACACCGTGAGCCAGGCCGACCGCGACCGCATCAAAATTTTTGCCGGGCGGGCCAGCCGCGCGCTGGCCACGGACATGTGCCGCGTGCTCGACCTGCCGATGGGCGTGGGCGAAACCGAAATTTTCCCCGACGGCGAGCTGCTGGTCAAAATCGAAGAAGACGTGCGTGGCCGCGACTGCTTCGTGGTGCAGAGCACCAGCAACCCGGTCAACGCCCACCTGATGGAGCTGCTGATCTACATCGACTGCCTGCGGCGTGCCTCGGCCCAGCGCATCACCGCGGTCATCCCCTACTTCGGCTACGCCCGCCAGGACCGCAAAGACGAAGGCCGCCGCCCCATCACCGCCAAGCTGGTGGCCAACCTCATCACCAGCGCCGGAGCAGACCGCGTGCTGGCCATGGACCTGCACGCCGCCCAGATCCAGGGCTTCTTCGACATCCCGGTGGACCACCTCAGCGCCTCGCCGGTGCTCCTGGGCCACATCCGCGCCCAGCGGCGCGATTTCGACCCGCTATGCGTCGTCAGCCCCGACCCGGGCAACGTGAAGGTCGCCGGCGTGGTCGCCAACGCCCTCGACGCGGACTTCGCCATCATCGACAAACGCCGCAAAAGCGGCACCGAGGTGGTCAGCTCCAACATCATCGGCGACGTGCGGGGCCGCAACGTGCTCATGGTCGATGACATGATTTCGACCGCCGGGACCGTCTGCGCCGCCGCCAAGCTGGTAAAAGAACACGGCGCCAAGAAGATCACCGTGGCCACGACCCACGCCGTGATGGTCGGCCCCGCCCTGCAACGCATCGCCGACTCGCCCATCGATCGGGTCATCGTCACCGACAGCATTCCGGGTGGCGACCGCTACACCCCGATCGCCGAGCGCGTCACAGAGTTGTCCGTCGCCCAGCTCTTGGGCACCGCCGTCCACAACATCCACCACAACCTCTCGGTCAGCAGCCTCTTTCACCACCAAGAAGACGGCGCGAAGCGATGATCCTTCGCGAGCCGCTAGCCGTTAACTACTAGCCGCCAGCAAGTAACCGAAACTGCTTTAAGACCTTTTTTACTCACGGCCAGCCGCTGACCGTTAGCGGCTCGTAAAACCAACCAAGGAAAAATCATGTCCCACGAAACCCCCGTCCTCGAAGCCGAAACCCGCACCAAACTCGGCAGCCGCTACGCCATCCGCTTGCGCGAAGCCGGGCGCCTGCCCGCCGTCGTCTACGGCCACAAGCAGGGCCCCGTGCACGTGTCGATCGACACCCGCAGCTTCAATGACATCGCCGACAGCTCGGCCCACCTGATCGAAGTCAAAGTAGACGGAACCCCCGAGCCCTGCCTCATCAAGGCGATCCAGTACGACCACCTGGACCGCCACCCCGTCCACGTGGACCTGGCTCGTGTGAACCTCGACGAAGCCGTCGAGATCGAGCTCGACGTCGAGTTCACCGGCGAAGCCGTGGGCCTCAAAGAGTCGGGTGCCATGCTCGACGTGCCGCACAACAGCGTCGTAGTCAGCTGCAAGGCCAACAACATCCCCGACAAGCTCGAACACGACATCGCCGAGCTGGCCGTGGGCGCCGCGGTCCACGCCAGCGACCTCAGCCTGCCCCAGGGTGTCGAACTGGTCACCGAAGGCGAACTCATGCTCGCTCACATCGTCGTGCAGGCCGCCGTGGCCGACGCCGGCGACACCGCTGAAGGCGGCGAGCCCGAAGTAATCGGCGGCGACAAAGGCAACGACGCCTAAACACGCCCCCCATCCACCGGACACGGTGTCTGATTGCCACGACTCAAAGGCCCTCGAAAGCCTTCGCAGTCGTGGCAATCGTTCTATGTAGAGAACCGGACCATGAAACTCATCGTCGGCCTGGGCAACCCCGGCAAAGAATACGAGCGGACCCGACACAACGCCGGCTTCATGGCCCTCGAAACCCTCGCCCGGCGCCACGGGTTGTCGGGCATCAAACAAAAGTTTCACGCCGGCGTGCTCGAAGGCCGCATCGCCGACCAGAAGGTGATGCTCATGCAGCCGCTGACCTTCATGAACCGCTCGGGGCTCGCGATCGGTGAGGCCGCGGCTTTTTTCAAGCTCGCCGCCGACGACATCCTGGTGCTCGTCGACGACCTGGCCTTTGCCTGTGGCCAGCTGCGCGTACGCAGCACCGGCTCGGCGGGCGGCCACAACGGGCTCAAAGACATCGAGCGGGTGCTGGGCACCCGCGACTACCCGCGGCTACGCATCGGCATCGACCCCCGCGGCCGAATCCCCCAGGTGGACTATGTCCTGGGACGTTTTACCGAGCCGCAGCTCGAACTGTTCGAGCCGGCCCTATTCACCGCCTGCGACGCCATCGAAACCTGGCTCGCCGACGGCATCGACGCCGCAATGAACAAGTTCAACCCGAAGGGGTAGGTACGGCCACTTGGCGTGGCTCGGGGCGTACCACGTCAAGCCGTGAGGGCTCGCTGCGCTTGCAAGTTGAGTTGGGCCCACGGCGAACATCGCTCCGACCACTCGAGGCCCTGCACGGCCACGTTCGGGCCACGACGTATTGCGAAGGGACGAAGTGAAGCCGGCGACAGATGAAACGCCGGGCCGCACCGTGCGGCCAACGATCAACAAAGCAAGTCCGGTTCAGATTCTTCCGCCTTGTCGCCTTTCTCCGTGTCCTTCGTGAAACTTGGTGCCCAGCACTTGGACAAGTAACGACCCGGCCACCCGTCTGCGACCATCAAACCCAACCGCCGTCAACTTGCGATCGCAGCGAGCCCAACCCGCCTTGCGCGCGTCGCAGCAGACGAGCCCAACGTCACTCCGGCTCCTCCACCGCCGCCTCCCGGTCGTATACGATGTCGTCCAGATAGAACGTCAGCGGCTCGCCCTGCCCCGCCAGCGTCCAGTAGAAGCCGGTCTTGATGCGGCTCAGCTGCTTGCCCGCCAGCGGCAGGGTGATCTGCTTCCACGCCCTGGTCAGCGTCACCTCCACCTCGTCCTTGTCGGTGTCGAAGAACGCCTTGTCGCGGCCCAGCAGGCCGTAGCCAAACTTCACCCGCTCGCCGCCCGCCGCGCCACGCACCCAGAAACTCAGGGTGGCGGCGCCCGTGAGGTTAAAGCCGCCGTCCACCTCGCCCCAATCGTTGGCCGGGCTCTGCCACACCACGCCGGCCCAGTTGCCCGTTTCGCGGTAGGTCACCTTCAGGCAGGTCTTGCCGGCGTGCGGCCGGCGGGTGCTCCGCTCGTCCATGATCACCGACGCGGCCTGGCCCATGTAGCCCGACGGCACGTAGGGCGTCGCGCCACCGTCCCCGTAGACCACCAGCGGCAGCGCCGTGGGCACGCCCTGGGGTACGGCCACCCCATCGTCTTTCACTCTCAGCGGCAGGTTGGCCACCGCCGCCCCGCCCGAGCCGTCGCGGGTGTAGGCAAACAGCCGGTAGTTGCCCGCCCGTTGGGGCATGGTCACCCTCGCCCGGCCGTCGCCCAGGTCTTCGATCGCGTCAGGAAACGTCGGCGGCGTGGGCCGGTAGTCGCCCATGCTCTCGAACACCTCCATCTCTTGGAACAGCACCCACTCGGTGCTCAGCGCGGCCCCCTCGGGGTCGCGGGCATCCAGCGTGGCGGTGACCGCCGCGCCGGGCGCGACCACCGGCTCGCCGGTGATCGACAGCGACGCGATCTGGGGCGTCAGATCCGCGGCGGGCTCGCCCGACCAAGCCTCGGTCATCGCGTCCACTGCACCCAGCTTGCTGCCGTCGGGCAGCACCATGCCGAACCAGGTCGCCGTGGCTTCCTGTTTAAAGCCCCACGTAAAGGCAAACGAACCCAAGCACGACGGGTCGGCGTGCAATGCTCTGTAAGCCTGCGCGTAAACGTCGGCCTTGGCCGTGCTGCTGAGCTCTTCGGGCACGTCCCAGCCGTTACGCGGGATTTCCCAGGTGCCCGGCGGGCCAAATTCGGTCACGATGTAAGGCCGGTCCATGCCCGCCTCGGCGTAGCGCGTGGGGATCGAGGTCACCCCGCCGTAGGTGTTGATGCCCACCACGTCGACCGCCGGGCAATACTTTTTGATCGACACCAGCTTGTCGCCCCCGATCTCGGCGATCACCGTCATCGTCGGGTGGTCCGGGTCCACCTGCTTAATCATCGCCGCGATGTCGTTCACCGCGTTCCACACCCGCGGGTCGGTGGTCGCCGCGTACTCTTCCATCTCGTTGCCCACCCCCCACATCAGCACCGCCGGGTGGTCTTTGTACGCCAGCACCGCGGCCTTGGCGTCGTCGAACTGCTGCTGGATCTGCTCCGGGTCGCCGTAGTCAAAGCCGTGCCGGGCGTGGCCGATCCAGATGCCCAGGGCCACCTTCAGCCCGTGGGATTGGGCTTCGTCGAGCAGGGCCGGGGTTTTTTCGTCCACCCCCCAGGTGCGAAAGGCGTTGGCCCCGCTGGCGGCCAGCAACGTCTTATCGCCGTCGCCTCCGGCGCCTTTGATCTCAAACCGCTGGCCATCGACCTGCAAAACGTGGCCGGCCGTCTGCTCGACCACCCGCACCGTTCCGGCCGGGGCCGCAGCGTTCAGCGACAAAACCAAGCCGACCACGGGCACACAACGTTTGGGCAACGCAAGAAACATCAAAAATCCCTCAGGCTGGAAAAAAGGCCCGCCAACGCAGCGATGCGCCGACGGGCCAGGTCTGGTGTCAAGAAACGTTCAACGATCCGCCCGGATATTTCGCCTGAGCAGGTCACCACGCTGGGTGCTCGCCGCGTGGCCGTCGGCAAAGAGCAGGTTCACCGCACCACCGTCGCTGCCGCTCTCGCGGCCGCCGCCCGAGTGACGCCAGCGTGGCTGAGCCAGGGCCAGCTGGCCGTTCGCCGAACCATCAACGTTGGGCCCCGCGTCGATCGGGTCGTCGTTGTCGGTATCACTCGAACTGAAGAACGGCGGCGGCGAACCAAAACCCGCACCATCGATCCCGTCGTAACCCGAGAAACTATTGCCCTGGTCGTTCTGCCCCGCATCGCCAAGCCACATCACCTCGGAACCGCGAACCGTGTTGTCGATGTTGTAGAGCTTGTTGAGAGGAGCGTTCCCGATATTCCCGTTAAAGAACACCGGCATCGTGAGTACGTTGGCGCCGTAGTTGTTACGCCCGCCCTCGATTGCGGCCTGCGGACACAGGAAGATCGGGCTTTGCCCGGCCGAGTCCTCAGTGGTCCGCTCGCTGTCGGTGGCGATAAACGCCGAGATCAGAGTGACGAAGTCCGACGTTCGCGGGCTGAACGAAGAGTTGTCAAACGACGGCGGCAAGAACTGCTTGTTTTCGCTGGCGTAGGTGTAAAACCCCACCCCCATCTGGCGCTCGTTGGAGAGACAAGACATGTCCCGTGCGGTGCTGCGCGCCGCCCCCAGCGCCGGCAGCAAAATACCGATCAGCAAAGCAATGATCGAGATCACCACCAACAATTCAATCAGGGTAAACGCGGTATAACGGTGTTTCACGGGAGGCTCCTAATCAAAGGGGGTTGGAGCGGGTGGGGTTGCGTGGACGACCCGCGGGAGGGGAACGCCGCTGCCCGCCGTCAAGCGGGCAACGGACAAAGGGATGTATCAGGCCACACGGCGACGACGCCCCAGCAGGGCCAGGCCGCCCGCACTCAGCAGCGCCAGCGATGCGGGTTCAGGGATGGTCAGCGAGAGGTTGTCGACGATGACCGCGGGGTTTTGGCCGTCGGCAAACGAGTTGCGAACACCGAACTGCAGGGTCTGGCCGGCGAGCGCCGGGGCCGACAGATCCAAAGTCAGCTGCCCCGACTCGGTCACGCCCTCGACCGCACCGCTGAGGTCAAACGACACTTCGTTGGTGGTGGCGAAACCGTTGTTGGGGTCCAGCGTCAGTAAGAATGCTTCGACGGAAGTGGATGCCGCGGTGTTGAGTGCCCCCGGGGCACCGCTGAAGAGGAAGTCGAAGACCACGGTGGTGCCCACGTCCGCGGCGCTGATGGTCTGCTGCTGGAACACGTTCAGGTTCAGCACGCGGGGGTCGGCGTTGACCGCGGGGTCATCCTGAAAAAGCCCGCTGTTGACGTCGGCAAAGAAGACCAGGCTCTGATCACCGTCCAGCGCGTCGTCGCCAAAGGCCACCGTGACGATGGACGGGCCGGCGATGTTCAGCCCCGGGGCCGACGGGATAAAACCCGTAAAGTCACCGAAGGCCGCGTTGCCACCGCTGCTGGAAAAGAAGAAATCGAAACCCGCGTCACCCACCGCACTGCCGCTGTTCGGGTCGAAGCCAGGGGCTTCGAAGTCGATCACAGTCGAAGCCAGCTGGCCGTAAGAGGACCCGGCAAGTGCCGCGCTCAGCAGCCCGGCAGTGGCGATCGTAAAAAGAGGCGTTTTCATCAGAATTCTCCAAGGGGGGGGAAGGTGAAGCGACGGCTTCGGGGTGAATAGGAAAGGACCAAAAGAAAAGTTGTTCGCTGCGTCAGGCCGGCGGCCCCGCGGTGGACTTGTGGATTTCCAGCCAGGCCCGCAGCGACTTGCGGACCGGCACGGTGTTGATGGGGCCGCCCTCGATCACGTCGTTCAGGGCGGCCAGGGCCTCGCGGCCCATCGCCGCGGTGTCCTGGCACACGGCGGACATCTCGGGAAACACATCGAAACGCGAGTCCCCGTCATCAAAGCCGACCACCGACAGGTCGCCGGGGATGTCCAGGCCCATCGCGCGGGCCTCTTTCACGGCGCCCGCCGAGGTGGCCGGGTCGGTGATGAAAAGGGCCGTGGGCCGGTCGGCCATCGCCGCCACCCGGCGGATGAGCTGAGCGCCCCCGGGGCGGTTGGCCGGCGTGCGGATCACCAGCTTGCGGTCCCAGGCCAGGCCATGTTCTTCCATCGCCTGGCGGTAGCCCAGGAGGCGGTCGGCGTGGTCCGAGTCGTCCACGTTGTTCAGACAGATGCCAATGCGGGTGTGCCCGAGGGCGATCAGGTGCTCAACGGCCTCGCGGCTGGGCTCGCGGGAGTCGGAGTACACAAAGCGCACGCCCTCGTGCTCAAATCGATCGCCGATGACCACCGCCGGGAAGCCCTCGTCGGCGATCGCGAGGCAGACGTTGCGGGTCGCCAGCGTGGTCCGCAGCACCAGGCCGCGGACGCCTTTGCGCATCAGCATCTGTGAATAGGTTTCCCCCGGCTGCATGGAGCGCTTGGCGTCCAGTACCATCAGATCGAAGTTGTATTCCTCAAGCCCCGAGGTCATGCCCCACATCAGCTGGGCATCAAAGGGCGAGCCAAGCGAAAGTTCACCGGTGTAAAGCAGCGCGACGTTCGCGGTCGAACGCTTGCTGACCTGGGCGACGTACCGTTTCTCGTTGGCCGCCGCGAGCACCTTGTCGCGGATCCCAGGGCTGACCCGCGGGTGGTTGTTCAGCACGCGCGAAACCGTGGCGATGGATACGCCAGCTTCGCGAGCGATGACGCGGACACTTGACATACGGATGTTCCCTTAGCAATCGTGCGGAAGAGGGCAGTGAACACATTCGGGAACAGATGGGACAAGAAAAGTAACTGTTCCACACTTGTGTCTTGGAATCGTAGCCCTGCCCCAAGACCTCGTCAAGCATCAAGATCAGAAAAAGTTATCGCCAGGGCATTCCCCCCCCCTACACACACACTGACGGCGAACGCACCACATGATGACGAGCCACGCTCGTCACCTCCTGAAGCCCGACGACGCCTCGGGTTATCTAACTCCACAACCACGCTTTACGCGTCAACTGGCATCGATGTCGGGCCACGCCCAAGTTTGCACCGCCCCGAGCTTCTAGACTGATTCCATGCAAATCATCCTTGCCAGCCCGCGCGGCTTCTGCGCCGGCGTACACATGGCCATCGACACCGTACAAGAGTTGGTGGACCTCATCGGCACACCGCTCTACGTCTACCACGCGATCGTGCACAACAAGCACGTGGTCGAACGTTTCGAGCGGCAGGGGGTGACGTTCGTGGAGTCGATCGACGAGGTTCCCCTGGGTGAAACCGTGGTGTTTAGCGCCCACGGCGTCAGCCCCGCGGTCCGCGAGCAGTCGGCCGACCGCGACTTGAGGATGATCGATGCCACCTGCCCGCTGGTGACCAAAGTCCACGTCGAGGCCCGGCGCTACGCCAAAATGGGCCACCAGATTCTGCTGGTTGGTCACGAAAACCACCAGGAAATCAAAGGCACCTACGGCGAAGCCCCCGAGGTCATGCACATCGTCGAAAGCCCCGCCGACGTGGCGCGGCTCGACTTCCCCGCAACCCAGCCACTGACCTACCTCACCCAGACCACGCTGAGCATCGACGACGCCAACACTATCATCGGCGCTATCAAGGAGCGATTCCCGTGGTGCAACGCGCCCCCAAAGGAAGACATCTGTTACGCGACCACCAACCGCCAACACGCGGTGCGCCAGCTGGCGCCCAGCGCCGACCTCACCCTGGTGATCGGCAGCCACAACAGCAGCAACAGCGTGCGACTGAAAGAGCTAAGCGAGACCGACGGCACCCCAGCCCACCTACTCGATGATAAAAGCGAACTGAAAGATACCTGGTTCAATGGAGTGGAGCGGGTGCTGGTGACCGCCGGCGCCTCGGCTCCCGACGATCTGGTCCGAGGGGTGATCGACGAACTGGTCGCTCGCTTTGACGGCAAGATCGACGAGAGCGAACTCGTGAAAGAAGATATGACCTTCGCCCTGCCGGTGCAGCTACGGATTTTGAAGCACGAGATGGATTTGTGAACATCCGACGGGGCGATGCGGTCAGCTGATCACGCGGGGCATATAGTCTAAGTACGCCAAGACGCCAAAAACGGCCGCAAGGGTTTTCACGTCGAGACGCCGCGCAGCAAGAGGCACCGCTTGTCGTCCCCGGCAGTGTTTTATAGTGAATTTTTTGGGTGCTCGACGCCGTGCCAACAACGTTCCTCGGCCATGAACGAGATGCGCAATCGCTTGCGTCTTCTCGGCGTCTTGGCGTAAAACCAAGTATCCACCAGCCTAAGCCGAACTCATTCCGGCTCGTTCAAACTCTCTACCTTCGCCGGCCGCAGCTTCTTTCGCAGGTCCTCAAACCGGAACCACGTGCCGCGGATACGCTCGGGTTTCTGGGGGCTTTTGAGCACGACGGTCATGCGTGAACCGTCGCCCTGCGGGTACAGCTCAATCGTGCCCGGCAGCGTCGCGGTAGGTCCCGAAGGCGTCGAGGCGGGCACCGTCAACTCTCCGGTGAGCACGGCGCTCAGCACGCTGGCCCCGGCAAAGTCAGTGAGCTCCACGCGGGTCAGCCGCCCGGTCTCAGGATGCATCTGCATGCGCAGGTTCAATCCCGGCGGCTCAATTACCGCGTAGCCGTTGATCAGTTCGACTTCAGGCGCCGCGGGGCGGCGGTCCGGATCCAGCGGCATCAAGCCCAGTAGATAAGGCATGACCTCAGGCTGAATCGGCAGGGGCAGTCGACGGCGGATGGGCTGGCCATAATCACCGTGGTAAGCGGTTTCGGTGTCGAACAAGTCGAACATCCAGAACGCGCGATCGTCGCTGCCCGCCCAGATCTTCACGTCGCCCAGCACCTCCACCGTGAGGGCTGTGTCTAGGGGCCGACGAAAAATCAGCCGACCGTCGCCGCTTTCGCGCCGCTCGCGGCCGTCGTCTTCACGCCAGCGCAGCGCCACGTCGGTCTTCACGTACACGCGATCCACGGCGCTGGCGTTGGCGTTGTAGGCCCGGACCAGGTCGGCGTAGTCGGGCGCTGCGGCGGTGGGGATCGGGACGGGGTTGAGGTCGCGTGGGACGATGGGCCCCCGGGCGGTGCATCCCCCGAGCGCAACGGCCAGCGCGACCCACCCTCTCAGAACGTGTGTGAGAAGCCCCGCACGCCTGCGTGCGGCAAGCACGTGGCTTCTCACACACAGTCTCAGCACGGCGTAGCGGGTTTTCACAGCTCGGCCTCCAGCACTTCGCCCAGCTGCTCGGTCACCTCGGCGATCTGCGACTCGTCCAGCTGCGGGTCCAGCACTCGCAGGGCGTCGTCCTCGTTCCACTTGCCAAAGTGGCCCTTGGTCACGTCAAGCTTGGGCGTAAACAGCCACCACTGCTGCACCGGCCCGTCGCCGTCGGGGTCATCCAGGGCCTCGGTGCCATCGTAGCGCAGCAGCTTCTTACGCATCAAAATGAGCGACACCACGAAGCGGAACGACTGCCGCCGCGGCTCGTCGGTGTCTTCCAGGCGTCGCAGCAGGTTCATCAGCATCCCGTCGTCCACGAAGGTCTTCTTCTTGGCGTTGGGTTCGGGCACCGTGGTCTTCCAGAAGCTGAACAGGCGGTCGGGGCGGTAGCCGTCTTCCCACGCCGCGTCGCCCACGTCCACGCGGCGCATGCCCAGCGTGTCTTTGGGGTCGCGCTCTTCAGCCGGAATGTCAACCAGGGCCGACCAGCAGGTGTCGCCGGGCGCGAGTTCGTCGCCCGACGCGACGCACACGCCCGAGGTTTTCTGCACGTCGTAGCTGGAGGCGGAGTATTTGGCCATGGTGTCTTGGTAGGGGCTTGACGTGCGAGCGGCGCCGGTGTCGCTGAGCAGGGCACGTAGGCGTTAGGTTTTAGGCGTTAGGTCCTAGGAAGACGCAAGCGGGTGCGGGGCGCGAAAGGGGAGGGCGAACCTTCAGGTGGGCCGTCGTTGCATGGTACGCCGGCTCACCAGAAGGTTCGCCCTCCCCGCGGATGATCCCGACCGCGGCAGCGCTCTTCCTAACGCCCAGGCCCTAACGCCTAACGCCTCCATGGGGTACGCCCTGCGGCCCGCAATCCCCAACGACGCTCATGCCCCAGCCACCGCCGCTTCGGCGGCGTCCACCGTCTGATCGATCAGCGTGGCGATGGTCATCGGTCCCACGCCGCCGGGCACGGGGGTGATCATGCCCGCGTTCACTTGGGCGGCTTCGAAGTCCACGTCGCCCACGTTGCCCTCGTTGTAACCCGCGTCCATGACCACGGCGCCGGGCTTGACCCAGTCGCCCTGCACAAAGTTGGCCCGCCCCACCGCGGCCACGATGATGTCCGCCGTACGGACAATGTCGGCGATGTTCTGGGTGCGGCTGTGGCAGATGGTGACCGTGGCGTTGCGGTCCAGCAGCAGGCCGGCCATGGGCTTACCCAGGATCGCGCTGCGGCCGATGACCACCGCGTGCTTGCCCTCGATGGGCAGGTCGTAGGCGTCCATGAGCCGCACGATGCCGCCGGGGGTACAGCTGGCGAATCCCCGCTCGCCAAACCACATGTTCGCGAAGCTGCCGAAGGTCACCCCGTCCACGTCTTTGGCCACGGGGATCGCCTCAAACGCCGCCCGCTCGTCCACGTGAGCCGGGGCCGGGTGCTGCAGCAGGATGCCGTGGACCGACGGGTCGGCGCCCAGATCGGTCACGACCTTCACCAGTTCTTCGGTGGTGGTTTGTTCCGGCAGCTCGACCTTGCGCGAGCCCATGCCGATTTTCTCGCAGCGTTTGCGCTTCATCTGCGTGTACACGATCGACGAGGGGTCGCTACCCACCAGGATGGTCACCAGGCAGGGCGTCACCCCGTGGTCGCGCTTCAGCGCGGCGACGCGGGCCTCGGCCCGGGTCAGGGTTTCTTTCGCGACACGGCTTCCGTCGATGATCTTTTCGCTCATGGCTGCAGTTTACCGCGGCGGGCTGCTAGGCTCGGGGCATGCAGGCCATTCTTGTGAGCATTGGTGACGAACTCGCTCTGGGACAGACCGTGGACACCAATTCGGCTTGGCTGGCGGGCCGGCTGGCGCAGCTGGGCATCCCCACCCTTAAACACGAAACCGTGGCGGACGACCTGCCCGAGCTTTCCCGTACGCTACAGCAAGCCACCACACAGGCCGACCTGGTGCTGGTGTCCGGAGGCCTGGGGCCGACCCCCGACGACCTCACCCGCGAAGCCCTGGCCGCGGCCATGGGTGTGGGGCTGGAAGAAGACCCGGCGGCGCTGGCCGCGCTCACCGGTTTTTTTGACAACCGGGGCTGCCCGATGCCCGAACGCAACCGCGTTCAGGCCCTCTTCCCCGTGGGGGGGCGCACCATTCCCAACGCCCGGGGCACCGCCCCGGGACTGCGAGTGAACCTAAACGGCACGAAACTCTTTGTCATGCCCGGTGTCCCGCACGAGATGAAAGCGATGTACGTCGCGGCGGTCGAGCCGGAACTGCGGGCGGAGCTTGACGGGGCCTCGGGCGGGCGCCCGGCCATCCTCACCCGAAAGATCAACACCTTCGGCATCGGCGAGAGCGACGCGGCCCAGCGTCTGGGGCCGCTGATGGACCGCGAACGCAACCCGACCGTGGGTACGACGGTCAGCCGCGGCTACTGCAGCATCCGCGTGCGAGCCGAATGTGCCGACCCTGCCGAGGCCCAGCGCAAACTCGACGCCACCACTCAGCAGGTCCACGAGCGGCTGGGCCCGCTGGTGTTCGGCCACGACGACGCCACCCTGGCCGCCGACCTGGTCGCCCGCCTGATCCAAAACGGGCAGAGTGTCGCCACCGCGGAATCTTGCACCGGCGGCCTGGTGGGCGGCATGATCGTCGATGTGCCGGGCAGCAGCGCGGTCTACCCGGGGGGCTGGGTGACCTACAGCAACGCCCTGAAACAGAGCCAGTTGGGGGTGCCCGCGGCACTACTGGACGTCCACGGCGCGGTCAGCTCCGCGGTGGTACAGGCCATGGCCACCGGGGCGCGGGATCGGGCGGGGGCCGACCTTGCGGTGGCGGTCTCGGGCGTGGCGGGCCCGGGAGGTGGAACCGACGAAAAACCGGTGGGTACGGTCTGGTTTGGTCTGGCTACACCCGCGGGAGTGCAGAGCTATCGTGCCCGGCTGATGGGCGGACGCGAAGCAGTGCGCGACCGTGCGGCCAAATGCGCCCTGCAGATGCTGCGCTTCACCGTCATGGGCGAAAGCCTCCGGCAAATCCGCTGGCTGGAGCAGATGGCATCCTGACTTGGACCGTGCGACTCAGGGGATGGTCGGCGTCACCGCGCAGCCGTAGGGGGCGGTCTGGGTCACCTCCACCGGCTCGCCGTCGAGGATCGCCCTAACTGCACCAATAAGATGGTTTTGAGCGTCTTCGATGTCCGCCGCATCCTCGCTGGGCGTATCGTCAATCGCTCCCTGGTACCTCAAAACCCCAGCGGGATCAATCACAAACACCTGCGGCGTTGCAGCCACTCCGTAGAGCTTGCCGACAGTGCCGTAATCGTCCAAAAGCACCGCTGCGCTGGCCGCCTGCGTGGCGGCCACACGCTCGTTCCACACGTCCGGGCCCACGTACCCCGGCTCACCAAACACCGCTGAACAAATCGTCAGCCAGACCACCCCAGCGTCGGCCGCTTGTGCTTGCCACCGCTGCATCGCGCCGCCGTCATAAAACTTCTGCACAAACGCACATTCGGTGGCGGTCCACTCCAGCACGACGGTCTTGCCCACAAAATCCGACAGGGCGTGGGTGGTGCCGTGGCTGTCGGTCAGCGTAAAATCTGGGGCAGACAGCCCAGTGGTAACGTTGCTGGACGCGATCGTTTCCCCGTGGGCCGCGGCCGGGAGTTGCGGGGCCTCCGCAACGCAAAAGACGGCGAAAAGAAAAAAATGGCGTTTCATGAATTTCTCCGGGTAAACAACACCTGGTCCGGCTTAAACGTCACGAGCCCGTACTCCGCGGGCGGGGCGCTAACCGATGACGTCTGGGAGCGACGATCTGTCTGCATCCGCAAACCACTCGGTACGGCGCGGAGCCTCAAGGCCGCAAACCTTACGAACCCGGGGCCCAAAAGCCAGTGATTTAATTCGGTTCGCGCGACCATGCGGAACCGACCACAAACAACCCAACCTCGCCGAGATTCCCCGTTGCCGCGGACCAATGTCCAGAGCGCGGGGTTTACATCACGACCTATCACCTACTACAGCGA
>CALLPP010000061.1 GCA_938015655.1 uncultured Algisphaera sp.
CCCCCCCCCCCCCCCCCCCCCCCCCCCCCCCCCCCCCCCCCCCCCCCCCCCCCCCCCCCCGCGCACAACCGGCCGTACTACCCTTGTGTTTCGGGCACGCGGCCCGGCGGTTGATGACCGCGGGGCCGCACACTATATTCACTTATACGAATATGGCAACTCCCTCCCCCCACACATCCACGCCCTTCGCAGAGCCTCCAGCCCAAGATCCGGTGACGGCGGTGTTCAAGGCAGTAGCCGACCCTACGCGGCTACGGCTTCTGAACCTGCTGCGAATCCAGGGGGAGGTCTGCGTGTGCGATTTAACCCGGGTGATCGACGCCCCCCAGGCCACGGTGTCGCGTCATTTGGCGTGTCTGCGCCGCACCGGCCTGGTACAGACCCGCCGCGAGAGCAACTGGATTCATTACCGGCTGAGCTCGGCAGAAAATGACTTCCACCGCAAAGTGTTGGAATGTTTGGAGTGCTGCCCCGACGAGGTGACACAGCTCCGCGACGACCAGGCGGCAGTGCGCGGCAAACCGAACTACCCCTGCAGCCCGCTAACGTAGCGGCGCGTCTCTTCTTCCTGCGGGTGGGTAAAGACCGACTCGGTGGGCCCGCTCTCAATCATGACCCCGCAGCCCTCGCGGACCCAGAACACCGCGGTGTCGTCGGCGATGCGCTTGGCCTGGGCGAGGTTGTGGGTAACCACCACTTGGGTCAGCGGAGATTCTTCGTCCGAATCCAAACCACAGCAGCCCCCCCGCAACTCTGTCAATAGCTCTTCGATGCGCTGAGTGGCCATAGGGTCCAGGGCGCTGCAAGGCTCGTCGAGCAGCAGCAGCCGCGGTCGCAGCACCACGGCCCGGGCGATGCACAGCCGCTGCTGCTGACCGCCGCTGAGGCGAAGGGCACTCTGGTTCAGCCGCCCGCTGACTTCGTCCCACAGGCCCACGTCGCGCAGGGCCTGCTCGGCCAGGTCGCGGCGGTCCGCAGCCCCGCGTACCCCGTTGGCCTTCAGGGGCATCTCCAGGTTTTTGCGGATGCTCATCGCAAAGGGGTTGGGCTTCTGGAAGATCATGCCCACACGGCGTCGCAGGGCCACTGGGTCCACCCCCGGTGCCAACAGGTCGTGGCCTTCCAGCATGGCGGCCCCGCTGACGGTGCAACCACCAATGAGGTCGGTCAGTCGGTTAAGCGAGGCCAAAAACGATGACTTACCGCAGCCCGAAGGGCCGATGATCGCGGTGATGCGTCCGTGTGCGATCTCTAGTTCGACGTCGCGCACCGCAGGCTTGCCGCCGTAGCTAACGGTGACGCAGCAGGCCCGCAGCAGGGGATGAGCGACGGCCGGGGCCGGCCGGACCTGCCCCACCAGGTGTAGATCGGGCTCGTTGAGAACAGGCAGGGACATGGTTAAGAGCGACCTTAGAGGAGCGCCATAGGATACGGTCCCGGCGCGGGGCGCTGCTCACGCAGAGGGTCGGACGTGCAGCACGTACCTGCGTGCAACCGCCGCGGCGGCCAGATTAATCCCCAGCAGCAGCAGCACCAAGACGGTGGCTGCGCGGTACGCGGCGGCCTCGCCACCGTTGACAAACATGGCCAACTCGTAAATGTGGACCGACAGCGCGCGGCCCGAGTCATCAAGCGACCCGGGCATGCGGGTGACCGTGCCCGCGGTAAACAAAAGCGCTGCGGTCTCGGCCAGGGCCCGGCCCACCCCCAGCACGAAGGCCACCGCCAACCCGGGAAACGCGGCGGGCAGCACCACCCGGCGTAGCGTCGCGGCCCGCGAAAGCCCCAGCGCTGTCGCGCCCTGCCGCCAGGCCTCGGGCACGCTGCGCAGACCGTCTTCCGCCGCGCGGATGAAGATCGGCAGCACCATGCACGCCAGGGTCAGCCCGCCGGCCTTGATGCTAAAGCCCATGCCCATCACTTCGCAAAACAGCACGCTGCCAAATAAACCGAAGACGATCGACGGTACACCCGCCAGCACGTCCAGGCTGCGCCGCACCGCTCGGGCCAGCCGGGCATCGCCACGGGTTGCCCCGGTTTCGGTCAAGAGCACCGCGGTGCCCAGGCCCAGCGGCAGGGCAACCCCCAGGCACACGGTCAAAATTAGCCCCGTGGAAGCCAACACCGAGCCAATCCCACCCCGCACGCCCAGCGACCGCGGCTCGGCGGTGAAATAGGCCCACCAGCCCTCGCCCGGGGCCCACGGCCCACCGCCCACCGCGCCCATTAGCACGTCGCCCACGATCCACAGCAGCAGAGCCACCACGCCCAGGGCCACCGACCACATGACCCCCGCAGCGAAACGGTCGCCCCAATGGCTGACCGCGGCCTGGTCGGTCTGGGGGGGGGCGGGGGTTCCAAGATCAGCCACCGCGCACCGCCTTGCGCCGCCCGCGTTCGAGCACGTCGGCCAGCACCACCCCGCCCGCCACCAGCGTCAGCAGCACCACCCCGCTGAAGAACAGCGCCAAGCGGTGATCGCCCTGTGCGTAGCCCATCTCCAGGGCGATGTTGGCCGTGAGCACCCGCACCGGGGCCAGCGGGTCGCCGGGCAGCCGCACCACGTTGCCCGCAACCATCAGCACCGCCATGGTCTCCCCCACCGCCCGCAGCCCCGCCAGCAGCACCGCCGAGGCCAGCCCGGGCGCTGCGGCGGGCAGCACCACCCGCCACAGCGACGCCCAGGTGCCCAAGCCCAGGGCCGCCGCGCCGCGGCGCTGATCCAGCGCCACCGCAGCCAGAGCGGATTCGCCCAACAGCGCCACCGTGGGCAGCACCATGAGCGTGAGCACCAGCACCGCCGCCAGCATGCTGGCCCCCGCCCCGCCGCCCCACACCGCGATCAGCGGTACCAGCGTCACCAGGCCCCAAAACCCGAACACCACCGACGGGATGCCCGCCAACAGCTCGACCCCGCGGCGGTACACCGCGGCAACGCCGCGCGGCGCGTAATACCGCGAGAACAAGGCCGACGCAACGCCCAGGGGCCCGGCCAGCGCCACCGCCCCCAGCGTGACCGCCGCCGTGGCCGCGGCCATGGCCACCAGGCTGAAGCCACCGGAGGTCGGCGCCCAGCGCTCGTCAACCAAAAAGCGGCCCAGACCAATGTCCGTCGCCGCCGGCCACGACTTCCACACCAAAAACCCCACGATCAACACCACCACCGACGCGCTCACCACCCCGCAGGCCCGCAGCAGCACCGCGCCCGCGGCGTCAATCAACCTGTAGTGACGGTGGAACATGCAGCAGGATCACGCCGGGCGCCAACCGGAGGTAGGGGCACGGAGAAAAGTGAACGGCCCATCGTCGCCGATCCGCCCGCCCCCCACAAACCCGCGGTTTACCGCGGCGGAACCACAAAGCCCTGCTCGGCGATGAGCGTGTCGAGGCCCGGCGACATCAGGTGGTCCAAGAACGCTTGTGCCGCCGGGGACACCGAGGCCCCGATCACCAGCACCAGCGGACGCCCCAAGACGTAATCGCCCCGAGCCACCGCGTCGGGCGTGGCGGGCACGCCTTCCAGATCCAGCAAGCGCAGCGGCGTGCCGGCTCCCGATTCAAACGAGGCGGTGCCCAGACTCAGGTACACGATCGCGTCGGCGTTGCCCGCCACCAGCTTCACCGCCTGCTGGTTCTCGCCGCCCACCACATCCGCCTTCATGTCCGCGGGGCTCAGACCGAAGTAATCCGACACCAGATCCAACTCGCTACGGCCCTCGGGGCGGTTGACCACCACGATCGGCGCGTCGCCCCCCCCTACCTCGCTCCAGCGGGTCACCGCCCCGGTGAAAATGTCTTTGGCTTGCTGCCGCGTCAGGCCCGACACCGGGTTGCTGGCGTGGACCACAAAAGCGATCCCGTCCAGAGCCACCACGTGCTGGTTCAGCCCGGACTCTTCCTCGGGCTTGAGGGCGCGCGACGTCATGCCGATGTCGTTCAGCCCCTTGGCCGCGTCGGTGATGCCGCGCGACGAGCCGCCGCGCTGCACGTCGATGCGGACGCCCGGGCGATCCGCCTCATAGTGCTCCGCCGCCGCCTCGACCAGCGGGGCAATGGTGCTGGACCCGGTCAAAGTAATCCGGTCACCGCCCCGCCCCCCCTCAGAACCGCAGCCCCATAACAACACCGCGGCAAGGGTCAAGCCGGTCCAGTTCAATGCTTTCATCACAATCGGTCCATCAAAAACACATCGGCTCCGCACCACACACGGGCAACACCAGGGGCGGAAGGCAGGGGCGCACAAGGAGCGCACAAAGGGCACAAGAGCGGCGCCAGGTGGCACCACCATAGACCCGGCGCTTCAAAAGACTATTCCCCGCATCTTGATCGGTTCCCCAAAGGTCGGCTCCGGCGACCCGCCGACCAGCCACCACGCCAACCAAACCAGCAGCGGCACGCAGGTCACCACCACCAACCCGCACCGCCACCAGCGTCGCCCGCCCGCATCCGTCCCAACGGCCCGGGCGAGAAGCCACAACGCGTAGCCCTGAAACGGCACACAAAGCAAGCCGATCAAGGCCACCCGCAACGCTCGGTCCAAACGCGCATCGCCCGGCAATCGCTCGGGCCACGGCTCAGTCTCCGCCAACGGCTGTGTCGCGGTGGCGAGCACCGCCCGGGCCGCCTCCGCGTCGCCCCCCGCCACCTGCACCTTCACCCCGCCCGTGGCCAAACTCAGGTTCCAGGCGATGTCCGGCAAAATACCGTCCACCACCACCGAGCGAATCCCCACCGCCTCAAGCCGGCTCTGCACCACCGCCGCCGAAACGCCGTCCAACAATGTCGCCACCGTCACCGGGCCCCGGCGCACCGGATGTTTCAACACCGTCATCGCCAAATCATACGCCATCGCCCCGCACGCCCTCTGCGTCGATCCCCCGCATAAACTCGACGTCCTCCCGCCCAAAACCGGCGGCCTCCACCCCACGGCCCCTGCCCATGCCCGCCCGCAACGACCGTTCTGAATCCCCTTGGTCCCGCGCCCAACGCGGCGGCAACGCCAAAGGCAAGCCCCGCCCGCGCGGGCCGCGCCCGCCCCAAAAACCGCCGCTGCGCATCCAAGCCACGACCCTGTGGGACTACCCCAGCCAGCACTACGGCGACACCCAGCAGGGCTCCAAGCACTACATCGGCGCCACGCCCAGCTACGTGATCTGGAACGTGATCCAGCGCTACAGCACGCCCGGCGCGGCCGTGCTCGACCCCTGCTGCGGCAGCGGCACCACGCTGGACGTGTGCCGCGACACCGGCCGCCGGGGCCTGGGTTTCGACCTTCAGCCCCAGCGCGACGACATCACCCGCGCCGACGCCCGCGACCTACCGCTCGACGACGCGTCGGTTGATCTGTGCTTTGTCGACCCGCCCTACTCCACCCACATCGACTACGGCGACGACCCGGCCTGCATCGGCAAGACCCACGCCGGCGACCTAAGCGAAGACGGCTACTACCACCAGATGGACGCGGTCTTCGCCGAGTTCGACCGCGTGCTGCGGCCCGGGGGCTACGCCGCCTGCTACGTCGGCGACAGCTACGAGAAGGGGACCGGCCCCACCAAGGGCTTCCACCCCATCGGGCTCGAGCTCTTCGCGCTCCTGGCCAACCGCTTCGAGCCGGTGGACCACATCGCCGTCACCCGCCACAACAAGCAACTGGCCATGGGCAACCACCGCGCCGCGGCCGAGGCGGGCAACTTCTACCTGCGCGGCTTCCACCACCTGATGATCTTCTGGAAGCCCGGGCCCGGCCCCACCCGCCTGCACGGCCGCCACCTGCCGGGCGCCGCCCCGGCGGCCAAGCCGCAAAAAACCGATCAGCGCCGACGACGGCGGCGATAGACGCCCAAACGGCCCGCGTTCCAAGCCCCGCGGCGGGCGGCCTACAATCCGGAAGCCGACATCGGCGGCGTCGAGCGTGCGCCCGACGTGCGGATCTCGAAGTAGCGCTCGGTCATCTGCTTCAACCGCGCGGCGTGGGCCGGGTCGTTCATCACGTTGGCCGATTCGGGCTCCAACGGGTGCTGGGTGAGATTGAACAGCCCCTGCACCGCGTGCTGGGTTTCGGGGTTGTTGGTGTCGATGATCAGCTTCCAATCGCCCTTGCGATAGATCAGCTGGTGCCCGCTGCCGCCCTGCAGCAAAAACTCCTCCCGCGGGTTTTCGTAGCCCGCGACGCCGGTTAAAATCGGCACCAGGTCGATCGCGTCCATGGCCTGGTGGTCTTCCAAACCCACACCCAGGGCCGACGCCATGGTCATGACCACGTCGTGCACCGCCACGGGCTGATCCGACTCGGACCCCGGCGCGACCTTCCCGGGCCACACCGCCAGAAACGGCACGCGGTGGCCGCCCTCGTAGGGCTGGTTCTTAAACCCGCGGTAGCCGTTGCTCGAATCGTGGCCGGCCCGCAGGCTCTGGCCCGCCTGCAACCCCCCGTTGTCTGAGCTGAAGATAATCAGCGTGTTGTCGTACACCCCCGCGTCTTTGAGCGCCCGCACGATGCGCCCCACCTGCTGGTCCAGGTCCAGGATCATGTCCATGTGGTGCGAAGGCGTCTGGCCGCGGATCTTGACGCCGTCAAAGGTGTCCGGCGGATCGTGGGGGATGTGGACCATCGGGCTCCAGTAGCACAGAAAAAACGGCTTCCCCGCGCCCGCCTGCTCGGTGATAAACCCGCGGGCCTTGCCCGAAAGCATCGGCCCGGCACGCCGCGGATCCCAGTGCGAATCGCCCATGCCCGGGCCCTTGTCCGAGACAAAGTGCGGGTCGATGGCCGTCTCGTCGTTGAGATGGATGATCTTTGAGTCGGCAGAAAACGGCGCCCACGCGCCGTTCTCATACGCGGTGTAGAGCGGCCCCTGGATCCCGCAGGGCATGGCGAAGCTGTAGTCAAACCCCACCGACGCCGGCCCGCCGCCCACCCACCGGCGGACGTCCACCGGCAGTACGCCGTCGCCGCGGTCCTGGCCGCGGTAGACCTTGGCGCCCTCGGCGTCTAAAAAGTCCCCGCCCAGATGCCACTTGCCCACAAAGCCCGTGGCCAGCCCGGCCTGCTTGGCCACGCGGCCCAGCGTCGCGTCGGTGTCTTTAAACGGCGTGGCCCGGAACGAACCCCACACGCCCCAGGGCGCATAGCTGCGGTGGTTCAGGTTCCCGCTCATTGCGCAGTAGCGCGTGGGTGAACAGAGCGCCGTGGACGAATGCGCATCGCTAAACCGCATGCCGTCGCGCAAGAGCGCGTCGAGGTTGGGCGTGGGCGCCAGCGCCCCGTCGCCCGTCCGGGCCTGGTGGTAAAACCCCACGTCGCCCAGCCCCACGTCGTCGGCCATGATGAAGACCACGTTGGGGGCCGGCGGCCGACCCGCCACCGCCCGCGAAGCGTGCCCCACACTCACCGCCAGACCGAAGGCCAAACCGGCGGCCACAGAGATGCCCAAAGGCCGTAACAAGTCATGCAGCATCAAATCACACTCGCGGAAGAAAAACAGGCAACGAAAAACAGAGTTTAAGAGCCGACAGGCAGGGCCCTCGGAAGACGATACCACCCACGTTCTGCCGCCACGTGGGACCCGAGCGTGTATAAAACACCAAACACCCGGGTCATGGCAAAACGTCGTCACCGGCCGCCCTCCGAGGTCCTCAGTCTCCAAAAACGCGTCACCGCCGTGAGCGTGCGCCCAACGCGTGGTGAATCACCGTCTGCTCGTCAGCCTCGGCACCGGCCAGGGACGCCGGTGCCGCAAGCTAGCCCAGGCGCACCACGACCGACTACGGAAAGCGTTTTCTGAGCTGAGACGCGCGTCATGGTGACGGTATCAGGGTACAGCCTCGCCTCCCAACGCCCGACCACCGAGCCCCCTTAAGTCGCGGCGTTGAATCATGCAGTAGCCAGAACGGACGGGCTCCGAGCCGCCGCCGGCTCGGCCGAACATTGAAAGGGCATCAAAGGGAAAAGTTTTATAATTAAATACCGTGGAATAACTTAATTAAAAACACGGCTTACCCTCCCTGCGCCATAGACCCGGCTGGACTATATTTTCCTCAAATCCGGACTTGCAAAACACCCCTAAGAGTTTACCCTTAAAAAGCGCGGTGAAATCCGTTCATACCGCCGGCCGGCGCCCCATATCCCGTAAAACACCGCGCATGCCATCTATTTTTTATCAGAAAGACACCCCATGAAATCCATCCCCGCCCTGGTCACCGCGACCGCCCTCTTGGTCACTAGCGCTCACGCCGAGTCGGTCGTCTTCTCGGCTGACTTCGACGCCGAAACCCCAGGCCTGAATACCGCGCCCAGCGGCTTCAACCTCACCCGCGGCAACACCGACCTGCTGGGAAGCGGAGTCAACGGCACGGCATTCGACCTGCAACCCGGCAACGGCTACTACGTCTCGCTGGTCGGCACCGGTGCCGACAACGGCGCCGCCGCCTTGGCCACCAACGAAATCTTTGAAGCTGGTGAATACCTGCTGACCTTCGACCTTACGGGTAACAGCCAGGCCGCCACCGACGAAATCGTCACCGTCGGTCTGGGCGCGTTTAGCCAGTCAATCCAACTCGACGCCGCGGACTTCGACTCGCCTTTCGAACTCCAGTCCTTCACGTTCACTACCGACACTGCCGGAGCGCTCACTTTCGAGACCATCGACAGTCCGGGAGAAATCAACGACGAACTGGGCGCCCTGATCGACAACATCACGCTTAGCCTCGTCGCCCCGGCCGCGGCCCCGGCCGGCGGATCGGGCACCGTCACCGCGGTGCCCAGCCCCGCGGCGCTGCCCGCCGGAATCCTAGGCCTCTCCGCCCTGCTGATCCGCCGCCGCCGGGCCTGATCGACTTTGGCCCAGTTCACACCCCGGTCCGGCAGAGGACCGGGGTTTTTGTGCGCCACCCGGCCGCATCGTGGTGCGGCAACGACCAAAAAGTCGCCTGCCGCTGCGGCGCGCCAAACCTGTCTCCACCTCGATCGCCACCGCGCGCCGGACATCGAACCGATCGGCAAGGTTCGTTTCCATGCGGGATCCCGAGGCCGCCCACCAGAGCACCGCACCCGATAATTTGACCGGCGGCCACCTCCAGAACGCGGTTTCCGCGAAGAAACAAACATTTTTTAAGGCTGGGCGATCGCCCACGTATCGGTCCGGAAAGGCGATGCAGGGAAGCCCTCTTCGTTGACCAGGTTACAACCCTGAGGATTGTCGGCCCAGGCGTAACGTACCGCCACGGGGCGACGTACTTCCGGAGACCACACGACCAGGGTGCCCCCATCCACCCGGGCCTGGGCGTGAACAAAACGCTGATCGGCGCCGGCGATGGCAAAGCGCTTCAGCACGCCACGGTCCGAGGAGGTCAACCCCCCGCCGACCTGATCAAACACGAGGCGGACCCGTCCGCCCTCGATCCGGGCCGAACGGTACCGCGGGCCGCCGGGCACCCCGGGCGCACCGTAGGTCCGCACCAGAGCCAGCCGCGCCAGACGCTCGCCGATCGTCCGCTTGTTTTTCGGGTGGATGTCGTGGGCCTCGCCCACATCAATCCCGACGACCACGCCGGTGTTGGGCACCGCGTCGGCAAAGCGCACAAAGCTCTCGCGGATCACCGCCCAGGGCGTGTTTTGCACCGGGTCCGGCGACGGCTTGCGGTAGTTTACCAGTTGCACCGCGTAGAACGGCATCGGTCGCCCCCAGTCGCTCCGCCAACGCTCCACCATCGCGCCCAGCAGCTCGCGATAAAACGCGGCGCCCGCCAGCGTCTTGGCGTTGCGCTCACCCTGATACCAGATGGTGCCGCGCAGGCCGTACGGAATCAGCGGGTGGATCATCGCGTTGTAAAGCGCCGCCGGCTCGTTGCGGTCGGCCTTCTGCAGTTTATCTTTCGCGTTCTTCCGCCCCAACCATTCCGACGCGGCCACGTCCACGTCGGAATGGAACACCGGATTGCCCACAAATTGCTCCAGCGTGTCCCGCGGCGTCCACGACGCGGCGTTGGACGCACCCACGGCTGCGTGCAAAAGCCCCACGGGAACCCCCAGTTCGCGGTGCAGCGCCCGCCCGAAAAAATAAGCTGTGGCGGGCAGCTTGCCGGCCGTCTCGGGAGTGCAGGCCCGCCACGATCCCCGGCACGTGGGTTCAGGCGTACGGCTGGTTTGGGACGCGGCCCGGAACACGCGGACCTGCGGGAAGTCTGCCGCGGCCATTTCTGCCGCGGCGTCATGCACCTTCGCCAGCGGCATCACCATGTTCGATTGACCCGAACACAGCCACACCTCGCCCACCAGCACGCCCGCAACCTTCACCGACCCGCCGGGCGCCGACACAGTCATCACCCGCGGCTGCGCCGAAGCCGCCAGCGGCCCCAGCGTGACGCGAAAGGTGCCGTCAGCCGCAGCCACCGCGACGGCCTCCACCCCACCCAATGCCACCCGGACCGTAGCGCCCGGCTCCGCCCAGCCCCACACCGGCACGGGCCGGTCGCGTTGCAGCACCAGGCCATCGGAAAAAGGCGATCCCAAACGCGGCTGCGCCCCTGCAGGAAAGAACAGCCCCAACCCGCACAGCAGGCCAAGGACAACGCCCCACCGCCGCCAGGGCCGCCACCGGGCCGCGCCCGCCGGTTCTCGCTGGAATCCGTTCATCGCTCGAGCTTACTTTCTCGGCCGCAAACCACGCCCCCAAGCGGGCCGAGACCACCACGGCCCCCAGGCCTCCCCACTCAACCCGCGACCACGCAGGGTGTCTCGCCCTTCTACGACCCAGGCACAAAAAAAGCCGCGGCCCCGAAAGGCCGCGGCTTGATCACAACGTGTTTGCCGCGATCTCAAACGCTCTTGACCGCGCCGTCTTGCATCTCCACCGGGTCGAGCCAAGGCATCATGCGCCGCAGCTCTTTGCCCACGCCCTCGACCGCGTGGCCGGCATTCTCGGCCCGCTGGGCCTTGAACCAGGCAAAGCCGTTGGCGTAGTCGTCGCGGAAGGCCTTGGCGAAGCTGCCGTCCTGGATGTGCTTGAGCGCCGCTTCCATCCGGCCCTTGGTCGCGTCGTCGCAGATCTTGGGGCCGGTGTAATAGTCGCCAAACTCGGCGGTGTTGCTGATGCTGTAACGCATGTAGTCCAGCCCGCCGCGCTTGATCAGGTTGATGATCAGCTCCAGCTCGTGGCACACCTCAAAGTAAGCCAGCTCGGGCGGGTAGCCCGCTTCGGTGAGCACCTCGAAGCCTTTCTTGATGCTCTCGCTCAGACCGCCGCACAGCACAACCTGCTCGCCAAACAGGTCGGTCTCGCATTCATCTTTAAACGTGGTGACCAAGATGCCGCCCTTGCCCCCGCCGTTGCCGATGGCGTAGGCCAGGGCAATCTCGCGGGCGTCGCCCGTGGCGTCCTGGTGCACGGCCATCAGCGCGGGCACGCCGCCGCCGCGCTCGTACTCCCAGCGCACGGTGTGCCCCGGGCCCTTGGGGGCGACCATGACCACGTTCACGCCGGCGGGCGGGTCGATGGTTTTGAAGTGGACATTAAAACCGTGGGTGAACAGCAGCGTCTTGCCGTCGGACAGGTTCGGAGCGATGTCGTTGGCGTACACCTCGGGCTGCACCTCATCGGGCAGGGCCACGGCGATCAGGTCGGCCTGCTTCACCGCCTCGGCCACGGGCAGGGGCGTAAAGCCGTGCTCGGCGGCGAGCTTGCCGTTGGCCGACTCGGCTCGGTTGGCGACGATGACTGTCAGCCCCGAATCCCGCAGGTTCTGGGCGTGGGCGTGGCCCTGGCTGCCGTAGCCCAGGACGGCGATGGTTTTGCCCTGGAGCGGGGCGAGGCTGCCGTCTTTGTCGTAGAGCGTTTCAATGGCCATGGCGGGGTATCTGTCGGGTTTTGGGGGAGTAAAAAACGGACACTGCCGCGGTCCGGTCCGGCCAAAGCCGGTCGGGCGCGAGCCGATTAGTTTAGAAAGCCCCCGCGGCGGGTCAAACCGCCCGATGGAAAGCCGCACCCGCCGCCGCCATATCCGCCAAAACGCGGGCAGGGCCCGACACGCCTTGCGGCCGCCAGGCGGCCAGCGGTGAGATCCACCCACCGCGGGGCGGAGGCGCCCTAAAATGTCAGCATCTATGGACCTTTTTGTCTCCCGCCTGTTCAGCGACAACGCCGCCGACCGCTTTTACTTCCTGGCCGTCGCCCTGACGGTGGTCATCAGCATCGTGCTACACGAGTTGGCCCATGGCTGGGCGGCGATCCGGCTGGGCGATCACACCCCGCGACGGCTTGGCCGCATGACCGGTAACCCGCTAGTGCACATGGGGCCGTGGTCGTTGCTGATGCTCGTGGTGGCGGGCATCGCCTGGGGGCAGATGCCCATCGACCGCACCCGTCTGCGTGGGCGTCACGCCGAGGCCATCGTGGCGGGGGTAGGGCCGGCCATGAACGTGCTGCTGGCGGCCGTGGCCCTGGCGATGCTCGCCGGGCTACTGCACCTCTGGGGCTTCGCAGAGGTGCCGGTCGAGCTCTTCATGTTCGAAACGCCCGGCATCAGCGTGACGCCCCCCCAGAGCAACGCGATCAAGTTCCTGCTGCTCTTCGGGGTCACCAACCTGCTGCTGGCGATGTTCAACCTCTTCCCCGTGCCGCCGCTGGACGGATCCCACATCGTGGCAAATTACAGCCGGCCCTACACGAATTTTGTGGGCGCCCCAAAACACCAGGGCTTCATACTGATGCTCTTCGTATTCGGCTTCCTGCTGGCCGGACAGGTGCTGATCGCCTGGGCGTGGTGGCTGGCCACGGCCTGGGTCGGTCTGTTGACCTGATCCGTGGATCAGTCGCTCAGCCGGCACGCTTCACGTGGTCGCACAGTAGGTCGTACGCCTCGCGCAGCGCGATAAACTTCTGCCGGTTCTCTTCCCCAGGCGCCACATCGGGGTGGTACTTGCGGGCCAGCTTGCGGTAGGCGTCTTTGATGTCCGCCATGCTGGCATCGCGCGGGACGTCCAGGCGATCGTAGTACTCGGCCATCACGATGCTGGCCTCCACGTTACCCGGTGAACTGCGGGTGTTTGAGGCTGGGCGTTTGGCGCTCGCCGGCTGCACGTCGGCCGCGGACACAAAACCAAAACGAGCGATGGTGGCCAACGCAACGGACTGCGCGGGTTTGATACCCATGAACTGAAAGCCTGCCTCGTACCCGCTCAGCAGCCCGGTGCGTTTGCGCCAGATAGTGCGGAGCGTCACCGGGAGGCTGCCGTTGGGCGTTTTCAGCTTGATCTGCAGGGTCCCGCCCACCTTCACCGGGCAGCGCCCCTTGAACTGCACCCGCATGCCGCTGCCCGACAGATCCAGGATCTTGCCCAGATCGCAGGTGACCGCGTCCGTCTCGTGGCGCGGCAGCTTGCGATTGGGGTGATCGGCCAGGGGTTTCGACGACGCGCTCATTGGCCCCCCATCGGCGGGATGCCCAAACTGCTTAAGCCCCGTCTCGGGCCGACCCACTGGCCCGAGACACCCCCGACCGGCGTTTATCGGACCCGAGTCCAGCACGCACAAAAAAACCCGCGGCCCCAGGGGGCCGCGGGCTCCAACCAACAGCGGTCACCAGGCGTCCGGTTTCAGGACAACGCGGCCTGGGCCGCGGCCAGCCGGGCGATCGGCACGCGGAACGGCGAGCAGCTCACGTAGTCCAGCCCCACGGTGTGGCAGAACTGGATGCTGGCGGGGTCCCCGCCGTGCTCGCCGCAGATGCCGACCTTCAGCTTCTTCTTGGTCGAACGGCCCTTCTCCACGCCCATCTGCACCAGCTGGCCCACGCCGGTGGTGTCCAGGCTCTGGAACGGGTCCTTCTCCAGGATCTCCTGACCGATGTAGTCGGGCAGGAAGCCGTTGATGTCGTCGCGGCTGTAGCCGAAGGTCATCTGGGTCAGGTCGTTGGTGCCGAAACTAAAGAAGTCCGCGTCTTCGGCGACCGCGTCGGCGGTGAGCGCGGCGCGGGGAATCTCGATCATCGTGCCGATGGGGATGTCCAGCTTGCCGGTGTACTTCTTGGCCTTCTTCACGTCCGCGACGGTCTGCTCGGCCAGCTCACGCAGCAGCGTCAGCTCAGCCTGGGTGCCGATCAGCGGGATCATGATCTCGGGCTTGGCATCAACCTTCTTCTTCTTGCAGGCGATCATGGCCTCGACGATCGCGGTGACCTGCATGGTCAGGATCTCGGGGTAGGTGATCGACAGGCGGCAGCCGCGGTGGCCGAGCATGGGGTTGGACTCGTGCAGCGCCGCGACGCGGTCTTTCACCACGGCGGGCTTGATCTTCAGCGCCTTGGCGACCTCGCCGATGCCCTTGGCGTCGTGCGGTAGGAACTCGTGCAGCGGCGGGTCAAGCAGCCGCACGGTGACCGGCAGGCCCTTCATCGCGGTGAAGATGCCCACAAAATCCTTGCGCTGGTAAGGCAGCAGCTTCTTCAAGGCCTTTTTGCGGTCGGCCTCGGTCTCCACCAGGATCATCTCCCGCATGGCCGTAATCCGGTCGCCTTCGAAGAACATGTGCTCGGTGCGGCACAAGCCGATGCCCTGTGCACCAAAATCACGGGCCCGCTTGGCGTCGGCGGGCGAATCGGCGTTGGTGCGGACCCCGAGCTTGCGGTGCTTGTCGGCCCACTTCATCACGGTGGCGAAGTCGCCCGACAGCTTGGGTGTGACGGTGGCCATCTCGCCGGCGAAGACCTCGCCGGTGCTGCCGTCGATCGAGAGCACGTCCTTGCGGCCGTAGGTCTTGCCGCCAACCTTAATCTTGCCGGCCTTGGCGTTGATCTGGATCGCGCCGGCGCCCGCGACGCAGCACTTGCCCCAGCCGCGGGCGACGACCGCCGCGTGACTGGTCATGCCGCCGGTGCTTGTGAGGATGCCGTCGGCGCTGTGCATGCCGTCGACGTCTTCGGGGCTGGTTTCCTGGCGGACCAGCAGGACACGCTCGCCGGCGTGGGTCCGTTCCACGGCCTCGTCGGCGGTGAAGGCCAGGGCGCCGAACGACGCGCCGGGCGAGGCGGGCAGGCCGGTGGTCAACGGCGAGGCCGACTTCTTGGCTTTGGGATCGAACGAAGGCAGCAGCAGCTGGGTCAGGTCGTTGGCGGGGATCCGCTTCACGGCCGTCTTCTCCGTGATCAGTTTTTCCTTGACCATGTCGCAGGCGATCTTCACCGCGGCGGCGCCGGTGCGCTTGCCGTTGCGGGTCTGCAACATGAACAGCTTGCCGCGCTCGATGGTGAACTCGATGTCCTGCACGTCCTTGTAGTGCTTCTCCAGGACGGTCTTCATCTTCATGAGCTCGGCGTGCATCTGCTTGCCGATGGTCTTGTTGTTGGGCGCCTTCCACTTGGGCATCTCTTCGCAGGGCAGCGGGGTGCGGATGCCCGCGACCACGTCTTCGCCCTGCGAGTTGACGAGGAACTCGCCGTAGAACTTGTTCTGGCCCGTGGAGGGGTTGCGGGTGAAGGCCACGCCGGTGCCGCAGTCCTCGCCCATGTTGCCGTAGACCATGGTCTGGACGTTCACGGCCGTGCCTAGCAGGCCGACCATCTCGTTGATCTGCCGGTAACGGATCGCACGCGGGACCATCCACGAGCTGAACACGGCGGTGATGCCCAGCTCAAGCTGCTTCATCGGGTCTTGGGGGAAGGCCTGGCCGGTGTGCTTCTTGATGACCTTCTTGTAGGCCTCGCAGAGCTTGATCAGCCCCGCGGTGTCGACGTCGGTGTCCAGGTCCACGCCCTGCTGCTTCTTGATCTTGTCGAACTCGGCCTCGAAGGCGTGGTGGTCCACGCCCATGACCACGTCGCCGTACATGTTGAGCAGCCGGCGGTACGAGTCGTAGGCGAAACGCTCGTTGCCCGTGGCGTTGGTCAGGCCGACCACCGCCAGGTCGTTCAGGCCCAGGTTCAGGACCGTGTCCATCATGCCCGGCATCGACTGGGCGGCGCCCGAGCGAACCGAAACGAGCAGCGGGTCGGTGTTGGAGCCGAACGTCTTGCCGTTTTCCTTTTCAAGCGTCTTGACCGCTTTGTGGACCTGGTCCATCAGGCCCTTGGGCAGCTTGCGGCCCTGCTTGTAGTACTGGTCGCAGCACTCGGTGGTGCAGGTGAAGCCCGCGGGCACCGGCAGGCCGATCCGCGTCATGTCCGCGAGGTTGGCACCCTTGCCGCCCAGCAGCTCGCGCTGCGTGGCGTTTCCGTCGGTCTTTGATTTACCGAAGTAGTAAACCATCTTGCCGGCCTTGCCCGATGCGGGTTTGCGGGTGGTCTTGCGGGCGGTGGACGTTCGGGCCATCGGTTTTCAAACTCCGTAGAGGGCGTTCGGGGGTGAGGCCGGCACCCCCCAACGGGTGGCGCGCAGCGCGGGGTAGGCCGCGGCGTGGCGGCGCAAGCCCGGAATCCTAAGGGTTTCTCGCACCGCGTCAACGCGGCAAGGGCACCGAGATCAAACCGCTCTGCCGCAAAACCCGCTTCGAGAACCCGCCGTCACGCGCTCCCTCGAACACGATGACCTGCCCGGTGAACACCTCCGCGAAGCTCCGGTGGTCGGTCTCGCTCACGCCGAACATGGGATCGATCATCCACACCCGCTCGGAATCGCAGGCCAAAATCACCACCATATGACGCCGTCCGGGCTCATATTGTAATGCCGTGAGGGCCGGCAGTGGGATCAACGGCACCGCCTCGGCTACGATCCCGTAGAGACGGGCCCGCAGCCCCCCGCCGTCCAGCCGCTCATTCAGCCCGCGTAAAGCCCGAAGCACCGTGGCCCCGGTGCCAGGGCGGGTGTCGGTCAGGTAGGCGAGCTCAGCCTCGGAAGAGGGCCGGCCCAGCAGGTTCAGCGCGGTGGCGCACGACGCGGCAACGCACGAATAATCTTGGGACTGCAGCACCGTTCCCCGGGGTTCATAGGTGTTACCCATCACCAAAGCGGGCGTATCCTGAACAAGCCACAAGCTTCCGTTTAAAAAATAGATACATCCAAACACCGCCGCCCATCCCACCAAGATTCGCTGGCGGACAATCTGGCTCCGCGACCAGACAACCCCTAGCAAAAACATAAATGCAGGCACCCCCCCAAAACCCTCGGTCCGGCTCAACCAGCCCACCGGGATGAACTCGAGCGCCACCTCAGGATGATGCACCAACCAGGCCCAACTGAGCATCCAAGCCACCGCCGCACCTATCGCCGCCCGGGCCGCTCCCGGCGTCCCGCGACCGGCCAACACCCCCGCCACCGTGACCAGGGCCGTGAAGCCGACCGCCCCCAAAAACCAGCAGGTGTTTACATCCAATGTGCCTGGCTTTCATTCGTGCGGATTCGTGACGCCCACCAGACCCCACCCCGCCCTATTTCGGGCCGTTTTCCCTCCGGCTTCGTTGCGGTCCGCCGGGGCCACATGCTCGCCCCCAGCACACCCGGCGGACACATGATTCTCGGTCTCGGCCCCGGTTCAACCCCGGGCCGATGATCCACCCCGCTCTACCGGCAGCAAACCTTCGGGCACCGGACGCAGCTTGCCATCCCGGTCAACGCACGCGAGGGTGGTCTCGGCGGTGGCCAGCACCTCTTCACCACGATGCACGGTGTAAGCGTGCTCCAGCTTGACCCCGGCGCTGCGGCCGCAGGTCACGTCGATGGACAGCTGATCGTCGTAATGGGCCGGCTGGCGGTAACGCAAGCTCAGGCGGGCGACCACAAAGAACACGCCCGCAGCCTCCAGCGCGCGGTACGCCTCACCCTGCTCTCGGAGCAACTCGGTACGGGCGATTTCCAGCCACACAGGGTAAGCCGCGTGGTGCGCCACCCCCATCGGGTCGCACTCGGGATAGCGCACACGGACCGACACGGTCGTCGAGAGGACATCGCTCATCCACGGATGTTAACGCCCCCCTTGGGAGATCAGTTTTCGGTCACCCGCAGAACCTCTTCCACCGTGGTCAGGCCGCGGACCACCTTGTCATAGCCATCCGCCCGCAAGGAAATCATGCCAAACTCCAGGCATTGACGGCGAAACTCGGTCACGTTCGGCTCCCGGGCGATCATGTCCCGCAACTCGTCGTTGATGATGAGCAGCTCGTAGATCCCCAGACGGCCGGTATAGCCTGTGTCGCGGCAGTTCGAGCATCCGGCCCCGTGCATCACTTTTTCTAAATCGATGCCCGCCGCGGCCAGATACTTCTTCTCCATTGGGTTGGCCTCGCGTTCGGTCTTGCACTCGGTACAAATCTTGCGGACCAGACGCTGGGCAATCACCCCGTTGATCGCACTGCCGATGAGATACGCCTCCACCCCGATGTTCACCAGGCGGGTAATCGCCGAGGGCGCGTCGTTGGTATGCAACGTGCTCAAAACCAAGTGGCCCGTCAACGACGCCTCGATGGCCACGGTCGCAGTTTCTTTATCCCGGATCTCGCCGACCATGATCACGTCCGGGTCCTGCCGCAGCAGGGCACGGAGGGCCGCCGCAAACGTCATGCCGATCGACGCGTGGGTCTGGGTCTGATTAATGCCCGACAGGTGGTACTCCACCGGGTCTTCGGCCGTGGAGATGTTGAGCTTGTTGCGGTCCAGCTTGCCCAGCGACGCATACAGCGTGGTGGTTTTACCTGAGCCCGTGGGCCCGGTGACCAGGATGATGCCGTTGGGCTGGGCGATTTCGTGTTTCCACTTGGTCAGGCAGTCATGGCTCATCCCAAGGTCGTCCAGATCCACCTGGATGCTGCGGGTGTCGAGAATACGCATCACCGCTTTCTCGCCGGCCACCATCGGCAACGTCGATAAACGCAGATCCAGCTTACGGCCGTGGACCATCGCCCGGATCCGACCGTCCTGGGGCATGCGCCGCTCGGCAATATCCAGGTTCGCCATGATTTTGAGCCGCGAGATAATCGCGTTTTTCATCTGCGCCGGCGGGCTGGTGGTGTTGTACATGATGCCGTCGATGCGGTAACGCACCTGCAGCTTTTTTTCCTGCGGCTCGATGTGGATATCCGAGGCCCCTTCTTTCACCGCGTTAAAAATCAGGTAGTTGACGTAGCGAATCACCGGGGATTCGCCCGCCATCTTTTCCAGGTCGAGGTTTTCTTCCTCGTTCTCGACCACTTCCACGTCGTCTTCGTCGATGCCTTCAAGCACCTCGTCCATCGACATCTCGCCGCCCAGCGCCCCGCCCCCACTGTCGCCGTCCGCCTCTTCTTCGGTGCGCATCGTGTCCAGCGCGGCCTCAATGTCGCCGCGCGTGACCACCACCGGTTTCACCGAATGGTTGAGCTTGTGCCGCAGCTCGTCGAGCAAAATCAAGTCGTCAACGTAAACCACGCCTACCACCACACGCGACCCCGCGAAGCGCAGCGGCAGCACGTCGTGTTGCTGACAGTACTGAAGCCCCAAGCGGTTGATGTACTTATTGCCCTCAATGCTACCGATCTCAACCCGCTCAAAGGACAGGTGTGCCAAGCCCGCCAACGCCTTCTGGATCAACGGCTCGGACACGCCCATCTCCCGAAAAATATCTTCGAGCCGGCGTTCGGGGCTTTTTTCTTGACTTGCTCTAGCCGTGGCGAGTTGGGCAGCGTCGATCACGCCTTCGGACTGCAGCACCCGACCCAGGTCGCGAACCGTCATAAGCGAGGTTCCGCCCTCGGGTCGCCAGATGTCGCTCAGGCCGACCTGAGACGTCGGGACCGGAAGGTTTGCGTCCGGGGCCGTGCCACGATTAGGAACACTATCAAAATCAAAGTCAAAGTCGTCGCTCATAATCCTTCTCCGGATGTCCAACGGCGGTGGGCACGCCGCGGTTTAGCGGTCGGTGCGGATGGTGGCACGGAACGGTCGCTCGCCCAATCTGGGCTCCAAGCCGTCCAACTCCAACACGATGTGGCGCTGGTTGATGGCCTGGATGCGGAAGCCGTTCACCTCATCACCGGTTTTGTAGATCTCGCCACCGATAAATACGCGCGGCGTCGCGCCGCCCAGAATGCTCTGCACCTCGACACGGTCCAGTGCCTGGTAGGCTTGCAGAAGACGGTCATGCCGCTCGGCCTCGGCCAGTTCCGCCGGATCTTCCGGCTCCACCACCTTGCCCTCCACCGGCTTGAACGGGTTCATCTGCACCTGATCAAACGGAACTTGCTGCAGGGTCTGGTCATTGGTAATCAGCGCGATAAGCTCGTCCGTTCCGCGGAACACCGAGTTGACCCGGTCCGGGTGCATCGGGTCATCTTCATCCAGCTTGCCCAGTTTGCTCAGCCGGCTGTCCAACGTCGCCATCCACTGCCGCGTCTCTTCCGAAGCACCCACCGCAGCCATGTCGGTCTGAAACGCCCGCATACCCAAGATCGCTCCGAAAGCGACGACGGTCACGATCGCCCCGATGATGATCGACTGTTGGGTCACCCGCTTGCTGTCGTCGCCGCCGCCGATCACAAAGTCGTCATCGACCGGAAGCATGCCCCCACCGGCCACTCCACTTAACGACATCGTCTCAGAGTCATCAGTGCTGCCGTGGGTTTCATCGTCGGGATTGGATTCAAATCCGTGCATGGTCATGTGCCTCTCGGGGCGGAAATTAGAAAATCAGGGTGGTGTAATCAACAGATAGCTAGCCGGGCATCACGAGCGAGAAGCGTTATCATCACCCTCGAAAAAGATCGACAAGGTCAGCTTGGCTTTCACCTGCCCCGCCTCTTCTTTACTATCACGTTCAATCTGAATTTCGGGCATGCGGGTGATCCGCGGCAACGCTTCAATCGCTCTCATAAATTCATAGAAGCCGAAAAAATCGCCCACGACTTCCATTTTGATCGGCTGCTCGGTGTACTGCGCCGCCGGTAGAATCTTGTCGGGGCGCACACTTTTTGTAACCAAACCGTGTTCGCCCGCGATCTCCCACACCTGCTTCAGCAGCGTGTCAACCTCGCGATTGGTCGGCAGAAGGCTCTGGAAATGCTCGATTGCAGACTGAAGCTTTGCGATCTCTGCCGCAAGGTCGGGGATGGCCGCAGTCGCCTTCGACACGCGCTTAATTTTGTCATCGACCTGCACAATCTCTTCCTTCGCCGCGAGATCGCGGGCCGCCCGCTGCTTGAAAACCGACAGGTACGCGCTGGCGGGCATTCCCAGCAGCAGCAGAACGTAAATTGCTTCGCGTAGGCCAAATCGCATGGTGGTGCTCCGGGGGGTGGATCAACCCCGGTTTCGGGGGTGATCGCAAGAATGGTTCGGGTACGGGTTCAAACAGGGCCACAACACAACCGGTGGCCGCTCAAGTCAGTGGGTCGGCACGCCGCCCAGCTGATTGGAAGACGGCGCCGCCGGGCCAATCTCTAGGGTCTCCCCGGTGGGATCGACCTTCAGGCCGCTGTGCCGAAGCGGCTCAAAATCGCTTGCGTCAAATTCCGGATCCAGCTGAAAGTCAACGGTGAACCGGCGGCTCACCTCTTCGCCGTCCTTGCTTTCCTCAGTGAACTGCAGGTTCACGTGACGGAACAACGGATGGCCGTTCAACGCCCCGATGTAATCGGAAACCGCCACATCGTTCGGGGCAAAACCGGTAAGCGACATATCCACCACCGTGGGTACGACCCGGGTTTGGGGAGCACCCTTGCCCCGCTGGGCTGCCGCACGGCGCTGTTTTTCACGCTGCATCGCCGTCTTGGGGGCTGGGGCAGCGCGTTTCTTATCCGCCTTAGTTTCCAGCTCAAGTTTTTCTAGCCGCAGCGAGGACGGCATGTTGTTGATCATCTCACTGAAAACACTACTTTTCAGCACGTTGTCTTTGAGCGTGACCGTCACATTGGCCAACTGCTGCATACGGCTCTTCTCAGCTTCTAACGACTCAATCTCGTCGAACTGTTTCCGCATCTGCTCAAATTGTTGATTCTTGGACGAAAGCTCGTCGCGAATTTTTAAACTTTGTTGGCGGCTGACAAAGTCAGCACCCAGCACGGTGATCAGCATCAACGCAAAGAGAGACACAAACACAAAGTTGGTTCGCCGGGCAATCTTTTTTTCGAGGTAATCCTCGGGTAGAAAGCTCATGTTGTCGGCCATGACGGACTCCAGGGTCGGGGGCGTCACTCAAACGACGCCGGGGATAAAGGCGAACAGAAAATCGAAAATCGGTGCGGTCTAGTCGGAGCCCCGTCGCTTTCAAACGGCTCAGGCGGCTTCTTCACTCAAGCAAAGTCCCAGCGGCACGGCCCAGCCGGGCTGGGGCTCCGCCAGGTCGATGGCCAGCGGCCCCGCGCTTCCACTGGCCCGCGAGAGCCGGGCAAACGGGTCTCCCAGCTGAGCCGCGAGGCGTACCGATCGGGCCAGTTCGGTCACCAGTTCACGCCGGTTGGCCTCGCCACCGACGAAGATCAGCTTCTCGATGGGCTGCTCGGGATAGCGAGCTTCGTAGTGACGCACCGTCATCCGTAGCTCATCGATCAGGCACTCGGTGATGTCGCATTTCGCGGGAGCGGTTTGGGTCACCACCGTGGCAGGATCGGTAGCAAGGCGGGCGAGACGGGCCTCTTCAAAAGCAATGGACTGCTCGCCCGCAAGCCGCCGAGTGAAGGTGTCACCCCCGGCGTGGATCGTCTTAGCCAGCACCATGGATCCGTTCTGCGCCACAATCAGTTTCGTACTGGCGGCTCCGAGATCGATATACACCACCGCCCGGCCGCGGTCTTCCGCAGCCCGGGCCGAATCCATGTACCCAAAAGCTTTCAGGAGGCAAGGCCCCTCGCCGTGCATTCCCATCACCTCCAACTTCAAACGGTTGGCCAGATCGGCATAACGGGTGGCCACACTGCGGCGGGCGCCAAAGACGATCACCTCGCGGTGTTTTTCGCCGTCGCGCATCACCGCCGCGCCCGGGAAATTTCGCAGGATCATCCGGTCCGGGTCCAAGTCCAGACGGTCCTGCAGGGCCATCCGCACCACTGCGTCCAAGTCTTCCGGAACTGTCTCGGGCACCACCACGTTGTGGACCATCGCCTGAAACGACGGGATAGACAGCACCACTCGGCGGCCGCGGAAGGACTGACGGCGGAGCATGGTCGGCACCGCCTCGGACAAAAACGCCATTCGCAAGTTCGCATCCTGCCTCGCCTCGTCCGGGATAGTCGACGAGGCCAGAGCCACCAGTTGGGACGGGTCGCCCGGAATGATTTGCAGGAGTTTCACGGTATCCGCACCGAAATCGATACCGATCGGCGAAGTCTTGGTTTTCGGTTTGCCAAACGCCATCGGTCTGCTCGTCGAAGGGGTGCGCCGCCTGCCGTAGTCCCGCGGCCTGAATACCGCGGTGTGAGCGTCGGCGGGCGCATCGCCCGTCACGTCAACCCTCACGCCTTGCCCATCGACCGATCTCCCCCAACGGTTTAGGGCTACGCCTCCGCCGCGTAGCGGCCCCAGCGCATGCGGCCACTTCTCACCAAGGTCCGCCCACGCTTATCGCCCGTTCCCGCCACCTTGTTTGGTTCACAGCCTGCCCGGCCCCGTGTCGCGGCCGGGCAGGCTCAAGAAAGTTTGGTTAATGTATGGACATGCTCGCCCGCGTCCAGAGCTTCGTCTTGCAGGGCATCGAGCCCGCTCCCTGCGAAATCGAGGTAGATGTGGCTACTGCAGGACTGCCCAAGACCACCGTGGTCGGCCTGCCCGACACCGCCGTCAAAGAGTCCGCCGAGCGGGTCCGCTCGGCCATGATCAACAGCAGCTACGGGTTCCCTGACGCCCGCATCTTGATCGGCCTAGCACCGGCCCACACGCAAAAAACAGGCCCGGTGTACGACCTCCCCATCGCCGTAGGCCTTTTAAAGGCCCGAGGCGAGCTACGTAACGACGACGCCGACAGGCTGCTCTTTGCCGGCGAGCTGGCCCTGGACGGACGTCTGCGCCCGGTTAACGGCATCATCAACCTCGCCCTGCTCGCCCGTCGCACCGGCTTCCGCGGCGTGGTTGTCCCGGCCGACAACGCCGCAGAAGCCTCTGCGGTCCGCGGCATCAGCGTCTACGCCGCCACCAGCCTGAGCCAAGTCGTGGCCTTCCTCAACGGCCAGGCCCCCATCGCCCCTTCCCCTGAACCCAGTCTGGACGCGGAGCTCGACACCGCCCCAGCGCCGCTGGACTTCGCCGACATCCGCGGACAAGAAGGCGTCAAACGGGCCATGACCATCGCCGCCGCCGGGAACCACAACATCCTGATGATCGGCCCCGCGGGCACCGGCAAGAGCATGTCCGCCAAAGCCTTGCCCGGCATCCTGCCCCCGCTCTCGCGCGACGAAGCCCTGGAAGTCACCCGTATTTACTCCGCCGTAGGCCAGGTGCCCCCGGGCCAAGCCCTGCTGACCGCCCGCCCGGTGCGCAGCCCCCACCACACCGCCAGCCCCGTCGCCGTCGTCGGCGGCGGCACCCACCCCCGCCCCGGCGAAGTCTCGCTGGCTCACCACGGCGTGCTCTTCCTCGACGAAATGCCCGAGTTCCCCCGCGCAGTCCTCGAAACCCTGCGCCAACCCATGGAAGACAACCAGGTCACCATCGCCCGGGCCCACGGCACCGTCCGGTTCCCCGCCCAGTTTCAACTCGTCGCCGCCATGAACCCCCATCCCAAAGGTGACAAACCCGCCAACGAGATAGGCCAGCGGCAGATGGACCGATACTTGGCCAAAATCAGCGGCCCGCTAGTCGATCGCATCGACCTGCACGTCGAAGTCCCTGCGGTTTCTTTCGACCAGCTTTCGGGCGCCCGCAACGGCGAGAGCTCCGCCACCCTCCGCGCCCGCGTGGTCGCAGCCCGTAGCGTACAAGCCGCCCGCAACGGCGGCCCCACCCGCACCAACCGCACCCTCAGCGGCCGTGAGCTCGACCGCCTCGCCGCCCTGCCTCCCGACGCCACCGAGCTACTCAAACAAGCCATGAACGACCTGGGCCTCAGCGCCCGGGCCTACGACAAGATCCGCCGGATCGCGCGCACCATCGCCGACCTAGAGAACACCCAGGTCGTCGCCCTGCCCCACGTCGCCGAAGCCGTGCAGTATCGGCTGCTTGACCGGCATTGAATCATCCCCCCTCGCTCACCGACACATCGACACGCATAGCAGGGCAGGGCCACCGCACGTAGCCCTGCTAGCCGCGGTGCCGTGCGCAGATTCATCCGCGAAAGAGGAGAAAACAGCCGAGAGCTCACAAACCGCAGAGAAACCTATACGCCGCATTGAGTTTGCCCAGTTCCGACGGGCCCGGGAGAACACTTCTCCCCCCACCCCCCGGAACCCACACCATGCCCGCCCCCAC
>CALLPP010000062.1 GCA_938015655.1 uncultured Algisphaera sp.
GAAAGGCCGAAACGCTCCATCGTTGAACCCCGTTTCGCCGATGTCGTGCAGACGAATGGGGGTGTTGTGTGAACAAACGGAGTCGGTGTCGATGCATCGGTATTCGCATCGCTCGACGCCGCTGCGTGTCTGGACGACGACGTTTAAAACCTTTCGCCACTTGGCGTTGTTCATGTACGAATGCTGATATCCAGCAACGGCTTGTCGGTAGTGCGCGTTCACGGCGTGATTCCGTGTTTTTCTAGGAAGTGGGCCTCTCCGCGGGCCTCCATCCTGGCACTCGGTGAACCGCAACGACGCGCATGGGGCCGGGCTCCGACCCATCGAAGGCCCCCGCTTCTAAGAGGCCAACCGCATCATCCACGTTTTCAATCAGTCCGTAGCGGTTGGTGGATATTTTCTCAGCCAAACCATTGCAACTCAACGGAGAACACTCGGCAGAGGTGCCACACGAGTGTGTAACGATATCAAACCCCAGCAGCGTGAAGTCGGCGGGGTGCTCGACCTCGGTAATAAAGCTATGTTCCCATACGATCTCGATCCAGGTTCGGTCAGCCTCATCGAACGCGAGCGGAAGCGTTGTGAAATAGAAAAGCTGAGTGTCACATAGATCGATGTCTGCCGCAGACGACGCGGATCGGAGAATGTCTGGGCTGTCGAAAAACCAAAATCCGTTATGTCTCCATAACGAAATGTAGTCCGCGAAGTTTTTGTGGATACAACCGGAGACGAAAGACATTTCTTCGATTCCGAACGCGGCCAAATGATCTGGAACCGGCTCAATCTTCTTGGCCATGTATCCAAGTTTTAGCATGATTCCTCCTTACGTATCGGCTAAACCGAGGGTCCGACTGCCGACGGGGGACCATTCGGGCTGATACCTGGAATGAGACAAGCGGGCCGCCGGAGGTTACACGGAGGCCTATTTACCCCTTCGCCTTGCTCTTGTCCTTCGCCGACCGCGCTTGTTTGCGGCGCATGCTGTCTTGCAGGATGCGCTTGCGTAGGCGGATGCTCTCGGGCGTGATCTCGACCAGCTCGTCTTCGGCGATGTATTCGAGGCAGGCTTCGAGGCTCATCTCTTTGGCGGGCTTGATCTGCATGTTGTCGTCTTTGCCCCCGCGGGTGCGGACGGCGGTGAGCTGCTTGCTCTTGACGGGGTTGGCGATGATGTCGTTGTCTTTGCAGTGCTCGCCGATGACCTGGCCTTCGTAGACCTGGTCGCCGGGGGACGAGAAGAAGAAGCCGCGGTCGTAAAGGCCGTGCAGGGCGTAGGGGGTGACCTGGCCGCCTTCGCTGCTGATGATGACGCCCGCCGAGCGGGCGGGCACGTCGCCGCGCATGGGCTCGTAGCGCAGGAGCGTGTGGTGCATGACGGCCCGGCCCTGGGTGGCGGTGAGCATCCTGGTCCGCAGGCCGATGAGCCCGCGGGCGGGGATGGTGAACTCCATGTGAACATAATCGCCGGCTCCCGCTTTCGGATCCATGCTGACGATCTCGGCCTTGCGGTTGGTCACCAGGCTCATGACGTCGTTCTGGCAGTCGGCGGGGCAGTCGATGACCAGCTGCTCGATGGGCTCGCACAGCTTGCCGGCGTGCTCTTCGCCCTCGGCGGGGCGCTTGAGGATGACTTCGGGTTTGCCGACCTGAAGCTCGTAGCCTTCGCGGCGCATGGTTTCGAGCAGCACGCCCAGGTGCATGAGCCCGCGGCCGCTGACTTTGTATTCGTCGCCGCCGTCGCCGCGCTCGACCCGCAGCGCGACGTTGGATTGCAGCTCTTTTTGCAGCCGGTCATACACCTGCCGGGTGGTGACGTACTTGCCTTCGCGGCCGGCGAAGGGCGAGTCGTTGACGCGGAAGGTCATGGTAAGGGTGGGCTGGTCGATCTCGACGGCTTCCAGCGCGGTGGGCCGGTCGGGGCAGGCGATGGTGTCGCCGATGTCGATGGGGTCCAGGCCGATGACGGCGCAGATGTCGCCAGTGGTCACTTCGGCGGCTTCGGTCTGCTTGAGGCCGTCGAAGATCATGACCTTCTGGGCCTTTTGTTGTTTGCCCTCGCCGGCGCGGTTGATGACGGTGACCTGCTGGCCGGCGTTGAGGCGGCCGGCGGTGATGCGGCCGATGGCGATGCGGCCCACGTACTCGCTGTACTGGATGGTGGTGACCATCATCTGCAAGGGGGCGGCGAGGGCTTCGACGGCGGAGTCGAAGCCGGCGGCCTTGCCGCGGGCCGAGTTTTCGGCGTAGGGCGCCGGCACGTGGGTGAGGATCGCTTCGTAGAGATCCAGCATGTTGTCCGGGTGGTTGCCGCCGATCTTTTCGAGGTCGTTGGTACACCAGCCGTTTTTCGCGCTGGCGTAGATGACCGGGAAGTCCAGCGCGTCGTCCGGGGCGTCCAGGTCGCCCAGGAGGTCGAAGACCTCGTTGATGACGTCTTCGGGCCGGGCGTCGGGGCGGTCGATCTTGTTGACCACGACCAGCGGCTTGAGGCCGATGGCCAGGGCCTTCTGCAGCACGAAGCGCGTCTGGGGCATGGGGCCCTCGAAGGCGTCGACGACCAGCAGGCAGCCGTCGGCCATGTTGAGCACGCGCTCGACCTCGCCGCCGAAGTCCGCGTGGCCCGGGGTGTCGATGAGGTTGATCTTGTAGTCGGCCCCGTCGCTGTGGCGGTAGTTCACGGCGCAGTTCTTGGCGGTGATGGTGATGCCGCGCTCGCGCTCCAGGTCGCCGGTGTCCATGACCAGGTTGTGCTGGCCGCCGGCGAGCTTGTCGAGGTCTTCGGTGCGGAACATGCCCGACTGATAAAGCAGCTGGTCGGTGAGCGTGGTCTTGCCGTGGTCGACGTGGGCGATGATGGCGACGTTGCGGAGGTGGTTCAGGGCCATGGCGGGTCGGAAATGGGGGTGGGGGGGCGGGCGCCGCGGGGCGCAGCGGGGCATGGTACTGGACCCCGCTACGGCCCGCGGTGGAGACGTGCGGGGCGGTAACCCCCCAACGCCGCCCGGAAACCGGGCGGCGTTGGGGGTGTCTGCGGGCTGGTGGGCGCTTTAGCCGCGGCGGCGGGTGGCCAGCAGGCCCACGCCCGTGAGCAGCAGCGCGGCGGAGACGGGCTCGGGGATCGATACGCCGACGACGTTGTCGAGAAAGAGGCCTTCGCCGCTGCCCGCGTCCCCATCGCCTTCGCCGAACAGCTCCAGGGCGAGGATTTGCGTGCCGTCGCTGGTCACGATCCCGAAGAACGAGTCGACGCTGTCGTTGAGATCAACCGTCACGATGCTGATGCCCCCGGCGTCGGCGAGGGTGAAGCGTGCGCCTTCGCTGCTGCTGGCGGCGGAAAAATCGCCGCCGATGGCGGTGGCGGGGGCATCGACGGTAAGGGTGACCACGTCGGCCGTGGTGCCGTCGCCGTTGACAAACAGCGACAGGCCGTTGGTGCCGTTGCCGTCGCTTTCGCCCACGGGTACGACATCGATGAGGTTGCGGTTGCCGTTCAGGCCCGCGTGGCTGACGCTGAACCCGTTGGGGTCACTGGTGCTAGAGAAGCTGAAGTCGATGTCCGAGGTGAAGCCTTCAAAGTCTTCGGTGAAGGGTCGGGGTGCCGATCTCGGCCAGGAACGCGCTGCGGTCCGTGAAGGTGATGATTCCGGCCGACGACTGGAACGACACGGTCGCCGCGGCGATTCCACACAGTACGTGACTATTTTGCTTGAAAAAATCCATGTCATCCTCCGGGGTGGGGCCGGAACCGGGTTCTCCGGGACCAGGCCAATGAGACGTTTATCCTTGAACGACAGCGTTTTTAGTTGCGGGCCCGAAACCTTTCAACGGAGGTGTTTCCCTAGACAGGGTGGACCGGCCCGGATGGGATCACGCGGCGGGCAGGCAGCGGCTATCGTTTGGCTTCTGCCGTTTGCACCTGGTCGCGGGGGACCAGGCCACCGGGCGGAGTCGGGTCGGTTTGCCCCATTGCGACCGGGTTTTTGGACCACCGGACGGGCGAGCGGGGGGCCGACCTGCGTTGTATTCACCCCACCCTGGAGCCCTGACATGTGCCCTGCCGGTTCGACGCCTGCCACTGCCCCCGCCGACCCGCGGCCCTGGTACGCGCGTCACCGGTTGCGGGCGTTGATGCTGACCGCGGCGGCGTTTTTGGCGCTTGGCGCGGTGGCGGGCAGCACGGTGTTTGTGCTGACGGTGAACCGGGTGAAGCGGTCCGAGCCCTACCGGGTGGCGTTGGAGCGGGTGCAGCAGGCGGTGGAGCTGCAGCGCGAGATCGGGGCCCCGATTCGGGCCGGCTGGCTGGCCACGGGCTTGACTCAGGTGGCGGGGTCGGCGGACGCACCTTTTGAGCGTGCGGAGTATGCGTTCCGGGTGCGGGGGCCCGAGGGCAAGGCCGGGGTGCGGGCGGTTTTGGAGCGGCCGGTGGTGGACACGGACGGCGGGGCGGTGGGCCAAGGGCCGTGGACGCTGGTGTTTTTGGACGTGGGCACCCATTCGCGGGCGGGGGGCACGGTGGTGACGATCGTGAACGACAAGCCGCCGGTGGCGGGGGCGGACTTGCCCGAGCCCACGCCCGAGGCGAAGCAGCGTTACGGGATCGAAAACCTGCCGATGCCCCCGGCGCCGTGAGGCCCACGGCGAGGCAACAAAAAACCCCGCGGTACGGGGGCACGGCGGGGCGCGGTTCAGGGGCTTGGGCGACGCGGGTTATCCCAGGTCGCGGGCGAGGCGTGAGACCACCGCGTCAAACTTGTCGGGGGTTTCGTAGGTGCCCGCGGCAATTTCGTCGCGGATTCGGGCGACCAGGTCGCTGCGGATCTCCGCGGGCTGATCTTGCCCGCTGAGAATGCGGGCGGCGTTGGAGAGCTCGACTTGGTCTTCACCACGAATCACCGTGTTGCCTTCGCCGCGGGGGGCGGGCTCGGTGTTCCGGACGGTGGTGTCGTAAGCGGTCGCGGCGGGGGTGTTCAGGGGCGAAGAGATAAAGGCACTCATTGGGATACTCCAGTCAGATTTTGTTCTTTGTACAAGGCCTGTCCCATAAGTCCCGCCTCTCCGCTAGAGGCAGGCAAGTCGGTGCTGGCGGTGCCGGTGGTTCGCATCCGACAGACATCCTATCGCCCAAGCCGCGCCTGTCTCATGAACGGTTGATTCTAGCGGGTTTCATTCACTAAATCCATCTAATAAAGTAGTTTATGGATGAACTAGGATCATTGCGGACCGATAATAAAGCTAGCATCTGTGTAGTTAATTGCACGCAAAGACACGCCAGTACACAAGTTACTAAGAAAACCGATGTTCATTTTAACCCAAACTTCTTCCTAAAAAAATTAGGGCAGTCGAGGCTCAGGGCTTTGGGGTGGACTTTGTGGAACTGTGGTGATGGCCGCCGCGGTGTCTGCGGCCTGCCGGTGTAGCTGAACGTCGTGCACGCGGACCAGCCGCACGCCGGCGGCCACCGCCAGGGCGGTGGTGGCGGCGGAACCGCCCGCGGGGTCGGGTTCGACCGCGGCGTGGGGGGCCCCGGCCAGGCGGGCCAGGAAACGCTTGCGGCTGGCACCCAGAAGCAGCGGGTAGCCCAGGGCGACGAGCCGGGGCAGGGCCCCCAGCAGGGCCAGGTTGTGTTCGTGGGTTTTGCCAAAGCCGATGCCCGGGTCCAGGGCTATGTGATCGGCTTTCACTCCGGCGGCCCGGGCGGCAGCGGCGCGGTGGCCAAGGTACGCCGCGACCCGGCCGACCACGTCGTCGTACCGGGGGTTGTCCTGCATGGTGGCCGGCTCGCCCCGCTTGTGCATGAGCACAACCGGCACGCCCCGGGCGGCGGCAAGGGCCAGGATCTGCGGATCGTCTTCGCCGGCGCTGATGTCGTTGATCAGGGCTGCCCCCGCGGCGAGCGCAGCAGCGGCCACGGGGACCCGGGTGGTGTCGATGCTCAGGGCCACGTGGGTGAAGCCGGCGTGGTCCAGCGCGGCGCGGCAGGCCCCCACGGTGCCGGCGGTGCGCCGGATCTGCTCATCGACGCCGACGCGTTGGGCTCCGGGCCGCGAGGACTCGCCGCCGATGTCGATCAGGTCGGCGCCTTCGCGGGCCATGGTCAGGGCGTGGGCCACCGCGGCGTCAGGCGCGTCGTGCCGCCCGCCGTCGCTGAAGCTGTCGGGCGTGAGGTTGAGGATGCCCATGACCGCGGGGCGGTCGCCGCGGCCAGGAAAGGCGTAAGGAGGTGTTGAGGCCATGGTGCCCAGATCCTACGGGTGGGCGGACGCGGCGGGGGGGGGTAAGGGCCACCAAGGAGACGTGGGGGTGGCGGGCGCGACGCGGCAGTGGTTCGGCGGGAGCACCGTGCCTGGCGGGCAGATGGTCGATGGATTCGATGCCGGGCCTTAAACCCGCACGGTTTTCCAGACCCCGCGGCGGAAGCGCCAGGCGTAGAGCAGGCCGCGGACCACCAGCTCGCCGCACAGGGCCAGCCACACCCCGGTGAGCCCCAGGCCCAGGGGGATGGCCAGCAACCAAGCGCCCGGCAGGCGCACCAAGAAGGTGCTGGCGTAGGTGATGACCATGGGCCCGCGGGTATCGCCGGCGCCGCGCAGGGCCTGGCTGAGCACCAGGTAGGTGGCGAAAAATACCTGAATCGGCCCGCAGATCATCAGCAGCGGCACGGCTTGGGCCCGCACCGCGGCCATGGCGTCGCCCGGGGCCATGAGCCAGGCGAGCAGACCCGGGGCGAGCAAGAAGAGTAGGCCCATGGCTCCCATGACCACGGCGGCGAGGGCCCAGCAGAGGTGGATCGCGCGCTGCGCGCCGGCGGTGTCTCCGCGGCCCAGGCACTGACCGGTGAGGGTGGCGGCGGCGATGCCCACGGCGGCCCCGGGCAGGAAGCTCAGCGACTCGATGCGGATGCCGATGACGTGGGCGCCCATGAGCCCGTCGACGCCTTCGCGGGCCATGAGGGTGCCGACGATGCCGCCGATTGCGGCGTTGCCCAGCCACATGCCGCTGTTCTCCACCAGGCTGGGCAGACCCACCTTGATGATGCGGGCGCCCAAGATGCGGTGGGGTCGCAGGCGACGCGGGCGCAGCCGCAGAGGCCCCCGGCCGCGGTAGAGCATGATGAGCACCAGCGCGGCTCCGGTTCCCCAGGCCACCGCCGTGCCGGCTGCCAGGCCCGCGACGCCGTGGCCTCCCAGCGGCGCGGGGCCGAAGGTCAGCAGCACCGACAGCCCGGCGTTGACGAGGTTGACCGCCACCATGGTGACAAATGGAGTGCGGGTATCGCCGGCGGAGCGCAGCGCGGCGTTTCCCACGACCATCACAGCGCCCAGCGCGCTGCCAACCGAAAGGATGCGCAGGTAAATCACCACCAGCTCGGCGGTGCTCGGGGGCAGGCGGAAGATCGCGGCGATCCACGGTGCGGTGAGGGCGATGGCCACGGCGGTGGCGACGCCCCAGGCTGCGCCGATGAGCAAGGCCTGGCCCAGGGCTGCGTCGGCGGCACTCTGGCGCCGGGCGCCGATGGCCCGGGCAATCAGGGCCCCGGCGCCGATGCCTACGGCGTTGTGCAGCATGCCCAGCAGCCAGCCGACGTAGGTGGCCACGCCGATGGCATCGAGGGCGACCTCGTTGATACGGCCCGCTAGCGCTGTGTCGACCACGCCCACGAGGGCGTTGAACAGCAACTCGAAGAACGGCCACACGGCCAGTACCACGACCTGCCGCGGCAGGCTCAGGCCCGCCAGACGGTCGGGCTGGCCTCGGGGCGGGTCGGCGGCGCGCGGTATTGGGGCGGCCGGCGGCGCGGCGGGGGCTTTCATGACGCGGTGTGGGTTGGGGCGCGAGGCGGACGGGCGGCCGCGGATGATAGGACGGCGGGGGCCCGCGGAACCTCAACGTTCGATGAGGGTGTAAAGCCGGTCGTGGGGCAGGGTGAGGCGCAGGCGACCGTTTTGCACCGACCACGCCGCGTCCGAGGGCTGAGCGACGCCGCGTCCGTCGAGTGCGGTCACGCGCCGCGGGGGCGGGCCGGTCCAGGGCAGGGTGAGTATGGCTTGGATGTCGCGCACCCGCCAGGGCGGGGTGCCGAGGGATTCGATGATCCGGGCGCGGCTGCGCCAGCCGGTGGGACGGTCTTCGGTGAGGGCCTGGACCAGGATGCGCCGGGCGCGGGTCAGCGGGGCGTGGTCCAGGGCGACAGCGACGATCGAGCCGTGGTGGACCCGGGCCTGGACGGTGAGCGGGCCGAGTTGAATCGTCCCGGCCTGAGCAAGGAAGCCCGCGGCGGCGACGCTGCGCGCGGTGACGACCCGCAGCAGGCCCGCGTCGGTGTCCCACGTAGCGTCTTGGGTTGGGGGCGGAACCGGGACACGCGGCGCTGCGGGCGAGGTACCGAAGGCGTAGCACGCGGGGCCTGCGTGTGGTCCTGCGTGTAGGGCGCGGGGTTTGGTCGGCGAGTCGGCGTTGTGATGGCCACCGCGGAGGTGGTCCAGGGCCGCAGCGCCGGCTGGACCCGAACCCAGAAGGGTGGCGGGCGGCCCGCCGGGGTGGCGGGTGAGCGTGGCGGGGGCGGGGGCCAGGTCGCCGCGGCGGAACATCAGCGCGGCGGCGGGGAAGCCGCCGGCCATGACCGGCGTGCCGAGGCCGAACTTGGTGATCCCCGCATCCAGCAGGCCCGGGGCCAGGCAGAACCAGGCGAGGGCATCCACATCTTGGAGCGACGCGAGGGCGGCGGTGAGCACCGCGGCGTCGCCGCGGAAGCGGTTGGGCTGGGGCCAGCCGAACTCAGAAACCATTTGCGGGTGCCCGGCCACGCCCACCGGGCGCAGCGGTGAGGCCGCGGGGTTGCGGATGGCGGGCCGGTCGGCAAACGACTGGCCGGGCGCCACGCGGTGGGCCGCGGCCTCGCCCGTGTGGGCCGGTTCGAAGTAGCCGTGGTGGTCGATCACGTCGCCGGCGGTGTAGCTCCAGCGTTCGAACACGTCGGTGCGGGCGGGGTCGGCGGTGTGCCAGTTGCCCGCGACGATCAGCCCTTCGAAACCCAATTCGTCGCGCAGCACAGCGGCGGCGCGGGCGTAAAAGTCGTGCTGCAGTTGGGCGTAAAAGCGGGCCTGTTTCGCGGCGCGGGACCGGCTGGCCTTGCTTAGTGTGGCCAGGCCGTCGCCGGTGAGCTGCCATGGGCTCAGCAGCTCGCCCTCGAAGCGGCTTTCGAGCGCTTGCCGGGCGGTGGGGGGCAGCCCGGCGGGCTTGAAGGTCCAGAAGAACAGGCTGTCTTCGTTGCACAGCTCGATGAAGCCGACCGCGGGGTCGCGAGCCAAGGATCGGCCGGTGTGCGGGTTGACGGCGCCCAAGGCCGACCGCATCAGGTCGAGGTAGCGGGCCTGGGTCGGCTCGTCGTAGAACAGCTTGCCGAAGGGCGCGGGGTCGGCGCCGCCTTCTTGCAGCCATAAGGGGAAGTACCAGCTGAGGTGGCTGTAGATGCCCTGGGCTTTGAGGTGGGCGACCAGACGGTGGGCGTGAGCCAGGCGGGCGGGATCGACCGGCAGGGCCGGGTCACGGGTGTCGGCCAGCGCGCCGTGCAGACGCACGAGGTTGACGCCGATGCGGGCCAGATCGCGGGCGAGGTCTTTTTGCAGCGGGTCGGGCAAGGCGCTGACGTTGGGCGGCGCGTTGACGCCCCAGAAACGCGTGGGCGTGCCGTCGGCCAGCGTGATGGTGGCGCCCTCGCGGCGCAGCGGGCCGTGCTGCCCGGCGACCGTTTCGTTGAGCGCACGCAGATTCAGCTCGGGCCGCGCGTCGGTGGCCACCGGGTCGAATACGAACCAGCCCGGCTCGTGGGCGGGCGGGGGGCCGGCGCCCGGCGGCGTGGCGCCGCGCGGCACCGCGTGGGTGGAGGTGAGCCAGAAGCAGTCGATGCCGGCGACGAAGTCTTCGCCCGGGGCGGCGAGTAGCTCCACCTCCAGCGTGTGGGGGCCGGCGCCCAGCTCGGCGGCGCCGGCCAAAACCCAGCTGGCTTCGACCTGCGGGCGAATCGGGGTGCGCTCGATCAGGGCGGCGTCGGCGGTGACACGCTGCCACGCGCCGGCGTGGTCTTGCCGCTTCATCAGCCAACGAAACGGGCCGTGTTGCCAGAATTTACGGACCCAGAGCCGATAGGTGCCCGGCGCGTCGAGGGTGACGCGGTAGGCCGCCGACGGCGGGGTGTCGCCCGCGACGCCCGCGGCGTTGAGCCAGCCGCCGCCGGAAAGCAGGGCTTGCTGGGCGGCGTTTTGCGGCGCAAAGGGGGCGCCGGCCGGGAAGGTGCTGCGGAGCGCCGACTCGCCCTCAATCCAGACGTCGCCGTCGGAATTCAGCGTGTAAAACGTCAGGCAGACGGCGAACGCGAGTTGGCGAAAAGCGGGCGGCACCTCCTGAGATTATCCCGGCTTGGGGTGCGCGGCGGGGTATTTTTTCCGCTGCGGCTTTGCGTGTCGTGGTCCGACCGTTTTGTAGAACGTAGCTAACAAGATGGGTTATGGAACACTCTTTGGGGTGCTTTTGGTAATGCTCAGGCGTGTTTGACAAACGGGCGTTTACACGACACCAACAGAAGGGGGGGGCATGCTCATCGGATACATGCGCGTCTCGAAGGCCGACGCCTCCCAGGACCACACGTTGCAGCTCGACGCGATGAAGGCCCAGGGCATCGACCCGAGCGACATCTACAAAGACACCATCACCGGCAGCCGCGATGAGCGTCCTGGTATGGACGCCTGCCTGAAAGCCCTGCGGTCCGGGGACGTGCTGGTCGTCTCGAATCTCGACCGCTTCGGCCGACTCACCCGTCACCTCACCAACACCGTCGAGGACCTCGCCGCCTGCGGGGTGGGCTTCAAGGTGCTCATACGCATCCCAAGAAAAATCCAAGCGCGTTAGGCGCCTGATCGGTTGCGCGGTCGACGCTCCTTCGGCACAGTGTGTGCTCCCACACTTTTTGCAGCCGCGTTTTGAACATCCTCCTCCGGGACCCCGCCGACGACGCGATGCTCGGCCTCGCG
>CALLPP010000063.1 GCA_938015655.1 uncultured Algisphaera sp.
GGGCAACAGCACCGACGCGGACCTGATCGCCGAGGTGACCGTGCGGGTGCGTGCCGCGATCGACGGGCAGACCGCTTCGTTGGGCATGCACGACCTGATTTGCGTCGCGCGTCTGTCGTGGGCCCCGGGCCTGGATCCGGCGTGGCGTGACGCCCTGGTGAAGCGCGTGGCCCACGACCTCGCCGCGACGGTCTCGGACGCCCCGGCAACGTGGGGCGGCTACGGCCTTAAGCCCTGGTGGGTGGCCCCGACGCCGGGTGACCCACGCCTGGCACGGCTGGGGCCGGGCCTGGTCGACGCCATGCTGGACCACGAGATCGCGCGGCAGGGCGACGACGGCGGCTGGCCGCCGTTCTGGGACTGGGGCGGTCTGCACCCTGAGGCTTGGCCCGCCGCGGCCACCGCGTGGAGCGGCGTGCTGACCGAACAGCTGCTGCGGGTATTCGCGGCGTTCGATCGTTTGCCGTCGCCGCCGGGGTGGGAGGGGGGCTCGGCCCGGGCGGATGGGGCGTAGTGACGCGGGCCGTGCCCCGCGTCCGCGGGTGAGGGGAGCAGGGGCAGCCGTTATCCTGTCAGCCCCATGCGTTATCTCAGCACCCGCGGCGACGCCGAGCCGCTCCAGTTTGAAGATGTGCTGATCGAGGGCCTGGCCCGCGACGGCGGGCTTTACGTTCCCGAATCCTGGCCGCAGCTTTCCGCGGAGCAGATCGCGGGTTTCGGGGGGCGGCCCTACGTGGAGGTGGCCCAAGCGGTGATGGCGCCCTTCGCCGGCGGGATCGACCCGCCGGCCCTGCGGCAGATCATCGCCGACGCGTACGCCGCCTTCCGCGTGCCCGAGGTGGCCCCGCTGACCTCGCTGGAAGCGGTCGCGCCCAACCTTCACCTGCTGGAGCTCTGGCACGGTCCCACGCTGGCGTTCAAAGACGTGGCGATGCAGGTGCTCGGCGGGCTGTTCGACCACGTGCTGGCCAAGCGGGGGCAGAAGGTCACGATCATCGGCGCCACCAGCGGTGACACGGGCAGCGCAGCGATCGAGGCGATCCGCGGCCGATCCAACGCCGACATCTTCATTTTGCACCCCCACGGCCGCACCAGCGCCGTGCAGCGCCGGCAGATGACCACGGTGGACGCGCCCAACGTGTTCAACATCGCGGTCCAGGGCACGTTTGACGACTGCCAGAACCTGTTGAAGGCCATGTTCAACGACGCGGCCTTCCGCGACGAGGTGAACATGAGCGGGGTCAACAGCATCAACTGGGCGCGGCTGATGCCGCAGATCGTCTACTACATGACCGCGGCGGTTCAGCTGGGCGGGCCCGAACGGCCCGTGGCCTTCAGCGTGCCCACCGGCAACTTCGGCGACGTGTACGCGGGCTACGCCGCCCGGCAGATGGGCCTGCCCGTCGAGCGGCTGGTAATCGCCAGCAATCAAAACGACATCCTCACGCGGGTGATGCGGACCGGTGAACACGCGCTGGGGCCGGTGACCCAGACCTTGGCCCCCAGCATGGACATTCAGATCAGCAGCAACTTCGAGCGGCTGCTGTTCGACATGCTCGGTCGCGAAGGTGCGGCGGTGGCGGGGCTGATGGACGACCTGAAGCGGGCCCGGAGCTTCCGGGTGCCGGACGCGGCGCTGGCGTCCACCGGGGCGCTGTTCGGGGCCGAGCGGGCCGACGAAGCGCAGACGCTGGAGACGATGCGGGCAGTCCACGCCAAGACCAGCATGCTGATGGACCCGCACACGGCCATCGGCGTGTCGGCGGCGCTGGCCGACCGAGCGGCGCACCCTTCGGACACGCCGATGGTGGTGCTGGGCACGGCCCACCCCGCCAAGTTCCCCGACGCGGTGGAGCGGGCCACGGGGGTGCGGCCCCCGTTGCCCGAGCACCTGGCCGATTTGTACGACCGTAAAGAATCTTACGAGGTGCTGCCCAACGACTTGGCCGCGGTTCAGGCGCATGTACGGCGCCGGGTGGCAGGGCGGTAACCGGGGGCAGACGGCATCCGGTTTACCACCACGAGGCGGGGTGCTTTACGCGGCGGCGCTGAGATGGCTCGAAGACGATATTTTTCGAGTCCGCACCCTGCGTCGTGGTAATCGGCAGGCGACTCGGGCGGTGGCGTCGGTGGAGTTGTTGGGCGCCCCGGGCACGGCGGAGTGGAATCAAGCCGGCGTGCGCTGGTGGTGCAGACCAGTGGTCGGCGGCCGTGTGCGGGGGGCTATGTGTTACGGATCCGCTTCGCCGGTGCGTGACCGCGCCTCATAAGGCTCGGCTTGACTGGCTCGCGGTACGGCAGCCGGGCGGTGGAAAGGGGGGTGCTAGACTAGCGATCCCTATTTTCTTGCTGGAGTCTCCATGTCGAACCACCATCCCGCCACCCTTGCCGTTCACGCCGGACAGGTGCCCGACCCGTCCACCACCAGCCTCGCGGTGCCGATCCACGCCACCACCAGCTATCAGTTCAACGACACCGACCACGCCGCGGCGTTGTTCGGGCTCACCGAGTTCGGCAATATCTACACCCGCTTGATGAACCCCACGGTGGATGTGCTGGAGAAGCGCCTGGCGGCGCTCGACGGCGGCGTCACCGGTTTGTGCTTCGCGTCCGGGCAGGCGGCGATCACCGCGGCGTGCCTCACCCTTGCGCACGCGGGCCAGAACATCGTGAGCAGCACCAGCCTGTACGGCGGCACCTGGACGCTCTTCACCCAGACCTTCAAGCAGTTGGGCATTGAGGTGCGTTTCTTTGACAGCGACAAGCCCGAAGACATCCACGGCCTGTGCGATGAGAACACGCGCTTCGTCTACATGGAAAGCATCGGCAACCCCAAGCTGGACGTGCCGGACTTCAAGGCGATCGCCGACGCGGCCCACAGCGCCCCGCACGGCGCGATCCCGGTCTTGTGCGACAACACCTGCATGACCGCCATGCTGCTACGGCCCATCGAGCACGGCATCGACATCGTGCTCTACAGCACCACCAAGTTCATCGGCGGCCACGGCACGCACATCGGCGGGGCGATCGTCGACAGCGGCAACTTCAAATGGGCCGACCAGCCCGAGAAGTGGCCCGAGTTCTGCGGTCCCAGCCCCAGCTACCACGGCGCGGTGTTTGAAGAGCACCTGCGCGGCATGGGCAACATCGCGTTCAACGTACACGTGCGCACCCACCACCTGCGCGACACCGGGGCGGCGATGAGCCCCATCGCTGCGTTCATGTTTTTGCAGGGCCTGGAGACCCTGCACTTGCGGATGCCCCGCCACTGCGAGAACGCGCTGGCGGTGGCCCGCTATCTGCAGGCCCACCCCAAGGTGGACTGGGTCAACTACCCGGGGCTGGAGGGCCACGCCGGCCACGCCCACGCCAAGACCTACCTGCCCCACGGGCAGGGCGCCATCCTGGGCTTCGGCATCAAGGGCGGCGTGGAGGCGGGCAAGCGCTTCATCAACGGCTGCAAGCTGTGCCGCCACGTGGCCAACATCGGCGACGCCAAGACCCTGGTGATCCACCCCGCCAGCACGACCCACAGCCAGCTGACCGCCGACGAGCAGCTGAAGACCGGCGTGAGCCCCGAGTACGTCCGCGTGAGCGTGGGCATCGAAGACGTGCGCGACATCATCGCGGACCTGGAGCAAGCCATTGGCTGAGCCCGCGGGGCTGGCCGAGCGGCTGGCGCCGGGATCGAGGGGCTTGTCGTGCCGTCGGTCGAAAACGCGACACCCAATGTTGTGGTTTTTGTGGACGAGCTGCGTAAAGGGTCAAAGTTGGCGGCCCGAAACGCCGACAATATCCCGTAGGTAATCGGAAAAAATGCAGGTGCAATTGCGAGTTGAGAGGCGATTCCCCAACCCCCAACCCCCAACCCCCAACCCCCAACCCCCAACCCCCAACCCATGCCCACCCTCCACCCGCTCCAAATCCGTCAGGCCCTTGGGCTCACGCAAGACGCCTTCTCCCGGGTGGTCGGGGTGAAGACGCGGACGCTGTCGAAGCTGGAGAAGGGCGAGCGCCCCTCGGAGTCGGTGCGCCGCAAACTCACCGAGGTGGACCGGCTGCGCCGGTCGTTGGTGAAGGTGGTGCGGGCCGACGCGGTGGGGCCGTGGATGACCGAGCCCAACGAAGGCTTTGGCGGGCTCAAGCCGGTGGAGGTGATCGAGCGCGGCGAGATCGACCGGCTGTGGGGGATGATCCACGACCTGCGGTCGGGCAGCCCGGGTTAGAGGCCGGCGCGATGGCCCGCAAACGCCCGAAGGTGTCGGTGGTGAGCTACGGGCTGTACGAGCGGTTTGACGCTACCGCCCGCGAGCTGCCCAAGTTGGACCGCTTTTCTACGGCCGTTCCTCTGCGGCTGGGACAAGAGTTCGGCTACGTGCTGAACATCAAGCACGGCCGGGGGCTGAAGATCGACTTTGAGATCGCCCACCCGCGGGTGCCCGACCGCGCGGGGGTGGTGATGACGCCGTTCCGTGGCGATCAGTTTGTGCGCACCAGCGACTTTGACTTTTTTCTGGGCGATGCCCTGTGGGAGCCGCTGGACGCGATGGTGGGTGAGTGGACTCTGACCACCCGGCTGGACGGGCGTGAGGTGGCCCGACGGACGTTCGAGGTGCTGGATGGCTCCGAGGTGCCCGACGCGGAAGACCTGCCGGTCCAATGAGCGTCGTTGGGGGCGATGGGCGGCGGTGGGGCTGGGGCGTCTTTCCGCCGTGTGGGTGCGGCCACGGGGTGGGCGGCGCACGGGGGTGGTGGATCGCGGTAGGATCGTAGGTCCCGGACGGTCCGGGCACACGGAGGCGTGAACCGAGTTTTTTCATGAGTAGCGACCACGATCCGCAGCCCGACGTTCAGGAGTATGCCGGCCTGGGAGCCTGGGCCCAGAGCACGGGGGTGGAGCTGACCGGTGCGCACGCCGAGTCTGACGACGATGCCCAGACTCAAGAAGACGCTGCGGAGCGTATCGAGCGTTTGTGGGCAAACGCCGCCAGCCCGGACGACTTCCCGGCGCTGGGGCAGCACCGGGTGGAGCAGGACGGCGAGCCGGCGGTGATCCCGGAGGAGCTGCGGGAGGCAGCGCGGGCGGCGGCAGACGAGTTGCGCTATGGCGGCCGCAAGCCGCGGCGGCGGCGGGGCGGCCGGGCGCCGCAGCATGCCGAACCACAGGTCCTCGCGGCGGACCCGATAGAGGCGGCGCTGGACGCGATCGAGGGGCTGCTCGATGCCCTGGACATCCCTGACGACGCCTGCGAGATCGGCGAGAACACGCTGGCGTTCACGGTGGATCCCGACGACTTGGCGGGCTACCCGCCGATGCCACCGGGCTACGGCTTCAAAGGCGGGGTGGCGCGCAAGGCCCTGGCCCGCGTGCTGCGGCTGCCGCTGTCGACCTCGGCGGTGCGCGACATCGACTTGCTGCGGCTGGGCGGCACGCCGCCCGAGCACGACCAGCGGCTGGCGGAGGTCTACATGACCGACGACGTGATCCACGGCGACGCGGAGGTCGAAGAGATCGTCAGCCCGCTGGACTACCTGACCAGCCGCGAGTTCACGGTTAACGAGATCTTGTTTGTGGACGGCGTGGTGCGCATCACCCCGCTGGGCCTGCTGGACACGCTGGGCGGGGTGATCCGCATCACCCAGGCCCACCTGAACCGCAACCGCGGGCGGGTGCACCCGGTGGTGGGCTTCAAAGCGCTGCGCTTCGCCGGCACCGGTCGGCACGAGGGCAACAACATCCGCGTGGCGCGGTTTCGCCTCAGCTACCGGCCGCGGGCCCACCCGCTGGCGTTCTTTTTCGCGCTGCAGCTCAGCCGCGCGTTCGAGGCCGACCCGGCCATCGCCGAGCGGTACATGGGCATGGCCCAGCGCCGCGGGTTCTTGGAGCACGTGGGGCTGGACGAGGACACGACCGCGTCCGAGGCCGCGGCGCTTCTGAAAGAACGGCTGCCGGGGTACTACCTCGAGTTTCCCGGGGCGGGCGTCCAGGCCCAGGCCCAGGCGGCCGGGTCTACCCGCCCGCCGCGGTGACGCCCGGGGCGGGCAGCACGCTGTAGCCCATCAGGTATTCGTCCACCGCGCGGGCGGCGCCGCGGCCCTCGTTGATGGCCCAGACCACCAGCGACTGGCCGCGGCGGCAGTCGCCCGCGGCGAACACGCCCGCGACGCTGGTGGCGAACGGCCCGTGCTCGGCGGCGAAGGTTTCCCAGTTGCCGCGCGGGTTCTGCATGGTCAGGCCCAGCATCTCGCCGGGGGTTTTCTCGGGGCCCACAAAGCCGGTGGCCAAGAACACCAGGTCGGCGGGCCAGGTTTTTTCGCTGCCCGCCACCTCGGTGAACGGGGCCCGGTCGCCGGGCTTGGACCAGTCCACCGCGACGGTCTGCACGCTGGACAGCCTGCCCGCGCGGGCGACGAAGGCCTTGGTGAGCACGGCGTAGGCCCGCGGGTCGCGGCCGTCGCGGGCCGCGGCCTCGGCGTGGGCGTAGTCGGTGCGGTGGATGCGCGGCCAGGCGGGCCAGGGGTTGTCCGCGGCGCGCTCGTCGGGCGGGCGGTTCATCAGCTCAAAGTTGACCACGCTGCGGCAGCCGTGACGCAGCGAGGTACCGATGCAGTCGGCGCCGGTGTCGCCGCCGCCGATCACGATCACGTCCTTGTCTTTGGCCGAGATGTTGGCCGCGTCGCCCAGCTGCGAGTCCAGCAGGCTTTTGGTGTTGCGGGTGAGAAACTCCATCGCCATGTGGATGCCCGGCAGCTCGCGGCCCGGGCAGCGGGCGGTGGGGTCAAACGGCCGCGTAGCGCCGGTGGCCAGCACCACGGCGTCGAACTTGTCTTGCAACTGCTGCGGGTCGAGATAGGTCAGCCGGTGCCCACGCTCGGCCATGATGCGGTTGCTGTGCCCGGCGGGGAAGTCTTCTTCGCGGCCCACCTGGGTGCAGGTGACAAACGTCACGCCCTCGGCGGCGAGCAGGTCGATGCGCCGCTGCACCGTGCCTTTGTCCAGCTTCATGTTGGGGATGCCGTAGGTCAGCAGCCCGCCGATGCGGTCGGCGCGTTCATACACGGTGACCAGGTGCCCGGCCTTGTTCAGCTGCGCGGCGGCGGCCAGCCCCGCGGGGCCCGAGCCCACCACCGCCACGCGCTTGCCGCTGCGACGCTCGGGCGGCTGGGCGACCACCCAGCCCTCGGCGAAGCCGCGGTCGATGATCGCGTTCTCGATGTTCTTGATGGTGACCGCCGGCGAGATGATGCCCAGCACGCAGGCGCCTTCGCACGGCGCGGGGCAGGCCCGGCCGGTGAACTCGGGGAAGTTGTTGGTGCGGTGCAGGCGTTCGAGGGCCTCTTCCCAGCGGCCTTGATAGACCAAGTCGTTCCACTCGGGGATCAGGTTGTCCACCGGGCAGCCGGTCTCGGACTGGCAGAAGGGCACGCCGCAGTCCATGCAGCGCGCGGTCTGCTCTTCGATGTGATCCGGCTCGCTGGCCGAGAGAATCTCGTCGAAGTCGTGGTAACGTTGACCCGCGTCGCGGTAGGGCACCGCGCAGCGGGAGATCTCTTGGAATCCGGTGGGTTTGCCCATGGGTCGCTTGGGGTCAAGAGAGGATTGAAGCGGGGGCCCGTGGCAGCGGTCGGGCGGGATAAGCCGAGCCGAATCAGTCTACCGCTCTGCGGGGGCGGTGGACGGGGGCTCCGGGGCCGGGCCGATGTGGGGCGGTGGGCGGGTTATGCTTTTGGGCCCGTCTGCGGGGGCTCACGGCGCCGCTCGGATGCGCCGCCCTGGGGTTCCCCGCCCCGGGTTGGCCGCGCAGCCCGGGGCCGGGGGCGTTCCGCCCGGTGTTGGGTTTTTCCATCGATTTGCCGCGATCTTTCCAATGATGCAGCTCCATTCTCTACCACGACCCTGGGCGTTTTTTCTCTTGTTGCTGGTGCTGACGGGCGCCGTGGCGGCCCCGGCCGCCGAGAACGAACCGGGGGTCGGCATCCAGGTGTGGCAGGTGCCCGACGGGCTGGAAGACGTGCCGCGGATCGCCCCCAACCAGACGCCCAACTTTGAACAGGTGTTTGAGACCGTGGCGTTCGGGGCCGACGCGCCCTGGGCCGCCTCGGTGGCGCCCGGGCGGATGCTCAAGCTCACCGCCGCGGTGCGTGGCGACGAGATCGGCACCTACCCGCTGCGGGTCTCGGGCGGCGGGGCGCTGCGGCTGCAGATCTGGGGGCAGATCCGCGGCGAGACACGCGTGGGCGAGGGCAAGCCGATCGTGTCGCGGCTGACCTACCGCTCCAAGAACTTCGTGAAGCTGTGGGTGGAGCAGTATGTGCCCGCGGGCGCCGACCCGTCGCTGCGGCTGGAGTGGAAAGCCCCGGGAACCCAGGAATGGGTGCCGGTGCCCGCCCGCGCGTTCCGCACGCCGTTTGATCCCACCCGCGTGACCTCGCCGGGTCTCAAACGCCTGACCAATTCGCGCCGCCCCGGCGACGGCAAGCCGGTGCAGGGCGTACACCCCAGCTACACGCTGAGCACCATCCGCCCGCCGGCGAGCGAGCCCAGCGTGGGCGCGATGGCCTTTACCCCCGACGGCCGGCTGATCCTGGGCACGTTCAAGCCGGTGCAGCGGGGCGGCAACGCGCTTCCGGACATCGACAGCAAGCAGCCCGACCGGCTGTATGAGTTGAAGAACCCGACGGGCGACGACCCGGACACCCACGAGCTGGTGCCCGTGGCCCAGGGGCTGTACGAACCCAGCGGGCTGTGCGCGGTGGGCGACGCGATCTACGTCTCGCAGCGCCGCGCCGTCACCCGGCTGACCGACACCGACGGCGACGGCTTTTACGAAACCCACCACGACGTGGCCAGCGGCTGGGAGGGCTGGAACTACCACCAGTTCACCTTCGGGCTCGAACACCGCGACGGGAAGCTGTACGCCGCGCTCTCCACCGCGATGGCCCCGCCCGACTGGGAGGGGATGGACAGCAACGCCGGGCCCAACGGGCCGATGCGCGGCACCATGCTGGAGATCGACCTGGCGACCGAGACCGCCCGGGTGCTGGCCGGCGGGCTGCGCACGCCCAACACCGTGGCCCTGGGCCCGGGCGGCGATCTTTTCTACGCCGACAACCAGGGCACCTGGTTCCCCGCCAGCGTGCTCTCGCACGTGCAAGACGGGCGGTTTTACGGGCACTTCAACCGCACCAACCCGGTGCCCAAGCTGGCGGACCGCTACCCCCGGGGCGGGCACCCCAGCGCGTTCAGCGACGAGCTGCGCTCGCCGCCGGTGGTGTACCTGCCGCAGAACGAGTTCATCAACTCGCCCACCAAAGCCCTGCTGATTGAAGAAGGCCGCTTCGCCGGGCAGATGCTGCTGGGCGAGATCACCTCGGGCGGCATCCGCCGCGTGTTTTTAGAAAAAGTCAACGGCCAGTGGCAGGGCGCGGCATTTCGCTTCACCCAGGGCCTGGAAAGCGGCGTGAACCGCCTGGCCTGGGGCCCGGACGGCGCGCTGTACATCGGCGGCATCGGCGCCAGCGGCGGGTGGGCCTGGAACAACACCAAGTTCGGCCTGCAGCGCCTGGAACCCAACGGCCGGGACACCTTCGAGATCGACACCGTGAGCGCCACGCCCGAGGGCTTCCACTACCGCTTCACCGACGCGGTGGACGCCGGCTGGCTGGCCGACCCGGCCCACTACGCCGCGGAGCAGTGGGGCTACGCGCCCAGCCACCACTACGGCGGGGTGAAGACCGACCACCAAACCCTCACGGTGACCCGTGCCACGCCCGACGCCGACGGCCGGGGCGTCCGCATTGTTGTGCCGGGCTTGAAGACCGGGCGCTGCGTCTACTTGCGGGCCGCGCCCACCTCGGTGGCGGGCGAAGAACTCTGGTCCACCGAGGCCTACTACACCCTGAACCAGCGGCCCGCGGCGCAGCCGGTGGCGGGCGCCACCCTCAACGGGGTGGAGGTGGTGCGGCCCGGCGACCCCGACGCCGCGGTGGGCCTGGGCGTGCTGCCCCCGGCCAACGCGGTGACGCTGATCGGCCGCTCGTACCAGGGCCTGATGTACCGCAGCAAAGACGAGCCGCGCGGCATCGCCACCCAAGGCGCGGTGGACGCCGCCGCGCTCGCGGCGGTCGGCGAGACCCGGGGCATCGAGCTGCCGATCGAGCGCGGCGACCTGCGCACCGCCACCGAGTTCGGCGACCACCGGCTGCACGTGGAATGGAACACCCCCGAAAGCATCGACGGCGAATACCCCCGCCCGGTGGGCAACAGCGGCGTGTACCTGCAGGGCATCTACGAGATCCAGATCCACGGCATGCCCGCGGGCCGCGCGGGCCTGGGCGTGCAGGGCGCGGGCGCCATCTACACCTTCAAAGAGCCCGACGCGCACGTGACCACCGGGCCCAACACCTGGCAGAGCTACGACATCTGGTTCCGCGCCGCGCGCTTCTCGCCCCAGGGCGAGAAGCTGGAAGACGCGCGGGTGACCGTGTACTGGAACGGCGTGTTGGTCCACCACGACGTGGCCCTGCCCCCGGGCACCGGCGGCGGCGCGCGGCGGGGCGAAAAGCTGCAACCCGGCCAGACCGTGCACCGCGGGCCCGTGGTGCTGCAGGCCCACTCGCGTCTGGCCAAGGGCCCGGTGCGCCTGCGCAACGTGTGGGCCGCGCCGCTGGACGACCCGGACGACGCCGCGCGCGTGGCCGGCCCGGCGCAGCCCCTGTTCGACGGTCAGACCCTCGACGGCTGGGCCCCGCGCGGCGGCGACGGCGCCTTCGCGGTCGAAGACGGCGCGATCGTGGGCACGCCCGGCGGCGCCCCAACGTTTTTGATGACCGAGCGCTCCTTCACCGACTTCGAGCTGTCTTACGAAGTCCGCGTCGAAGGCGGGCTGAACTCCGGCGTGCAGATCCGCAGCCGCGTGGCCGGCGGCTTCGGCCAGCGCGGCGGCAAGGTGCGCGGCCTGCAGGTCGAAGTGGACCCGTCTGCCCGCCGCTACAGCGGGGGCGTGCTGGACCACGGCGGCCGCGGCTGGCTGAACCCGCTGATCGAGAAGCCCTACGCCCGCCGCGCGTGGCGGGCGGGCGAATGGAACCGCGTTGACGTGGCCGCCCGCGGGCCGCTGATCCGCACCTGGGTCAACGGCGTGCCCGCCGCCCGGCTGATGGACGCCCGCGACGCGTCGGGCCGCATCGGGCTGGAAGTCCCCGCCGCGAAAGGCGACGGCGCCGGACGGGTGCGGTTCCGCGGCCTGAAGCTGCGCGAGATCGGCCCCGCGTCGCCGGGCTGAGGGTCGCGACCGGCCCGAAGCCTGCGCCGGGGGAGGAGAAAACCCCGGAGCGTCGGCCTGCCGTCAGCCGAGCATCGGCTCTAGAATCCTGGCAGATGAAACCCTTTTTCTTTGCGCATCGCGTGGCCGCGGGCCTGTTGGCCCTCGCCGTGGCCGGGCCGGCATCGCCCGGGCCGGCTTCGGCTCCCGCTCCGGCGGCTGATTCCACCTTCTATGACGGCCCGCTCGACGCCGAAGGTTTCGTGGACTACGCCGCGGCGATCAACCACGAGCTGCAACCCGCGGGGCTGACGCCGGGCCAGAACGTGGTGGTGGGGCTGCTGGAGCAGGCCGACACCGAGCACTGGGACCCGGACCACCTGGCCCAGCTCGCCGAGGCGCTGGGCGACTTTTTCATCGCCCTTCCCGACGTGCCATTTTCGGAGTTTGAACGTTTCGCTGCCACGCACCAGGTGGATCCCGCCGCCGCTGCGGCCCAGCGCGACCGCGCGCAGCGCATGCCCTTTGACCCCGCCGCGACCCCGGGGGTGGCGGCCTGGCTCGACGCGGTGGGGCCCGCCCTTGACGGCATGGCCGCCGCGCTGCAGCGCCCGCACCACCACCTCCCGCTGGTGCGGTTGGCCCCCGAGGCGCCGCTGGTTCACACCCGCCGGCCCGATCTGCCGCTGCTGCGCGACGTTGGCCTGGCCCTGCACACCCGCGGGCTGCGTCGGCTGAG
>CALLPP010000064.1 GCA_938015655.1 uncultured Algisphaera sp.
AAACCCACCAGGGTCTGCCCGCTTTCGGACGCGAAATCGACGGCCAGCGACGACGGCGCGCTGACCGCCGCCACCACGGGCACCCGCGCCGCCAGGGCTTTCTGCATGATCTCGAAGCTGGCCCGGCCGCTGACCAAGAGGATGTGGTCGTCGGGGGTCCAGCCCGCTTGCAGGGCGTGGCCGATGACCTTGTCCACGGCGTTGTGGCGGCCGATGTCTTCGCGGGCGACGAGCAATCGACCCGTACGGTCAAAGAGCCCGGCGGCGTGCAGGCCGCCGGTGCGGGCGAAGGTGGCTTGCGCTCTGCGCAGCGTGTGAGGCAGGCCCAGCAGCACGTCGGCGGTGACCGGGGCGGGCGCGTAGACGGGGGCGAACTGCTGGTGGATGGCGTCGATGGTGGCTTTGCCGCACAGCCCGCAACTGCTGCTGGCGAACACGTGGCGGGTGAGGCTCTTGGGGTCGAACGTGCAGGAAGCCGACAGGAACACGTTGAGCACGTTGAGGTCTTGTCCCGCCGCGTTGGCGCGGCCGCAGGGTTCGATGCGGTCCAGGTCGGCGGGGGAGGTGATGATGCCCTCGCTGAGCAAAAACCCAGCGGCCAGTTCGGCGTCGTGGACGGGGCGGTCGGCGCCGTCGCCGGGGGTGCGCATGGTGACCGAGACGGCCTTGCCGTTGACGCGGATTTCGAGCGGTTCTTCGGCGGCAAGCTCGTCGTGGGCCTCGTTGGCGGGTTCGCCGGAGCGGATTTTCCAGATCTTGCGTTGCATGGGCGCGGCAGGCCTGATGGACGGGGCCATGTTTCGTTGGGAGGGCTCGGCTCCCGCCGAGCCGCGCGGGCCCTGCGACGCGCGGCTCGGCGGAAGCCTCGCCCTCCCCTTGGGCATCGGGGGGGTGGTGGCTAGGCGTCAGATTTCGTAATCGTCACCGGCACCAGCTTCGACACCGGCGTGTTGGACTTCAGGGCGACCGACTTCAAACTCACCAGCACGTTGAGCTCGGGGAAGTAGCCGGCGCAGCAGCCGCGGGGGATGTCGTAGGCCACGACGCGGAAGTTCTGGGCGGAGCGCTCGACGCCGTCGTCTTCGCCGTTCGAATAGCGGCTGGTGATGTCCACGCGGTCGCCGTCTTTCAGGCCGCGGTGGGCCAGGTCGTCGGCGTGGCAGAACAAGACCTCGCGCGCGTTCTTGATGCCGCGGTACCGGTCGTCCAGGGCGTACACGGTCGTGTTGTACTGGTCGTGGCTGCGCAGGGTCATCAGCTTGAGCTGATCCGCGGGCATCGTGCCGTCAGGAACATCGAGCGTTTGGAAGGCGGCCTTCTGGCCGGCGTTGACCCACACCCGGTCGCGGGCGGTGTTGCCTAAGTAGAAGCCGTCTTTGGGCTTGATCTTCTCGTTGAAGTCTGCGAAGCCGGGGATGACCTGGGCGACCTTGTCGCGGATCTGGTTGTAGTCGGTGGCCATGGCCTGCCAGTCGGTCGGGTCGTCGGGGCCCAGCGCGGCGCGGGCGATGCCGGCGACGATGGCCGGCTCGCTCTTGAGCCGGTCGGACGCCGGCGGGTTGCCGCCGCGGCTGATGTGGACCATGGACATGCTGTCTTCGACGGTGACGACCTGGCGGCCGTGGGCGGTGTCGTCGGCCTCGGTGCGGCCCAGGCAGGGGAGAATCAGCGCGTCACCTTCGGTTGGAACGACGGTGTGGCTGCGGTTGAGCTTGGTGGACACCTGCACGTTGAGCTTGACCCGTTCGAGGGCCGCGTACGTCGCCGGCGAGTCGGGGGTGGCGGCGGCGAAGTTGCCGCCCATGGCAACGAAGACATCGACGGCCCCGTCGCGCATCGCTTCGATGGCGCGGACCACGTCGTAGCCTTCTTCGGTGGGCGGCGAAAAACCGAACACCTCGCCGAGTTTCGGCGTCCAGGCCGGGGGCTTCTCGAAGATGCCCATGGTGCGGTCGCCCTGCACGTTGCTGTGGCCACGCACGGGGCAGGCGCCGGCGCCCGGCTTGCCGAGGTTGCCGCGCATCAGCAGCAGGTTCACGACCATCTGGATGGCGGCCACGCCGTGGCGCTGCTGGGTCAGGCCCATGGCCCAGCAGGCGATCACGCGGTCGGACGCGGCGTAGCGCTGGGCGATGACCCGCATCTGGTTCTGGGTGACGCCGGACTGCTCGGCCAGGTGTTCCCACGACGCGGCGCGGAGGTCGTTGGCAAAGGCGTCGAAGCCGTGGGTGTGCTGGCCGATGAAGGCGTGGTCGAGCACGGCGCCCGGGGCGGCGTCTTCGAGGTCCAGCAGCGCTTTGCAGACGCCTTTGAAGAAGGCCAGGTCGCCGCCGATGGTGGGTTGCACGAAGTGGCCCGCGATCGGCGTGGGGGCGTTGCCGAGCATCGCCAGCTTGTGCTGGGGGTGGACGAAGCTCTCGAGCCCGCGTTCGCGCAGGGGGTTCACCGAGATGAGCGTGGCCCCGCGGGCCGAGGCCTTCTGCAGCTCGCTGAGCATGCGGGGGTGGTTGGTGCCGGGGTTCTGGCCGACCACGAAGATGCAGTCGGCCTCGTCGAAGTCGGCGAGGGTGACGGTGCCCTTGCCCACGCCGATCTGCTCGTTGAGTGCCGCGCCCGATGACTCGTGGCACATGTTCGAGCAGTCGGGGAAGTTATTGGTGCCCAGCTTGCGGCCCAGAAGCTGGTAGAGGAACGCGGCCTCGTTGCTGGTGCGCCCCGAGGTGTAGAAGACCGCGCGGTTGGGGTCGTCCAGGCCCGCGAGGTGCTGGCCGATCAGGGCAAAGGCGTCGTCCCAAGCGATGGGGACGTAGCGGTCGGTCGCGCGGTCGTAGCGCAGCGGCTGGGTGAGCCGGCCACGCTTCTCCAGCTCGTGGTCGGACCAGGCCCGGAGGTCGGCGACGGGGTGGCGGGCGAAGAAGGCGGCGTCAACTTTGTCGTTGGTGGCTTCCCAGGCCACCGCCTTGGCCCCGTTCTCGCAGAACTCGAAGCGGCTGCGTTCGCGGGCGGCGGGCTCGGGCCAGGCGCAGCCCGGGCAGTCGAAGCCGCCGGGCTGGTTGACCCTGAGTAGGGTCTTGGCGATTTTGAGCTTGCCCGACTGGGCGCCCACGTGCTTCAGCGTGCCTTTGAGTGCGCCCCAGCCGCCGGCGGGGGCGTCGTAGGCGGGGGGCGGGGCGTCGGGGGGCGTAGACATCGGCTCATTCTAGCGGTGTGCCGGGCCTACAAACCGTCGAGGGGGATCGCGGCGCCGCCGGCGTCGAGGCTCTGCCGGCCTGCTTCCAAGATCGCGGTGACCGGCAGGGTTTGGCGCGCGGTGGCGAGCTTGCGGTCCCAGTCGGTGGGCTGGGTCTTGCCGTCGTTGACCGAGTGGGCGGCCTGGATGAAGGCGGCGATGCTGAGGTAGCCGTAGCCCGAGGCGCCGGCAAACGCGCCCGCGTCGTTGGGCAGGTACTTCATGAACAGCGGATTGGGCGACGTGAAGCCGTTGGCGTCGGTCGCCAGGTGATACCCGCGGTGGGCCTGGTCGACCTGGATCTCGCCGGTGTGGCCCATGTAGTGGAAACGCTGCTGCGAGTGGACGTCGCTCTTGGGCGCGATCCAGGACGCGGTGTACAAGGCGGTGCCGATGCTGCCGCTTTCGGTGTTCTGCCAACGCACCGCCAGGGAGATGGTGTCTTCGGTCTTGATGCCCTGCGACGTCGCCACGCCGGTGGCGCCCAAGGCCGACACCGACACGGGGCGGGCCCGGTGGCCCACGGCCCAGTTGTGGAAGTCGATGTGGTGGGCGTTGAGGTAGTAGCTGATGTCACTGGATTTGCCCGCCCAGGCACGGAAGGTCTCCAGCTGCGACTTGGGCTGGCTCATGTAGGCGTTGAAGTGGCTGAAGTCGCCCAGCTCGCGGATTTTGTCGCGGGCGTCGGCGTAGATCGGATCCCAGCGTTTGTGGACTTCCATGGCCACCAGCACGCCCTTGCGGTCGCCGGCGTCGATCAGGGCTCGGTGGTCGGCGACGGTTTGCACGATGGGCTTGGCGATCAGCACGTGCAGGCCGCGCTCGACCGCGGCCAGGCCGATGGTGAAATGGGTGTCGTCGGGCGTGAAGACCATCACACAGTCGCCGGGGGCGAGCCGATCCATCGCGACGCGGTAGGCCTCGGTGTCGCGGCCGCAGTCGTCGGCGGGGAAGCTCTCAAAGGTCGTGTCGAGTCCGCGGTAGCGCTCGCCGATCACCCGGCGCAGGTGCGCGCGGATGCCCGGGAACTTGGTGCCGTTGGTGCCGGCCATCAGCACCCGGTCGATCTGGCCCAGAGCGCGCTGGTGAAAGACGCTGAGGCCGACGACGCCGGCGCCCTTGTCGGATGGGCTGGCCTGGCCGTGGACGTAGCCGGTGGTGTATTCGCCGGTGCCGACGATGAGGGTGTTCATGGGGGTGATTCCTGGAGATCGCTTGAGATGTCGTGCGGGCGTTTCCGTTGGTTTTTAGGAAGTGCCGGTGCCCGCGGGGGTACACACGGCGAGAACACGGCGCAGAACCGCTGCGGCAAGGCCGACGATCACGTCAGCAGCTTCATGATGCACGTGTTCGCCCGGGCGTCGCCGCGGGTGGCGGTTAGACCGCCTTCAGCACGCCGGCGGTGGGGTACCGCTTGCCCAGCGCGGCGGTGGGGTCCAGCTTCAGCCAGCCTTCGAGCAGGTCGGTGTAGACGCTGCGGAAGTCGATGCCGAACTTGAGATCGCCGTTGTCCAGGTCGGTGAGCGAGGGGTGCTGGCCGATGAGGCCGGGGGTGACGGCGTCGCCGAAGACGAAGCTGGGGCCGGCGCAGCCGTGATCGGTGCCGGCCGAGGCGTTCTGCCGCACGCGGCGGCCGAACTCGCTGAAGGCCAGGCTGACGACCCGGCTCCGGTCGCCGGTGGCGTCGAGCTCGTCGTAGAACGCCTTCATCGCCTCACCGAATTGGGTCATCAGACGCTGGTGGTTGGCCTTCTGGTTGGAGTGCGTGTCGAAACCGCCCAGGGTCACGTAGTAGACGCGGGTGGGCAGCTCGGCGCGGATCATGCGGGCGACCATCTGCAGCTGCTTGGCGAGGCCGCTGCCGGGCCACTTGGTCTTGCTCTGGCCCGCGACGGCCTTGCGCACGCGTTCGGAGGCGACTTGCGCGTCCAGCGCGGTGCGCTGCACGAAGGCCAGCGGGTCTTCGTCGTCGGCCGCGGTGGCGGTGTGGTTGATCGCGTCGTAAGTGGTGCTGACCGGGGCGTCCTGCCCGCGGGCGGCGAAGCGGAACAGCTCGGCCTGCTCGAAGCTCACCGGGCGTTGTTCCCGGCCCAGGGTCGCGAGGGGGGCGGCGTTGCCGATCGAGAGGCAGTCCAGGCCGGCGTTGGTTTCGGGCATGCGGGATTCGAGGGACTGGCCGATCCACCCGCGGCCGCCCTGGCCCGAGATGTCGGCGGTGTGCCAGATGTCCATCGACGCGAAGTGAGAGCGGTTGGGGTTGGGGTAGCCCACGCCCTGGACGACGCCGCACAGGCCGGCCTGCATCAGTTCTTGAATCGGGCCCAGGGCGGGGTGCAGGCCGATGCCATCGACACCGGGCAGCTCCAGCACCTCGTTGGCTGCGTGACGCAGGCCCGGGCGGGCCTTGGCGTAGGCGTCGTCGCCGATGGGCACCACCGTATTGAGCCCGTCGTTACCGCCCGAGAGCTGCACGACCACGAGCACGCGGCCGTCGGCCGCTCCGGGCACACTGGACAGCCGCATGGTGGTGTCGGCGGCCATGGCGTCGCCCGCGCGCATCAGGAAGGCGGGCACGGTGGCCGCGGCGGACAGCAGGCTCAGGCCGTGGGTGACGAAGCGCCGGCGGGTGAACCCGCCTTCGGCGTAGAGGCGCTCGGCGGGCGTGTCGCAGGTCTGGGGGTGGTAGTGCTTGCACATGGGTTGGAAGTCCGAAGTTCGAAGTTCGAAGCGTGAACGTCGAAGCAGGAGGCGTTGAACGGGGCGAGGCGTGAGGTTCGGCGCGGTGAGCGTTCGGACATCACGCTTCGAAACTCGAATCAGCAGAGCTGATACTCGGGGGTGGCAGCAATCGCGGCGATCAGGCGGGACAGGGGCTCGTCGGCAACGCCGTCGGCGAGCAGCTCGCGGGCCAGGTCGTGCAGGGGGGCGCGGCGGGCGCCGGGGGTGTGGGGGCCCAGCGCGTGGTCGATCAGGGCGTCGGTGGCCGCCTCGGGTGAGGGGTCGTCCAGGTGGGCCAGCAGCGTGGTGGGGCGGTAGGCGTCGGCGTTCGCGCGTTTGCCGCCTCTTTTGCCCTGGCGTTTGCGGTTGGGCGCGAGGCCGGTGGTGAGATAGGTCGTGTAGTTTTGCCGCACGAAGAGGGTGGAGGTGTTGATCCACGCCCGCCCGCCGTCCCAGCCGTCGACCGTGGGTGGTTCGAAGGGCACCTGCCCCATCTGCCGCAGCGCGGGCAGCACCCGGGCGACGTGACGGACCGGGGCGCCCAGGCCGCGCCGCGTGCCGACCACGAGGTGTACGGGGCTCTTGATTTTCTTGCCCACGACCTGGTTGCTGTAGAAGTGCCGGCTTTTGAACAGCCGTGTGAGCGTGCGGCCGGTGTGCATGCCTTCCTGACGCAGCACCGCGGCCAGTTCATCGACCCCCGCGGCCTGCACGGGGGTGAGCTTGTCGTACACATCGCCGACGTCGGCCACAAAGTGGTCGTAAAGCTTGAGCGCGACGAACCGGGCGCAGGCCTGGTGGGTGGCGAGCAGCGCGGCGACGGAATCGCCGTCGAAGGGGCCGGTCTGGCCCAGGATGTGCTTGTCGCCGCCGTCGTGCTGGCGGACTTTCAGTTGAAAGTCGTTGTCTTTCACTCCGTGGCCGGTCAGCGCGCGGGCGACTTCTTTGATGTCGCCCTCGGTGTAGTTGCCCACGCCGAGGGTGAAAAGCTCCATCAGCTCTCGGGCCAGGTTTTCGTTGGGTCGCTTGGCAATGTTGCGATCATTATTCAGGTACTTGAGCATCGCCGGGTCGTGTACCACCGCGGCCACCAGGTCGGCGAACGGTGCGCGGGCGTGCTCGCGTAGCGTCGCGTTCTGGGCGTACATCAGGTAGGCGTCGCGGACGCTGCGTTGGCTGCTGGCGAAGTGGCCGTGCCAGAAGAAGGTGAGGCATTCTTCGAGCGGACGGGGCGTGTGCACCATCCGGTCCACCCACCAGTGCTGCAACGCTTGGAACTGTTTGCGGTCAGCTTTTTGTGCTTGCTGCTGCTGCTTGCGGAGCGCTTCGAGCTGGTCCTGGTCGCCGTTTTTACGGGCTTCACTGAAGCGTCGGCGTTCGTCGGCGGTTCGGCTACGGATTACGTCGGGATCGAGGTCCGGGCCTTCCAGGGCGGGCTGGGTGGTGTAGTTCACCAGCCGATCGACCGCGTCGTCCAGGCCCAGGGCGGCCATTGCCTCAACCTCCGCGGGGGGGGCGCCGTAACCCGCGCGGTTCACGAGGTGGCGAGCGGCGGCGGCGTCGAAGTCGCGGGGGGCAAGGGGCTGCATGGGCATGTGGGAGGTGGGGGGGGATGCCGTGAGTAGGGGGGAGACCGGTTCTTGTGAGATCTAGAAACGACAATAGAACAACGCATGCGGGCCGAGCCGTATTGCTTCCGCCGTGCGTGGGGCCGGGAGCCCTCCTCCTTGCGAGAAGAGCACGCGGGTTTGTATCGGTTAAATCGCGGCCCCAGGCCCGCCCGGGCGAATGGCGTGGTCCAGAGCAGAGGTTGGGGCCGCTGTTTTGGGTGGGGCGTGGATCAGATGTGACCGGTCTCTGGAGGGGGCGGCGCTCCCCCTGCCCGCTCTGGCCCCTTGGCCCGAAACGTCAGTTCGAGGTGCTTTGTAGCAGCACCTCTTCGTAGGGCTGCACCACCACGAACCGGTCTCCTTGAAACGCCATCTGCACCGACTCGCCGCTGCCCCGTCCGATAAAGGTTTTCAAATGCATGTCGGTTTTGAACTTCGGTGTCAGCCCGCCGGACCACATCACCGTGGCGTTGGGGTCGGTGGTGGCTGGAGTGTCGGAGGGCACCAAGAGGGTCAGCGGGTCGTAGTGGCTGGTGACGGCAATCAATCTTGTGCCTTCGATGCGGATGTTGAAGAGGCCGCCGGCCGCGATGGTCGCGATCTCCATCGTCATTTGGACGTCGTACTGAAGGGTCGGTTCGAGGGCGAGCAGGTCGTTGCCGTTGACGAAGACTGCTTCGTTTTGCAGTTGCAAGATGGTGATTTTTTTGCCGGTGTCGGCGCAGAACTCCGACCCGTTTCCGGTGGCTTTGGCGAGGCGCACGCCCTCTTCGCCGACCGCCGATTTAAGCAAGTCCCCCAGTCCGCGTTCTAGCAGTTTCTCGCGGAAGAATTTAACCTGCCCGGTGTAGGCGACCATGGCTCCGGTCTTGGTCCACACCTCACCGTTCAGGTTGATGTCGAGGATGCGTTCAGATTCCAGTTCAAACAGCCCCTGACGCAGCTCGCGCTCGATGGTCTTCTGGACAGAGGCGTCGAGGGTAAAGCGTGCGTCAGCGGCGCCGGGTGGAGTGCTTATGGACTTGTCCGGAGCGGGGGCGTGCAGCGCGCCCACCGGGGCGGATCTGTCGCTGGCGTTTTAAACGGAGTACTCGGCTCGGGCTTGCCTTGGGCGTTCGGCTTGCCCATTTCGCCTGGGGGAGGTCGTCTTCAACCCGGGGTGAAGTCGACCGACACCGGCGCGTGGTCTGAGCAAGCCAAGCCAGCCTCACGGTGGGTGGTTGCGCCCGTAAAACGTTTGGCGGCCGCCGCGTTGGCCAGCAGGTAGTCGATACGCCAGCCACGGTCTTTGGCCCGCGCCTGGCCGCGGTTGCTCCACCAGCTGTAGGGGCCGTCGATCTCCCCCGCGTGCTCGCGGACCAGGTCGCGCCAGCCGGTGTTCAGTAGCTCGCCGAACCATTGGCGCTCGTGCGGCAAGAAACCGGATTGTTTCTGGTTGCTCTTGGCGTAGAAGATGTCCCGCTCGGTGTGGGCGATGTTGAGGTCGCCGCCCAGCACCGTCGGGGTGCGTGCCTTACGCAGCTTTTCGGCGAAGGGGGCGAACCGTGCCATCCAGTCTTCTTTGCTCTTTTGCCGGTCTTCGGAGGACGATCCTGAAGGCAGGTAGACGCTGGCCGCCCGAACCGGCTTGCCGGCGGAATCGGTGGTTTGCACTTGCAGGACTCGGCCTTCGGTGTCGTCTACGCCGTCTTTGAGCCCCCGGGCGAGAACTTGGTGGGGGTTGCGGGTCCAGACCGCGGTGCCGGCGTAGCCGGGCTTGACCGCGGGGTGCCAGGTGGCGTGCCAGCCCGCCGGGGCGGCCCAGTCGTCGGGCAACTGCTCGGGAAATGCCCGGACTTCCTGCAGCAGCAAGATGTCCGGTGAAATCGCGTCCAGGTGCTGGGCCAGGCCTTTGCGCAGGGCGGCCCGTAGACCGTTGACATTCCAAGTGGTAAATCTCATAAGTCTCTTTTAAAAAATGCTATATGTTGATTTCCCGGATCGGGAAATATCCGTCCCCCCCTAAGGGATAGGCGGACTTTGGTCTTTTGTGGGGCTATTCTGTATTTCTCTCTGGACGGGGGGCTGTGTCCAGGATAATCTGTTGGAATTGAGTTGGTTAGCGAGTCCAAGGCGGCCGAGCCGACGTTTGCCGTATTACGGCGGAGATTGAGATGACCCTTACAACTAAAAATTCAGCGAGTATTTTTATCCTCGATAAAATGTAAACTCCCCGGAGAATTTCGACCCTGACGGTGTGTCGGTGTCCCGCAGAATTGAAAAACATAGACCGTCCGGTAGTCTTTAGAGCAGCATTGCTCTACACTTTTGTTAAAAACATCAATCTATATCAGATTAAAATCGACTCAGGCTTACCCGAAAGAGGAGAACATGAAAGCACTTTACACAGGACTAGTTGCCGGCTCGATCGTGACCGGGTCGGCGCTTGCCCAGGACTCATTTTTTGAGTTTTCGGCTTCGGCGCCCGGGGCTCTCCCCGGGATTACACCGGGTTTTCTTAGCGACGAAAACGTCTCGGCGCTGCGGACCACCTTTAACCCCACGACGCAGCAGTTCACTTTTGAAGCCACGCTGACGCCCAACACCATTGGCAGCGAAGTCAACAGCTTCTCGCTGGTTATCGGCGATGGCAATGCCCTTGAAGGGCGTACGGGTGAAATCGCGACCCTGTACTTCGACGCGACACGGGCCGGCACGCCGGTGGTCTCGCTCTACACCTACAACGGTGCCGACTCGGCCACGTCGTTCCGCTTCGCAGACTTCCAAAACGAAGCCATCCGGGGTTCGGTGGCACCGGACACTATTGCCACGTCGTTTTTCGACGGTGAAGCGGCCAGCTTCTTGAACAGCGCTTCGGTGGTTGAAAACACTGACGGTTCGCGGACGTTCAGTGTCGATATTGACGCCACGGAAATTAACGCCCATACGCCGACCGTGGCGAGCCCAACGGGTGACGACTTCTTTGGTCTCCAGGTAAGCCAGGATCTGGGTATCTGGTTCCACACTTTCCAGCAGACCTTTGCCACGACCTACGACGGCAACGGGTTTTTCGTGCCTGAAACCGGTAGTGCGAACTTGGTGTCCACCGGGTTTGCGGTGGCTAGCAACTTCAACACGCTGGATCTGACCGGGCTTACCTCGGTGTTGGTGCCCGAACCCGGCACCGTGGTGATGGCGGTGGGTGGTCTGGCCCTGCTGGCCGGGCGCCGCCGCCGGGCGTGACCCGGGGCCTTGCATCCTTGGTGCAAACTGAAATCAATCGACGGCCCGCCTTGTGCGGGCCGTTTTTCATAAGGTGCCAGACGCAGCGGGGTGTGGGGGGGTAGGATCGTGTTCCGAATTGGTCGTGGTGAAAGACGGGACCGTTTTAGCAATTAATAAAAGGTTTTACGATGGATGTTCGGGGTCTTCGAGGCTGCTTGATTTTGTCTGCCGCCGTGGTGGGGGTTGTGCTGGGCGGTGTCTCGGCCCGAGGCGAGAAGCCGAATATCTTGTTTGTGATGTCGGATGACCACACGACCCAGGCGGTGGGCGCGTACGGCGGGCGCTTGGCCGGGCTGAACCCCACCCCGACAATCGACGCGATCGCGGCGGAGGGGATGCGTTTTGAAAATGCGTTGTGTACCAACAGCATCTGCACGCCCAGCCGAGCGGCAATCCTGACCGGGCAGTATGCGCACGTGAACGGAGTTTTAACCCTTGATGAGCGGCTGCCGCCGTCACGGCAGCATTTGGCCCGCGAGATGTCGCAGGCCGGTTACGAGACGGCGGTCATCGGCAAGTGGCACTTGAAAGAGCGGCCCGACGCGTTTGATCACTACGAGGTGATGCAGTCGCAGGGCCTTTACTTTGACACGCCGTTCCATGTGCGCGGATCCGACGAGATGGTGCCCAGCACCGGGCACAGCACGGACGTGGTGACCGACAAAGCGCTGGCTTGGTTGGCGGACCGTGACGCGGGCCGCCCGTTTTTCTTAAAGCTTCACTACAAAGCGCCTCACGATTTTTTTGAGGCGGCCCCGCGCTACGCAGATTATCTCGCGGACACGTTTATCCCCGAGCCGCCGAGCATGTACCACGACCCGGACCACGGGTCGATTGCCACTCGTGGCCACGGTGGCGAGCTGCGGGCTTTGATCGGCACGTCGGTGTCTCGGAGGCACCACCGGCGGAGTTATGCCGATGCGTTTGTGGCCCCGCCTTACACCGAGGGCTACGGGGCGGTGGGCCCCGACGAGCGTGAGGCGGCAAGCGCTGCGTACCAGACGTACCTCAAGCGGTACCTGCGCTGCGTGAAGGGCGTGGACGACAATCTTGCTCGGGTGGTGGCGTTTCTGAAAGAGACTGGCCAGTACGACAACACGGTGATCGTTTACACAGGTGACCAAGGCATGTGGCTGGGCGAACACGATTACCAGGACAAGCGTTGGGCGTACGAGGCGTCGCTAAAAATGCCGCTGGTGGTGCGCTTCCCGCCGGCGATCCCGGCGGGCGGCGTATCTGACGTGCTGATTGAGAACGTGGATTTTGCGCCGACACTGCTGGATTTTGCGGGCGTCGCGACGCCGGATTACATGCAAGGCAAGAGCTTTCGACGGGTTTTGGAAACCGGGGAAGCCCCCGAGGGTTGGCGCGACGCGGCGTTCTACCAGTACTGGATGCACTTTGCTCACCACGACGTACCCGGGCACCTGGCGATGCGGACCGACCGGTTCAAGCTGCTGTTTTTTCACGGCCGCCCGTTGGTTAATCCGCGGGGGTGGGGCGGGGCGTTTGGGGTGCGATCACCGCCGGGATGGGAGCTGTACGACTTGGAGGTGGACCCGGGCGAACACCGCAACGTGATCGATGACCCGGCCTATGCTGACGACCTGGTGCGGTTGAAAAAACGTTTTGCACGCTTGCGGACCGAGGTGGGGGCGGACGATCCGGATCGGGCACCTGACGCCCAGACGCGGGCGGACATGGAGGCCCTAGAGCCGTGGTTGAGGCGTTACTGGGACGACACTCCCGAGAACCGGGCCGAGGCCGTGCGTATTTCGCACGAGGCCCGTCGGACGATGCTGGAGTCGGACGCGGCGACGAAGTAAGTGGGGAGGGCGCCGTTCTTGGGCAGGGGAGCGTCGGTTTGGTGAATGCCCGCGCCGTTAGAGCTCCGCGCCAGATGGTTTGGCCGGCTGCTGCCAGTAGGACGTAGTTCCCGCAGGGAAGTTGAAGCAGGCAATCCGGTGGGGCTGCGATGCCAACCGGTGCCGCGGGGGCGACGTCTCACCAGTTACGACGGTTAGATAACGGGATGCGGTTCTTTAGACCGGGGCGAACACCGTACGGGCGGTGTCTAGCTGGTCGGCGAGGCCCTGGCCGCCGGGCAGCCCGCCCCGCAGTTGGGCGGTGACCTGTTGGTACCCGTGGTCGTCTTGGCCGGTGACGAGGTCCGTCAGGGCGGCGTAACCGGTGTTGAGCAGGCGTTCCGAGGCATGGGCGGGGTCGGTGAGCTGGTCGGCCGCACGTTCGAATGCTTTGCGGGCACCCGCGGTGTCGTGGGCGGCCAGGCGGTGGGCGCCGGTGACCCAGTGAGCGCGGCTGAGGGTTCGGTCGTCGCGGGCCAGCTCGCGGGCGAGGGCCAGGTTGAGGGTGGCGGCGTGGCGGCCCGCGTCCAGGTCTGTGGGGCCCGGGGTGATGGTGGGCTCGCCCCATCCGGGCCAGGTGAAGCTGGCCAGGTCGTAGCTGATCCCGCGGACGGCGTTGCGTAGTGCGTCGGCGGTGTCGGGATCGTCGGCACGGTGGGCGGCGGCCAGGCCGTGCTGCACGGCGGCGCAGCCGAAAAAGACCACGGCGGGAAGCCGTTTGGTTTCCCAGTACAGGTGTTTGACCAGTTCGTGCAGCCCCGCGAGGGCTGGGGCGGCGTCGGGCAGGTCGGTGAATACCTGGGCGGCGGCGAAGGCGCCTTCGTGGTCGAGGCGTTGCAGGCAGGCAGTTTGGAGCGACATCGGGCGGCGGGGTTCAAGGGGCGACGAAGGTGCGCTCAGCTGCGGATTCAGTCGTCATCGTCGGCCTGGAGCGCCAGCCCGCGGCTTTGGGTTTGCTGAAGGATCAGCCCGATGATGGCGGGCACGAAGACCAGCATGGGGATGACAAGATCGCTGGAGCGCAGGCTGGACGAGACGGTGGCCTGCCACGGCTCGAAGCTGAGCATCAACGCCAGCACGCCCATCACCGCGAGGGTGCTCCCGCTGACCGAGGTAAACCACACCACCGACAGCTTGAAGAGGATGAACGCGAGCATGCCGAAGATCAGCAATCCCAGAAAGGCGCCAAGCCAGTAGGCGCCGGGGGGCATGAACGTCTGGGCGGGGCCGCCGTCCGAGGCGATGGTGTTGACCGCGTCGGCCACCCCGGCCCACAGGTTGGCGCCCACAAACGCGCCGGTGAGCCCGCCCATGAGGGCCACGGCGTACTTCATGAGCGGGAATGCGAGGGTGGCCATGAGCACGCCGGTGCACGCGGCCACGACGTAGGGGGCGTCGATTTTGGTGCCGAACCAGTAGCCGGCGAACATGCCCATGAGCAGGGCGATGCCGATGGTGGCGGTGCGGTAGAAGCGGTAGCCGTTGACCAGGCACATGACCCCGACGATGACAAAGACCACGGCCCAGACGGCGCCCAGGGCCGAGAGGTGCTGGATGACGTGGTCCGGCTGGGCCAGGGCGTTGCCCTTAGAAAAGATACCGGCGATCACGTCGAAGAAGTTTTTGATCGCCTCGGCCATGCTGGTGGGGGCTGGTGCGCTGGAGGCGCCGGCCACCAGCGGGGCGCCCGCAGAGGCGGGGTCACTTGCCGGTCCGGAAGCGAACTGCGCGAGCAGGGGGGCGTGGGGCATGGGGCGGCTCCGTCGGGAAAAACGACCCGGCCGGCCCCCCACCAGGGCCGAGCGCTAGGCTTTCCCGGCCCCATCGGCTTCGCGGCGACGCCGTGCCCACTGGACCAGCAGCCCCAGCAGGGTTATCAGACCCACGGTCAAAAGCACGCCGCGCCATTCGGCGGGCAATACGCCGCCCAGCCCCGGGGCAAGGGCCAGGATCAGCCCGCGGGCGGCGGTGAAGACCAGCACCGCGCCGACCAGGGCCGTTTGGATGGCGGCGGCCACCAGCGGGGCGGCGAGCCCCAGCACGACCCCGCAGCAGGCCCCGATCGCGGCACCCAGCTGCAGCACCCGTCGCGAGGCGGTGGGCAGCTCGCTCCACCACAGGCGGATTTCATCGGCCTGCTGGGTGTAGACCCCGCGCACGTCGTCGACCAGGCGGGCGCGGTCCAGCGTGGGCAAAAGGCGGGGTGCGTCGGCGTGGGCCGCGTCGTCGTCGGCTTGGTCTTCGGTGGGCGGGGCCACGTGGTTTTCCACTGCGGTCAACGCGGCCTCGGCCGCCTGGCGGGTGGGGTCGAGCGATGAGAGTTCCGGGCCGTTGCCCTCCCAGATCATCGCCGAGAGCGGCACCACCGTGGTCAGCACCAGGGCGGCGCTGGCGGCCATCCAGAAGCGGAAGAGAAGCCAGGCGATGAGCACCCCGGCGAGCGCCCCGCCCACGCCGAAGGCCAAGAGCCAGGCCCCGTCGGCGTTGGCTCCGCCCACCTGCGTGGCCGCGGTGGCGGCGCTCAGCCCGCCGATGATTAGCCCGCACAGGATCACGCCGGCCTTGGCCAGGCGGTTGCCCATTAATAGCAGCACCAGACCCAGCACCAGGGCGGCGAGCAGCACGCCGGTCCAGCCCAGGGGCAGGCCTTCGACCAGTTCGGTGAAGGTGCGGGCGGCGGGTGCCACAGCGGCGGGTTCGGTCGGTTCGGTCTGGGCGAGAAGAAGGTGGATCACGACGCCGGAGTTTATCAGGGTGCGGCGGATGGCCGGTACGGCGCGGTCGGCGGTGGGCGGCTCGCCGGTACAATCGCGGGCGATGTCCAAGTCTCCGCCGCCGTCTTCCGCTTCCTCTGCCGGCTCCGAGCCGGATCCCGCGGCCCGTGCGGCGGCGGAAGCCCGCCTGGCGCCCCTGCGTCAGCAGATTGACGGCATCGATCGGGAGCTGGTGGCGCTGCTCAACCGCCGCGCGGGCGTGGTGATGCAGGTCGGCGAGATCAAACGGTCCACCGGCGAGGCGGTGCCCATTTATGCTCCGGACCGCGAGCAGGCGGTGATGGCCCGGGTCCGCGACGCCAATGCGGGGCCGCTGCCCGACGCGTGCGTGGAAGCCATCTGGCGCGAGCTAATGTCCGGCAGCTTCGCTCTGGAGCGGCCGCTGCGAATCGGCTACCTCGGGCCCGCGGGCAGCTTTAGCCATCTTGCGGCACGCAAGAAATTTGGCGCGAGTGTGGAGTACGTCGAGTTCGCCGACTTCGCGTCGATCTTTGACGCGGTTGCCCGCGAGCATGCCGACTACGGCCTGATCCCGATCGAAAACAGCACCCACGGCGGGGTCACCGCCAGCCTCGACTGCTTTCTGGACACGCCGGTGAAGATCGCGGCGGAAGTAATGGTGGCGATCCACCACAACCTGCTCTCGCGCACGCCGGTGGCGGATATTAAAAAGGTCTATTCGCACCAGCAGGCACTGGGGCAATGCCGCCGCTGGCTGCAGTCGCAGCTGCCCCACGCCGACGCGATCGCCACTCTGTCCACTTCGGAGGCGGCGCGGATCGCCGCGGGTGAACCGGGCAGCGCCGCGATCGGCAGCACCCTGGCCGGGCAGCTGCACGACCTGCCGTTGTTGTTTGAAAACATCGAAGACAATCCCAACAACACCACCCGGTTCAGCATCATCGCCCGGCGCAACGCGCGGCCCTCGGGCGACGACAAAACGTCTATCTTATTCACTACCCAACACACCGCGGGCGCCCTGACCGAGGTGCTCAATGTCTTCCGCGACCACGGGCTGAACCTCACCCGCCTCGCCGAGCGGCCCAGCCAGCGGATGAACTGGGAGTACTACTTTTTCATCGACATCGAAGGCCACGCCGACGACCCCAAGGTGGCCGCGGCCTTGGCCGAAGCCCGGACCCACTGCCTGCAGCTCACGGTGCTGGGGTCGTTTCCCCAGGCGCGGGAGCTGATGTAGAAGCCCCGTGGCCCGGCGCGGCCCGCACCGCCGGAGCCGGTTAGAATCCGGCGGCTCCGTGTTCTTTGTCTGTGTAGCCCATGATTGTTGACCTTCACACCCGCGTCTGGAACTCGATCGAAGAGCTGGGCCCGTCGGTGGCCGAAACCGCTCGCCGCCGCAGCTCGGGCCCCTGGGCGAGCCAGGCGGCTACTGCCGACATCCACGCCGAGGCGATGCAGCCCGTGGCGTACGCGGTCGTGCTCGGCTTTGAAAGCGGCCTGTTAAACGCTGCCATCGGGCCCGAGAAAGTGGCGGCCGCCGTGGCGACCGACCCGGCGCGCAACGTGGGTTTTGTGGGCATCGACCCGATGCTGGGCGGCGCGGTGGAGCGGCTGGACGCCGCGCTGGACCTGGGTCTGGTGGGCGTGACCCTGAGCCCCGCGGCGGCGGGGTTTCACCCGGCGGACACCCGGGCCATGGCGCTGTACGAAGCCTGCGTGGCCAAGGGCGTGCCGGTGATGGTCGAGTCGTCCTCGGTGCTGTGTCGCGAAGCGCGCATGGAGTTCGCCCGGCCGTACCTGTTTGACGAGGTGGCCCGCGCCTTCCCCCAGCTCAAGCTGGTGCTCAGCGGTTTCGGCCGGCCCTGGGTCGAGCAGGGCGTGGCGATGATGTCCAAGCACGCCGGGGTGTACGCCGACGTGTCGGAGCTGGTGCAGAATTCGTGGCAGCTGTACAACGCCCTGGTGCATGCCTACCAGGCCGGGGTGATGAGCCAGGTGCTCTTCGGCAGCGGGTTTCCGTTTTGCAAGCCCGAGGACGCGATTAAAACACTGTACTCGGTGAACACCACCAGCCAGGGCACCCCGCTGCCCGGCGTGCCCCGCGACCAGCTGCGCGTGGTGGTGGAACGCGACACGTTGACCGAGCTGGGGATCGCCCGGCCCGATGCGGGGGCGACCGCAGACCA
>CALLPP010000065.1 GCA_938015655.1 uncultured Algisphaera sp.
AATACACCCGATATCGCTTCATGGTATCCCGGTAATCCATTAAAACCCTATGTAGAAGAAGGATTAATAGAAGATGTAAGTGATTTATGGCAAAAAAATAACTACGATGATTTTCTAGGCTCGCCTTGTGTACGGCGTTCAGAACGGCGCCGGAACAGTGCGAAAATCGAACTTAGGCCAAGGCAAGACAAGCGATGTCAAGACGTCAAGAAGACGCAATCGCTCGTGTATGTCGCCCGCATCGATGCGTCGTCTGGATCGCCACGTCGCTCCGCCAAAAAAGGTTACACCTGGGGTGCCAAGCGCAAGCCACGGCAGACGATGGGCGCCTCGCGCACAACAATGCTTTGTTGCCTGTCTTGGCGTCTTGGCGTCTTGGCGTCTTGGCGTCTTGGCGTTCAACTCTACAGCTCCGCCCGCAACAGCTCCCGATCCGCCACCATCAGTATCCGCAGCGTGGTCTCGTCCACCGTGTCGCCGTGGGGGTCGGTCACGCGGACTTTCAGGCGATAGCGACCCGGCCCCAGCCGCGCAGGAAACTCAACCATGTCCACCAGAAAAAAATCACGTCGGTGGTTACGCGACACATCCACCACCTCCGTCGGGCCGTCGTGCCACACCGCCAAGCCGTCGTGTTCTTTGTAGAGAATCAGTTCTTGGCTCAGCCGCACTTCGCGCCGGCCGTCGTCCAACTTCTGAGGCACAAAGTCCTCAACCTCTACGTACAAAATCGCTCGGTTGCCCTGCCCCGCCAAGAACCGGTCTGCCTCATCCCCCTCGTTCAGCGGCTCGTATACGCCGTAGCCTTCCACCGCACGGCACAACTCGGCGTGGGTGATCGACACCGGCTGGCGCCCGAAAGCCTCAGCCACCGCCGTGTCTACCGTCTTGCGATCGAAGCGGGTTCCGGGGGTGTCCGCCACGGTGTACAGGCGTACCAAAAGGTCGCGTACCCGCTCGGCGGCCTCGCGATCCAGCGGCTTCAACCCCGCCACCAGACGGGGATCCAGCGCTTCAGCGGGCCCCACCAGGCTCAGCCCCGCGGCCACCACCGCCCGCGGCAGGGCCGCACCGGTTTCGGCAGCCAACTGGTCCACCAACGCATCGATCAGCCCACCGCGCGAACGCGGCAAGGGTGCCGACACCGCCGCGGTCGACACCGCCGTATTTAAGTCATCCGCCGGAGCCGGCTCAACACCAGACGGGGCGGCCTGCGCTGGTAGGGCCGGTGCCACCGGCGGAGGATGGCCTTCCGAGGGCTTAGGCGTCGTCCACGCCACCCCGTCCGCGGGCCGCTCGGTTGGCAGCGGTTGGGCGCCGGCAAACGGATCACGCGCATCCGGCCCGTCGGCAAACGCACCGGCGGATTGCACCCGCTCGGCCATCTCTTGGCTCAAGCGGGCCGCGGCCTGGGCGGGGGTCTCGTCCACGGGCACGGGCACGCCCTGCCCCGCCGCGGGCACCGCCAGCGGCGGGCGGGGCAACGGGTCGATGGCGGTACAGCCCGTGCCCAGCAGCCCCGCGCCGCCCACCACCAGCGCGGCCCTCGCCGCACACCATCCACACTGCCTGGGGGTGCTACCGGTCATCAACGCCTCCTGCGTCTGGAATCTACCCGGGGCTCACCCCGGCGCGCCGCGCCGCGGCCCGATGGGTTATCGGCCGTCCCCCGCCGCCGCCTCAAGCCCGCTCGCCCAGGCTCACACACAGGCACTCCAGGTTCCGCAACATCGTGCCGAAGCCCGATTTACTCCGCGCATCAGTGGTCAACGCCCGGTCCAGCGCCGCGGCCGAACGGGGCGCCCCCAACGCGCGGATTGCCCGCAGGGTCAAGCCCTTCTCCGGCCCCCACAGCCGAAGCTCCTGACTGATCCGGGCCTCGCTCTCCCCGGCCGCGAGCATCCGTGCCCCCACCGCCAGCTTGCGCGTCAGATCCGTCACCGCATAGGTCACCAGCACCTCCGGCAGGCCGCCCAGATCAATCAACTCGCGCATTTTTTCCAGTGCCGCGCCCCCCGGCGACCGCGTCGCACGCCCGCCGCCCGAACCGCCCGCGCCGTCGTCCAGCAGCGCCGCCAGCACCGGCCCCTGCACCGCCCAGGCCTTCTCTTCGCTGCCCTTCTCCACCGCCTGCTCCACCAGCGCACGGTCAATCACCTGGTGTCCGGCCCCGCCGGCCATCGCGGCCAGCTTGTCCACCTCGGTCTCCAGCCGTATCAGGTGCACCCCCACCCGGTCCACCAGCAGCTGCGCGGCGGGCTTCTCCAGCTTCATGCCATGCCGGTTTTTGGCCCGCGACACCAGTCTGGTCACCGCCTCGGCCGGCCGTGGCTGCTCGCACTTGATCACCGCATGATGCTTGGCAATCGCTTTTTCAATCTTCGCGGTCGATTTCCAGCCCTTGCAACGCAGCACTAGCGTGGCGTGGTCCACCGGGTTTGCGGCGTAACGTTCCAGCGCCCCACCGTCACGCTGGGCCGAGATCCACTCGTCCGCCGGGTCGACAACCACCACCTTGTAGCCGCCCATCAACGAATAACCCCGCAGCTCGTCAAACACGTCGGCCAAGGTCGCGTTCTTGCCGTCGAAATCATAGGTGTCCACGGCCCCGTGGGCTTTTTCCAACGCCGCGCGCAGCGCGTCCAGGTGCTCCTTCTGGATTGCCGCCTCGTCACCATGCAGCGCCAAGATGCGCGTCTCGGCGGTGAGTGGCGTCTTGACGGTTTTGGGGGAGCGGGCCATGAGTCAACACACCTTTCGCGTTCGGCGAACCCTCAGGTTAAAGACATTTACGCAGAGACGCTGAAACGCAAAGACACAGAAAATAAAACCCCGAGTATCTCCCGCTCGCCCATTGCATCCGCCCGCCCGCCCAAGCCGCGCACTCGCGCCTCCCACCCTTTTCTGGGCCTCTGCGTAAAAAACCCACTTTAATTCACCCCAATCCCTCCACCGCACAGCCCAGCAACCCCGCCCCCGCCGCGCGCACCGCGTCGTCGGGGCCCACCAACACGTGGGTCACGCACGCCGTGTGGCGCGACTTACAGCCGCCCACCACCACCGCCGGGGCCACGAACTCCATCTCACCAAACGCACCGTAGGTCAGGTCATCGTTGTAAGCCTGCAGCGCGTCGCCGCCTGAGCGTTGCTCGGCCGGGTGGTCGCGTGGGATGTCCACGTAGGGTTCGCCCGGTAACACCGGGAACACGCGCACGATCAGCGAGCTCTCGCCGCCGGTCAGCGGGCGGTAGTAGCCCATCCGACCGGTGGTGTGTTCGGGCCGCAAGCCCATCTTCACCCGCCGCTTCGCATCAATCAAAAACCGCACCGCCCGATCGTCTACCACCACATGCCGGCCCCCGAACGGGTCGTAATAGCTGCGCGGATTTACCCGCTTGGTCGTCGGGCACACCAGCGTGCCGGTGGGCGGCACCTGCAAAACGTCCCACGCCGCCGCCACCGCGCCGTCGTCGCCGCCGGTGGCCGTCAGCTCGTTCACCACGGCAAAACTGGTACACAACACCCCGTCGGGCAGACCGTGCGGGGTGCCCACCGCCGCCACGGTACGACGCATGGTCAACGCAATAGCCTTGCCGTCCCGGGAATCGGTCAGGGCAACGTCTTGCCGCAACGTCACGCCCGCCGCCCACCGGTCCTCCAGTGTCCAGGTCCCCGGGTCCACCCCCGCCGGCACCGCGGCGGTGCCCACAGGGTCCCGCCGCGCGTCGTCCAGACTCGGCCAGTAATAAGCAACCTCGGGGGCAATCCACACCCGGTCGCCGCCGCCGCCCTTGCCATCGTCGTAAAAAAGATTCGGGGAAGCCGCCACCGTACACGACAAAATCCGCGCGCCCTCCACCGCCACCTGAAACCCACCATCGCCAGAAGAAATATTAATTGATTCAGTCATCTCAAGATTCTAAACCCATTCTGGAGTAAGCGTTGCTCCATCCACCCCACCGCCGGCAAGAACACAGCAACACAACCGGCGCCGCCCTCAAACCGCCACTCACGGCTCCAAAGCCCAACGGTCTCGCCGCTCGGTCCACGCTCCACACGGCACGCTCTAAACTAGCCGAGCCAAAGCCAGCCCCGGCGTCCTGGGCGTCGGCTCGGCACAAATCCGCACGCACCCGGCCCCCACCCGACTATGCCAAGACTCCTCTCTGGGCTTCAACCTTCAGGCCAGTTGCACCTGGGCAATTACGCGGGGGCCATCAAGCAGTTCCTCACCCTGCAAGACCGCGGCTACGAGTCATTCGTATTTGTCGCCAGCTACCACGCGCTCACCAGCGTGCGCGACCCCGCCGCTCTGCGTACCAACATCCGCCAGGTGGTGATCGACTACCTCGCCTTTGGCCTCGAACCCAAAAAAACCCACATCTATCTCCAGCAGGACGTGCCCGCGGTCACCGAACTGGCCTGGCTGCTGGGCTGCGTATGTCCTAAAAGTCAGATGGACAAGGCCGTGAGCTATAAAGACAAGGTGGCCAAGGGCCTCCCCGCTTCGCTGGGTCTGTACACCTACCCCGTACTCCAAGCTGCAGACATCCTCGCGGTCGAACCCGACGTGGTCCCCGTAGGCGAAGACCAGCGCCAAAACGTCGAGATCGCCCGCGACCTTGCGCAACGCTTCAACCACGCCTACGGCCGCGACGATACCCCGGTCTTTAAAGTCCCCGAGGTCATGATCCAGCGCGGCACCGCCGTGCTGCCCGGCCTCGACGGCCAGAAGATGAGCAAGTCTTACGGCAACACCTTGGATCCCTTCTTGCCGGAAAAAAAACTGCGCAAAACGATCATGAAGATCGTTAGCGATTCCACCCCCGTCGAAGCCGCCAAAAACCCCGACACCGACACCACCTTCGCCCTGTTCTCCGCCCTCGCGGGCGCCGACAACCCGCGCACCCACGAACTGGCCGAGAAATACCGGGCCGAAAATATCAGCTTCGGCTACGGCCACGCGAAGCAAGCGCTGTTCGAACTGGTGTTAGAACACTTCGGCCCCGCCCGCCAACGCCGCGAAGAACTCATGGGGGACCCGGGGCACGTCGAGCAGGTCCTGCGTGACGGGGCGGCTGCGGCCAACCAGGCCGCCGCCGCCGTGGTGAAGAACGCCCGGCACGCCGTGGGGCTCTGACGCCGCACCGCGTCGCCCCCGTCCGGCCGTCTCGCTCCGGACACTCCACGATGCCAACCGCGGGGCAGCGCCCGAGCGCGCCGCTCGCGTAAATCCGTAAAAACCAGCCCCGAACCGGCCTCGGGTCTGCCCTGAAACCCTTCGGGCAAAGCAGGATTTAAGCCTCATCCGGGCCTAATTGTCGTTTTTTCGCGGATTTTCCACGTATGGTTTTATTCGGAAGCGACCGCCACCGGGGGGCGGTTGCCCGACGAGAAAGAAACCTCCGATGACCTCACTCAACCCCTTGTCCGCGGACCCCCGGCACCTCGCTTCATCGGCGGCGGTCCACCGCATCGCCGGCTACGACGTGCTGCGGACGCTGGGCACCGGCGCGGGCAGCACCCTGTACCAAGTCAACGACCGGCACGGCGCCACCTACGCCCTGAAACACGTTGCCATCAACCACAAAGGCCAGCGCCGCTTTGCCGACCAGGCCCAGGCCGAACACGCCCACGCCCAGCGTTTCGACGACCCACGCATCCGCAAGAGCCACCGGGTCCACAAGCTCCGCAACGTGCTGCGGCTCAGCGGCGTGGCCGTGGTCATGGAGTACATCGACGGCACCACGCTGGACAACCTTCTGCCCCACGACGCGGTCCAGCTGTGCGAAGTGTTTCGGGAAATCGCCTCCGCCCTCGACGTAATGCACCAGGCGGGCTTCGTTCACGCGGACCTTAAACCCGCCAACATCATGGTCGCCCGCACCCAGGGCGCCCCCGCCTCGGGCCTCAAGCTCATCGATTTCGGCCAGAGCTGCGCCATGCACACCGTCAAAGAGCGTATCCAGGGCACCCCGGACTACATGGCTCCAGAACAAGCCAAACGCCGGCCCCTGGACGCGCGGACCGACGTCTACTGCCTGGCCGCCACGATCTACCAACTGCTCACGGGCGAAAAAGCCTCGCGGGCCCTGGTCAAGCGCAGCGAAGTTGGCGCCCCCACCGACGCGCCGGGCCAGCGTCGACCGGCCCACGAACTCAACCCGCAGGTCAGCCCCGCTTTGTCGGCCCTGCTGTCGCAGTGCCTGGCCACCAAGCCCCAAGACCGGCCCGATGGCATGCCCCAGGTGATGGACCGCCTGGACCTGGCCATCCAGCAGACCCGCCGCGCCGGCTGATGCCCCCGTAACACCCCATCAGGACGGTCGCCAGACCAGCGTGACCTGAAGCTCCACCCGGTCGCCCACCCCCTGGGTGAGGCCGCCCACCAAACCAAATTCGCTGCGTACCAAGGAGAAGGTGCAGACGTGAGACGGCCCCGTGCCGTCTCCGTCGGCACGCGCCAAAGTCACCGTCAAGGGCCGAGACACCCCCAGAAGGGTCAGCACCCCCTTGGCCCGCAAGTCGCGCGATCCGGGGACGCCGCGGACATCATCACTGACAAACGCGACCGTGGGGTGGGCCCGGACGTCGAAGTAGTCCGCGGTGCGGAGGTGCGCATCGCGCAGCCCGTTGCGCGTCTCAACGCTGCCCGCCCCCACCGCCGCGTACAGCCCACCCGGTCGGTCCGAGCCTAAAGGCGGGGTGAAAGCCCCGCTGATCGCGGTAAAGCCCCCTCGCAGAGGACGCCCGCGGTGCTCAATGGAGAACCCCACCGACGACAGCGCCGAATCCACCACGTAGCGCGACGCCGCCCCGCCCGGAACAGGCGGCGGGGTGCGGTCCGAGCCCACGCAGCCCGCCGGCAGGCCGGCCGCCAGCGCAAGCCCCCCCCAGAGGCTCAGCACCCAACGCCGCCGCGACAATCCGGGGCGCCGGCGCGCGGTGCTCCACTTCGGTCCGCGTCGCAGCGACCTCACGGCTGATGCTCCCCGCGTACACCGGCGTCAAGCTCCGCGGCCAAGTGAATGCCCGTGGCGTGCAGCACCAGGGTCTCGTCGTTGGCACGCGGGGCCACAGTGCCGACCACCACCAACTCGTCCAACGCCGAAAACGCGCCTTCGGGCAGCGCGACCGGGTTGCCGTCGGCGTCGCGCAGCTGCACCGTGGCCGCGTTGGCTCGGAGCGTCTCGGGCGTCTCGCAGCAGTAATCCCACGGCGTGGTGCAGGTGTCCCCGGGGTTGTCAGCGCAGGAAGGAATCGCCCGGTCCATCAACACCATCAGGCCCGACTCCACGGTCAGCGGCTGCATGCGCCCGCCGATCTTGCCGCGCAGCGCCAAGGTGTCGCCCGCCCGGGCGGTGGTTTTCGCCGCGGCGACATCCACCGCACCGGCCGGGGCAGAAGAGAGCCGCCACGCGGTCGGCCCCGGGTCCGCCGCCGGCGCCGTGGACTCCGCACCGCACCCGGTTAACGACAGACCCGCGAACACCACCAGCAAGGGCAACGCGGCGTAACGATAGAGCATGACCAAACTCCGAGACAAGGAAAACAAAGGATCAGAACGACTTTAGCGCGTCCGCCACCGGCAGCCGCAGGCAACGCACCGCCGGGGGCAAGGCCCCCACCAGCCCCACCAGCAGCCCCGCGCCCACCCCGGTCAGCACCACCGGCCCGTCCAGGGCCAGCGTGAAAGCACCCATCGAAAAACGTACCGCGATGCCATCCAACACGAGCAGCCCCACCCCCACACCCACCAGCGTGCCGCACGCCGCGGCGAACAGCGACTCTTCGGTCAGGCTCAGCACCACCGCCCGGCGCGTGAAACCCAGCGCCTGCAACATGCCGATTTCCCGCACCCGGGCCGCGAAGGCGGCGTACATCGTGTTCAGCCCGCCCAGCAACCCGCCGGCCGCGATCAGCCCCGCGGTGATCAGCACCATGACGCGGATCGGACGGAAAAACCGGTTGATCGCGGCGTAATAGTCCGCCTCGCGCACCGCGCTCACCTCCAAGTCCAGCCGGCTCTTGGCAAACAGGTCCACGTCCGCGAAAGTTGCCCGCGACGCTCCGCCGGCAGACTCCCGCGGCAGGCTCAGCACCACACACGACAACGACGCCTCGCGCTTGGTGGCCACCTGCAGGTCGGTCAGGGGCGTCCACACCTCCGCATCCATCACGGTGTTGGGCGCGCGAAAGCGGCCCACGATGGTCCAATCGCGGTTGTCCAGGTGCAGCCTGCGGCCCACCGCCAAACGCGCTTCGGGCACGCCCAGCCGCGTGGCCGCCAGCCCACCAACCAGCAGCTCGTCGGCCCCCGCCACGGGCCGCCGGCCCGCCACCAGCTCCACCGCGGGGTGAACAAGGTAGGCCGTGTCCGTCACCCCGCGCAGCACCGCGGGCAGCTCGGCGGGCGCATCCGCCGACGCGCGCAGCGGCAGCGCAATGTGGATCTCCGGCGACACGAACCCCACCCCCGCCGCCGTCTTGATCCCCGGGATGCTGGCCTGCGCGATGGTGCCCAGCCCCGCATCGATCTGCGATCGCTCGATCGCTTCTTCACTGCCCACCCCCAGCAGGATCACGTTCTCGTGCAGCGGCGTGTGCTGGGTCAGCGTGCGCTGCATGCCGCGGACAAAACCCGCCGCGGCCAACACCAGCAGCACCACCAGCGCCGCGCCCAAAAGCGACGCCACCAGCCGCAACGGGCTGCGGCCCAGGTTCCGAAAGGCGTACTCGAAGGGGATCTGCCGCATTTATGCCGGGGAGAGCGGAGCGCAGGCGGGCGCGGTGCGGGGGACATTAAGCCAAAAAACGCCGGGCCGAAAAAATCGAGCTCGCCTCAAAGCCATCCGGTGGTTTCCATGACACCCAGGAAAAGCGACGAACCCCCGGCCACAAGCGGGCCGCCGACCCCGCGTCACCTGCCGCTCCGCTCCGCCTTGGTTTTGTCTCTTTGGTCCAAACATGGTCAAACACCCGCGTTTAGTTCAAACCGTCCGGAAACACGCCGCGATTTCGCGACGCGAGGCCTGCCAGGCAGGGACCAGGCCCGCGACCACGCCCAAGGCCCCGCACACCAAAAACCCGGTGGCCAGCAGCATCGGGTCGGCGGTGATGGGGATCGACTGCCCCTCGACCGAAAGGGCGAAGCTCCCCCACTTCGCCACCCCCACCGCCGCCAGGGCCCCCAGCAACCCGCCGACCACGGCGACGACCACGCCCTCGGCCACGATCAGCCCGCCCACCTGCCGTCCGGTGTAGCCCAGGGTTTGCAGCACCGCGTGCTCGGCAATACGGCCCTGCACGCCCAGCACCACCGCGTTGCCCAGCAGCGCCAGCACGGCCACCAGGCACCCCAAGCCCAGCCACCGGGCGAAGCCCACCAACTCGATGATGTCGTCGGCGATCTTGCCCACAAACGCTTTTTCGCTACTGGTGGCCGTGGGTTCTTGGGCCACGGCAAACAGCGCGTCGATCTGCGCGGCCACCGGCTCAAGCTGGCCCGCGTCATCTACCCGCACATTGAACTGCGTGACAATCCCCAGCTGATCCCGGCCCGCCAGCTGCACGAAGGGCAGTGCGGTGTAGGCCACGTTTTGGTCTTGCGGGTCTTGTGAGCAGATCACCCCCGCTACGTAGGCCGTGATCCCCGCGGCATCGAAGGTCATGCCCGGGGTCAGCCCGCGGCGGGTGGCCAAGGTCTCGCCGATCAGCGCGGCGTCGGTGCGGCGATGCCAGTCGGCGACCGACCCTTCCACCACCTCCAGGGTGTCGCCGCGGTCGCGCAAAAAACCGTCTTTGGGCACGCCGCGGAAGGTCACCACGTCCAGGCTGGTGCGGCAGTTGTTCACCACCACCTTGACCGGCAGCACCGACCGCACCCCGGGGATCCGGGCGATTTTTGCGGTGTAGTCTTGGGGCAGCTGGCTGGTGGCCGGGCAGAAACGGTCTTTGCGATAAACCACCAGCGTCGTGTCGTCGGCGGTCGCGGCGGTGGCCGTCCGCACGCCGCGCTGCATGGCCTGCACCGCGGTAAACAAAAACATCGCCAGCGCCACGCCGACCACCGTCAGCAGGGTGCGCCCGCGGTGGCGCACCACCTGCTTAAGCACCAGCGGAAGAAAACGTAACGGATTCACAACGTGGTCTCCGGGGATGCAGAAGCAGACGAGGCGGCGCCCACCGCGCCCCCTGCGGGCCCGGGGACCGGCTCGTCGCGCACCAACTTGCCTTTGTCCAGGCCCAAAATCCGCCGGGCATAGCCCGTGGTGCCCGGGTCGTGGGTCACCATCAACACGGTGACGCCCAACTCGCGGTTGAGCTCCTGAATCAGCTCCATCACCGCGTGGGCCGAAGGCTTGTCCAGATCCCCGGTGGGCTCGTCGGCCACCAGCACCGTGGGCCGGGTCACGATGGCCCGGGCGATCGCCACCCGCTGTTCCTGCCCGCCGGACAGCTGCCGCGGGTAGTGGTCCGCGCGGTCGGCAATGCCCACCCGCCGCAGGGCTTCGTCCACCCGCTCGCGGCGCTGCGCCCGGGTGAGTTTTTGCAACAGCAGCGGAAGCTCCACGTTTTCAAATGCGCTGAGCACCGGCACCAGGTTGTACAGCTGAAAAACGTAGCCGATGTGCCGCGCACGCCAGGCCGCGAGCCGGTTGCGGCCCAGCGCCGCGATGTCCTGCTCGCCGATCTCGATCCGGCCCGACGTCGGGCGGTCGATACCCGCGATGAGGTTCAGCAGCGTGGTCTTGCCCGAGCCCGAAGGGCCCATCAGAGCCACAAAGTCTCCGGCCCGGACCGCCAGATCCACCCCGTCCAGCGGGCGGATGATGTTCTGACCCTTACGAAAGGTACGTGATAGACCGGTGCAGCGAATCAGCGTCACGCGTCACCCCCGTCCTCGAATCGGGAACCCGCCGCGGCCCCGGGCGTCACCCGAACCTGGTCCCCCGCGGCCAGCCCCCGGGGCCGGCGGATCAGCAGGTCGCCCACATGCAGCGGGGCCTGAACCACCGCCACTCCCTGGTCCCGGGCGGTCACCCGCACCGGCACCGGCACCGCGGCCCCGCGCGGGCCACGCCGGTCACGCACCACCCACACCCGGGAACCCTCCAGGTCCAGGCACGCCTCGTCCACGCGCAGCGGGGCGCGGTCCGGGTCCGCACCGGCCGCCGCCGGTTCGCCGCCGGTTCCGGAGCCGGGCACACCCAAAAACTTCACCCGCGCCAGCATCTCCGGCTTCAACCACGGCGAGGGATCGACCACCCGCACCTGGATCTCTAGCGTGTTCTTTTGCAGGTCCGCTTCGTGGGTCACCCGGATGACCTCGCCGCGAAAAGTCGCGTCGGGCAGCACGTCCACCACCACCTCGCAGACCTGCCCCACGCCCACCTGCGCCGCGTCGGCCAGGGGCACGTCCACCCGCACCTGCAACCGGGCCGGGTCATACAAGTGAACCACGTGCGACGAATGCGGATCGTCCATCGCCCGCACCACCTTGTCGCCGGGCCCCTTCTGCCGTCGCAGCACGTTGCCGGACACGGGCGCCCGCACGGTCATGCGTTCCAGCTGCAAGGCCGCCTCGTCCCGGGCCGCGCGGGCCCGAGAGACCTCCGCCTCACAGCGGGCCAACTCCGCGCGGGCCTGGTCCAGTTCGCGCCGTTCACGCACGCGCAAGGCCGCGTCGCGCACCGCCGCGTCGGCCTCAGCCACGTGCCGGTCCAGCCGGGCCTGCAGCTCCGCCGCTTCGGCCCGCAGCGCGTCCAACTCCGCCGCCAAAGCCTGCACCCGATAGCCCGCCACCACCCGCTCGCGCTCGGTGGCCGCGCCGCGGTCGCGGGCGCCGTCCAGCAATTCAAGCTCCTGGCGCCAGCGGGCCAGCTCCGCCTCGCCCGCGCGGACCCGCGCCGGGTGCCGCGCCAGCGCCGCCGCCGCTTCGGCCCGCCGCGCGGCAGCGACCCCAATCCGCCGTTCGCGCTCCACGGGCTGGTCCCAGCGGGTCTGGGCCGCAGCCAACGCCGCCGCGGCCCCCACCACCCGGGCCTGGGCCGCAGCCAGAAACGCCTGGGCCCGGTCTGCCGCAAACTCCGCGTCCTCGCGGACCAGCTCCGCCACCACCTGCCCGGCCTCCACCGACTCGCCTTCCAGCACCGTCACCCGGGCCACCACCCCGTCGGCCAGCGCCGCCACGGCGGTGGCAAACGGCTCGGGCTCCACCCACCCCGGGGCCGGCACCGTGCGTCCACCGCCCGGCGCCCCGCCCCGAGCCACGGCCGCCCGCCCAGGGCCCGGCAGCACCGCCGAGACCGCCACGGCCCGCACCGGCCGCAGCGCCTGCGCCGCGGGCCACGCGGCCACCGCCACCATCAACACACTCACCCCCGCCACCGCCAGCCAGTGCGCACGACAACCCAAACCAATCCATCGAGAGAACACGAAGACACTCCAGCCTGCAGACCAAAACAGCGTGCGGGGACCGGTCGCCCCAGCGACCAGCGCACAGCCAAGCCACGATCAGCGTCAGAGGTCTATCGGCGGGCGTGCATCCCGGCCAATCGTCCGCGTGCGCAGCGGCGGAAGAGAGACACAACCGACGCGAAACGCCGGGCTCAACACGATCCGAAACGGCGGGGGGCCGGCCAGCATCGAACCCGCCGCCGCGCTGCCGCAGCAGCGGGACTTCTCGCAGTCCACGCCCTCGGGGCAGCACGCACAGCCATCACCCTCCGACACAACGGCCTCCAGCGCGAGCCCCACCGCGGCCAGCGCCCACCCATCCCGGGCAGAAGATTCGGCCAGTCTTCCCTCGGGCCCGTCGCCACCCCACCCAACCTTGGAGCCGCAGCAGCTTGCCGAGGCCCACGCGGGCCCCGCGAGTAGAAACAACAGCATCAATGGCAGCAGGCGGAACAACAGCGGCTTCACACAATTATTTTAGCACCCCCGCCCGCGTTAAGGCTTCTTCGCCTCCACCGGCTTGTACACCCGCAGCCAGTCCACCTGAAACAGGTCGTCCTCGGTTTCGTTTAGTTCGTTGTTCGTAGGCGTCACCCCTTGCTCCGACCGCCAGCCGTGGTCTTCCCGATCCAGAATGATGTCCATCTCTTTGTGAAGGCCTTTTCCCCCGCTGTACCCCCTCGGATCGATGGTGGTCTCGCCCGACACCGTGCGCACCAGAACACCATCGATGTAGTACTCCAGGTGCCAGGGATCCCGCCAGTACACGCCGTAGGTGTGGAAATCCTCACACCACGGCACTTCCGAATGGACCCAACTGCCCTCGTCTTTGGGCTGATAATCCTGGAACGGCTGGCGGATAAACATATGGTGGCTCACGTGCATCCGCTGGGCAAACCAGCTCTGGTCTTTCTTGCCTTCGGGCGCATTCTCCGAATGGCTTGCCCCGTAAGCCTCCATAAAATCGATCTCCTGCGTGTCGTCGGGGCTCAGCAGCCACATCGCGCAAGCCAGCACCGAGTTGCTGACCCTCGCCCGGCCCTCAATGTACACCGGGTGCTGCACGCGCCGCTTCGAAGTCACGATGCCCAGGTTGATCTTTGCCGTCCCCTTCAACCGGCTCGCGTGGAGCTTCAGCGTGCCGCCGCTGACCTCCGAATGCCCGCGGTCCCACACGGTCAACCCCGGGCCGGACCAATTGGCATGGTAGGTGTCCACCCACCGCCGCCTGAACACGCGGCCCTTGCGTGAACCCGACGCCTCGTAGTTAAAGTCGTCCGAGACCAAGGGGTCCAGTTTCCACACCCGACCCTCACCGGCGTCCACCGGCACCGGCAGGTGCGCCCAGTCACGGGCCGAAGCAGAACCGCCGACGAGTAAGATCAAGGCGAATATCAGTAAAGTGCGCATGTGTTAGACTCAAATGTTGAAAGAGCAAGTGCCTGTTCCCCAATCACCGCCCGGTGACCCGGGCGAGCCCGTCACCGGGACGAAACCGGTTTATAAAATCGTATCCAATGACCCGAAAGGTGTGGTCGTCGGCGTTTTACGGCCCGCGCTCCGTGGGCGTGATGCCCTGGTCCGAACGCCAGGTCTAATCTTCCACGTTGATGCGCAAGTCCATCGCCTTGTTAAGGCCCGCTCCTTGGGCGAACCCCAGCGCGACGTAATTAAAGTCGTCCGACACCGCGGGCTGTAGCACCCACCTCTGCTCAGCGTCGAGCTTCGCCAGAACCGGGATCTCGCTCCAGCAACACCCACCAGATTCGGCTCTCACCCCTCCCGCGAGGCTGATCATGATCAGCCTCCACCAAACCACCAACAGGCTTTGCATCTTCACGCCAAGATTATAAACAACTTGCCTGCAATTAAATAATACAGCGTCCGCGCCTTACCAAATAAAAAAACCCCCGCGGCCGTGGCCACGAGGATTTGATTTTCGTGCGAGGCGGAAGCACCTCGGTCAACACGGCGTCAAAGGCTCTTGCCCGTCGCGTGCAGGTCGTCGCAGGCCTCCTTCACCCGGTCGGCCATGCCGCGTTCGCCGGCCTTCATGTACGCCCGCGGGTCGTACTTCTTCTTGTTGCCCACCTCGCCGTCGATCTTCAGCACCTCGTTGTAATTACTAATGATGTGGTCCGCCACCGGCCGGGTGAAGGCGTACTGGCAGTCGGTGTCCACATTCATCTTGATCACGCCGTAGCCCAGCGTCTCTTCGATCTCGTGCTTCTCGCTACCCGATCCGCCGTGGAACACCAGGTAGAACTTGGCGTCGGCGCCAAACTTCGCCTTGATCGCGTCCTGGCCCTCTTTCAGCAGCCCCGGCTTCAGCTTCACCGCGCCGGGCTTGTACGCCCCGTGCACGTTGCCGAAAGTCGCGGCGAACATGTAGGTGCCGTCCACCTTGCTCATCGCCTCGTACACCCGCACCATATCGTCGGGCGTGGTGTACAGGTCTTCGTCGGGCGTGTCTTCGCTGCCCGCCGCGCCGTCTTCCTCGCCGCCCACCACGCCGGCCTCGATCTCGATGATCTGGCCGATCTTCGCCATCCGCTCGTACACCGGCACGCTCAGGGCCAGGTTTTCTTCCAGCGGCAGGCCGCTGGCGTCGAGCATGTGCGACTGGTACAGCGGCAGCTTGCCCTGGGCCACGCGCCGCTCGCTCTCCTCAATCAGCGGGATCATAAACGTGTCCACCGCGTCCGGCGGGCAGTGGTCGGTGTGCAGCACGATGTTCACGTCCAGCGTCGCCGCCACGCGGTGCACGTGCTCGGCGATCGAGATCGCCCCCAGCACCATGTCCCCGCAGCACTGGCCCGCGGCAAACTTGCCCCCGCCCGTCGAGACCTGCAGCATGCCGTCGCAGTTGGCTTCCTTAAAAGCTAGCAGCGCCGCGTTGGCCGTGGCCATGCTCGTCACGTTGATCGCCGGGTAGGCAAACTTGTTCGTGAAGGCGTTTTCCAGCATCTTTTTGTAGGTGGCGTAATCGGCAATCGGCATGGTCGGGGTCCTGCGGAAAAAGTCTCAAAAAGGTCCAATCCCTCATTGTACCGAACCCCGCGCCCCGCGTCCGCCCCGTTACCATCGCCCTTCACGCCCGTCTGCGGGGCGTCCGGCCGCCCCCAGCCCCCCAACGCCCATGCCTGCCACCCCCCCCAAAAAAACCGCCCGCTCGCTCACCGCCCCGCGGGGCTTCCGCGCCGCCGCCGCCACCGCGGGCATCAAAGCCAGCGGCAAGCCCGATCTGGCCCTCATCGCCGCCGACCGTCCGTGTACCGCCGCGGGCGTGTTCACCACCAACCGTGTGCTGGGCGCCCCGGTCATCCTGGGCAAACGCCACCTGCGCGGCGGCCGGGCCCGGGCCATCCTCTGCAACAGCGGCAACTCCAACGTCGCCACCGGCCCCCAAGGCCTGGCCGACGCCCACACCCTCTGCGCCGCCGCCGCCCAGGCCCTGGGCTGCAAACCCCGCGACGTGCTGCCCGCGTCCACCGGCATCATCGGCCGCCCCCTGCCCGTGCCCGCCATCACCGCCGCCGTGCCCGCCCTCGCCGCCGCGCTCGCCACCGGCCCCCGGGCCGACACCGCCGCCGCCCGGGCCATCCTCACCACCGACCTGGTCGCCAAGTCCGCCGTGCGTCACACCCAAAGCGGCCGCACCCCCGTCACCCTCGGCGGCATCGCCAAGGGCAGCGGCATGATTGCCCCGTCCATGGCCACCATGCTCGCCTTCGTCACCACCGACGCCGCGGTCGCCGCTCCGGTCCTGCGCACCGCCCTGCGCACCGCCACCGCCACCAGCTTCAACCGGATCAGCGTCGATACCGACCAGTCCACCAGCGACACCGTCTACATCTTGGCCAGCGGCGCCGCGGACGCCCGGACCATCGACGCCGCCTCAGGCCCGCGTTACCGCGCCTTCGCCGACGCGCTCACCGACCTCTGCGCCGAACTCGCCGAGCGCATCGTCCGCGACGGCGAGGGCGCCACCCGCGTCTTCCGCGTCGCCGTCACCGGGGCCAAATCCGAGCGCGACGCGGACCGCGTCGGCCGCGCCGTGGCCGAAAGCCCCCTGGTTAAAACTGCCATCCACGGCGCCGACCCCAACTGGGGCCGCATCGCCATGGCCGCGGGCAAGTCCGGCGCCGCCCTCAATCCCGACCGCCTGCGTATCGCCGTCAACGGCGAGCCGGTCTTCCGCGACGGCGTCCCGGTCCCCATGTCCCCGGGGTTCGAAAAAAAGCTCTCTACCTCCATGCGCCGCGGCGACGTCGCCCTCGGGGTGGACCTGCGGCTGGGCCAAGCCCACTGCACCTGGTGGGGCTGCGACCTCACCCGCGACTACATCACCATCAACGCCGACTACACCACCTGATTCAGCGCCAACGCCTCGTCTCTCCGGCACCGGATGACCTGGGGCCAGCGCCGGCCAAAAACTAAAACGTCAACCGCAACCCCACCTCAACCGACTGGATCTCCGTCTCTTCCAGGCTCACCGAGCTGAAATCGATCGACTCGGCACGCCAATAGCGGTAACCGGTGTTCAGCGACAGGTTCCGTGTCAAGTCGATGGTGATCCCCGCCCGCAACTGGTAGGCAAAACCGTATTCCGCGGATCCAAAATCCGCGTCGTCCAGCGTGGCCACGCTGCGCACGTCCCCATCAAACTGCACCACCCCCGCTCCGCCACCCGCCCACACGCTCAACCCCGTCGTGGGGATTTCCACGTCCAAGTACAAGTTGCTCATCAGGCTGATGGTGTCGAACGACCCACTGCCGCTGGTGGGTCCGCCGCCGCCGATCGAAAAGTTCTCCACGTCCGTCGAACGGAAGCCCAGCTCCAGCTCGCTGCGAAACAAGCCGCCGTCAATGCCGATCGCCCCGAAAAACGCGGTCTGCGAATCGAAGTCCACGTCAAAATCCGGGTCACCCACCTGGGCGTCGTCAAAGAACGAGTCGCTGGTGCTCACCGGGAAACCGACCGACGCCTCGATGTAGATCTCTGCGGGGGCCGGCGAAGCCCAGGCTCCGGCCAGGGCCAAAGCCGCGGCGATCGACAGCAGAACACACGTTTCGCGGCGGTGGAACATCGGATTTCCTCGACGGAGTGGGTGGGCAACACACGGCGGGCGCGGACGGGCCGTCCACGCACACCCGCCCTGGCTCATCGACCCGGCACCGGCCCGTCGCCAGTCCTGCCCGACCCCATCCGATAAAGGCCTCCCTCTCACCACAAAGAAACGGTCACAGCACCCCGGCGATCTTCAACGACCACGCCAAGTCGCCCCGCAACCCCGCGGGCGGCGTCACGTGCAAGCCGCCGCCGTCCACGGCAAACTCCACGGGCCCGTCGGCGCCCAGCACCTCCACGCCCGACACCGCCGCCCCCGCCAGGCCCTTTACGGTCCACCGCGCGTTGGCCGCGGGCCGGCCCAAAGTGATCGCATACAGGTCTTTGCCCTTGGTGGTAAAGCGGACATCCGCCGCGCCAAACGCTACCTCTTCATTAAGCCCCATCTCCCCGGCACGGAACCCGGCGCCCCCTTCGCCCCAGGTTGTCCACGGGCGCGTGCCGTAGATCGCCTCACCGTTGGTGCGCAGCCACGCCCCGACCGACTCCACGATCCACGTCGTCTCCTCGTCCAGGCTGCCGTCGGGCTGCTGGGTGTAATTCAGCAGCAGGTTGCCGTTCTTACTTACGATGTCCGCCAGCATGTGTACCACCTGGGCCGGAGACTTGTAAGCCTCTTGCGGCCGCCAATACCACGGGCCGCTACTGGTGTCGGTCTGCCAGGGCTCGGGCTCGATCCCGCCCAGCACCCCGTGTTCCAAGTCTTCCACCCCCGCGCCCGGCTTCCAGGTGCCGATGTTTAAGTCCACCCCGCGGCGGCCGTTCACGTCCTTGTAGGTGTACACCCCCTGCCGATTGCGCTCATAAAAATGGGCCATCAAATCCAGCCCCGTCTGCCCGAAGGGGATGCCCCCGTCGGTATAGAACAAGTCCGGCGTGTGCTGATCGATCGCGTCCGCCAGCCGGTCGTACCAATTCTTCACAAAGGCCGCGGACGGATTCAGCGGGTACTGCCCAGAACGGTCGTCGTGCGGCGGGAAATAAAGGTCGTGGTTGGCCGGGTCCACCCCGTCGTAAGGCACGCCGGCATATGGCCCCTGCGCGTCCGCGTCCTTGTTCACGTTAAACCAGCTGTAGCTCCACGCCAGGTGCTCACTAAACCCAAACCTCAGCCCCGCCCCCCGCGCCGCCCGGGCGTACTCTCCCAGCAGATCGCGCTTCGGGCCGAAGTTCACGCTGTTCCAGCGGTGGTGCTTGCTGTTGAAGTTATCGAAGTTGTCGCAATGGGCCGCCTGGCCCATGAAGTACTTCGCGCCGTTGCGGGCGTACAGATCCACCAGCGCCTCGGCGTCGAACTTCTCCGCCGTAAAGCGTTCGATGATGTCTTTGTAACCCACTTTCGAAGGGTGCCCGTAGTTGCGGCAGTGAAACCGGTGGGCATCGGTGCCCTGCTGGTACATGTACCGGGCGTACCAGTCGCCCTGCCCCGGCACCGCCTGCGGCCCCCAGTGCGACCACACCCCAAACTTTGCGTCACGAAACCAATCCGGGCAGGTGAAGCTGGAGATCAACGAGTCCCAGTCGGCTTTGACGGTCGGTGCGGCCATGGCGATACCCCTTGGTTGTTAAATCAATTCACACGGCAGTCTAAGCCGCTCCCGCCGTCACGCAAACCCACCCCCACGGCCCGACCTATCCCTCGCCCAGGGGCACACACACCAGGTCTTCATCCTCCACCGCGTACGGCAGCACCGACCGCGAAGGGTCCCCGATTCCCCGGTCACGCAGCGCCTCGGCGCTCAGCCCCGCGTCCACTCCCGGGCCGTCCGCGGCGTAAAACCCGTTCAGCACCGCCCGCCAGTCCCGTGTGGTTTGCACCGCGATAAACGCTTTCTTCAATTCATCCGCCGCCGCGTGGTGACGGCTGAACTTGATGCCGAACTTGCGCATCATGCGCGACGCCATGATCTCGCCGTGCAGCTTCACGCTCAGCTCAAAATGCCGCAGCAGCACGTCACGCTGCTCAAACACCGTCGGCAGCCGCAACGCCGCAGCCGCCGCGTCGCCGCCGACTCCCGCCGCGCCGGCCCGCACCGCCATCAACGCCCGGGCCTGGGTGAAAATCCACGGGTTGCCGATGCAGCCACGGGCCACGCTCACCCAGTCCACCCCCGTCTGGTCCAGCATGCTGAAGATGTCCGGCGCCGTCCAGATATCCCCGCTGCCCCCGATCACAAAGCCCCGCCGCCTGGCCTCCGCGCCGTACTCGCGGACCAGCTCGCGTAAAAACGGCCAGCGGCCCCGGCCGATGTACTTCTGCTGCACCGTGCGGCAGTGCACCGTCGCACCGGCGTAGCCCAGGTCCATCGCCGCCTCGAACACCCGGCGGAAATTCGCCGCCATCTCCGGCGTGTCGTCGTAGGCCCGCCGCAGCTTTACAGTCAGCGGCGGGCCGCCCCCGGGGCGCTTGTCCATCGCCTCGCGCACCGCCTGCAGAATGGCCACCGCTTCGTCGGGCACCGTCAGCAGGTGCCCGCCGCGGCACTTTTTCTTGATCTTCTTCACCGGGCAGGCCAGGTTCACGTCCACCACGTCGTAGCCCATGCCCGCCAAAATGCCCGCCCCCGCGGCGATGTCCGCCGGGTGGCTGCCCATCAGCTGTCCGCAGATCGGGTGGTCGTCGCCGGTCAGCTCCGCGATCTTCAGGCCCTTGCCCCCCTCGACCAGAAACTTGTCCAGCATCGCCTCGGTGATGCAATACGGACACCCGTGCTCCCGGGCCACCGTCCGCATCGCCCCGTCCGAATAGCCCGCCAGCCCCGCCTGATAAAAGGGCGCATCGACCCTCACCCCGCCGATCGACACCCCCGCATCGCGCCCCGTCGCCGTGTCTGTGACCATCTGCATCGCCCCAGCATATCCCCCACGGCCCCCCGGTCTGGCCGCGCCGCGCGCCGCCACCTCTCCCCCCGAAGACCGTACAGAATTGCCCCCCGAGCCCATCTCCCCGATGATAAACCGATGCGCCCCCTCGCCCCGCTAATCCTGCTCGCCCTGCTCCTGACCGCCCCGGGCTGCCGCGCCCCCGAATCGGTCGCCGCCCGCGACGCCCGGCAGGCCCTGGCCCAGTTGGTCTACCCCGCCGACGCCCCGCGTGGCCCCAACCTGGACATCGCCGCCGAGCGCCAGGGCGAATACCTGGCCGTCTTCAACCGCACCGCCCAGGTTTTCCGCGACCACCAACTCTGGATCAACCGTCAGTACGTCAACCACGTGCCGCTGATCAACGTGGGCCCCAACAACGCCCTGCACCTGCCGCGCTGGGTCAATCAATACGCCGAGCCGTTCCCCGTGGGCGCCCTGCTCACCCCAGACAAAGCCCGATCGGTCGTGCTCGCCGAGCTTTACGACCCGCAAACCCAGCTGCTCACCCCCCTCACCGTCTGGCCCGACAAAACTCAAGGCAGCCCACGCTAGCCCCCCTTCGCCCGCCTGATCCGCCACACTCGCCCCCGCTTCCCCTCCTCACCGAAGCAAGAAACCACCATGCCAGAATCCACCGCCTTCGACCTGACCCCCGCAGAGCTCTACGCCCGCTACAAAAAACACCTCTGCAAAGCCCCGGGCCTCAACCTCAGCCTCGACATCTCGCGCATCCCCTTCGAGCCGGTCTTCCTCAAACGCATGGAGCCCGCCATGCAGAAGGCCTACGAGAAGATGGCCGAGCTCGAATCGGGCGCCATCGCCAACCCCGACGAAGACCGCATGGTCGGCCACTACTGGCTGCGTGCCCCGGGCCTCGCGCCCGAGCACGACCTGATCAAAGCCATCCACGACACCATCGACGACGTCAAAGCCTTCGCCGCGGCAGTCCACGCCAAAGAAATTGTGCCCCCGCAGGCCCCCAGGTACACCGAGGTGCTCTCGATCGGCATCGGCGGCAGCGCCCTGGGCCCCCAGTTCATCAGCGACGCCCTGGGCGGCCAGCGTGCCCGCGACAAGATGAAGATGCACTTCATCGACAACACCGACCCCGACGGCATCCGCCGCGTGCTCGAAGCGCTGGGCGCCAAGATGAAGTCCACCCTCGTGCTGGTCATCAGCAAAAGCGGCGGCACCCCCGAACCCCGCAACGGCATGCTCGAAGCCGCCGAAGCCTTCAAAGCCCGCGGACTCGACCTCGCAAAGCAAGCCGTCGCCATCACCGGCGACGGCAGCAAACTCCACCAGGTCGCGCAGGCCCAGGGCTGGGTCAAAACCTTCCCCATGTGGGACTGGGTCGGCGGCCGCACCAGCGTCGCCGCCACCGTCGGCCTCGTGCCCATGGCCCTCCAGGGCCTGGACATCACCGCCTTTCTCAACGGCGCCGCCAAGATGGACGAAGTCACCCGCAAAACGCAAACGAACAAAAACCCCGCCGCCCTGCTCGCGCTCATGTGGTACCACGCCACCGGCGGCAAAGGCAAAGCCGACATGGTCGTGCTGCCCTACAAAGACCGCCTCTTGCTCTTCAGCCGCTACCTCCAGCAGCTGGTCATGGAGAGCCTGGGCAAAAGCCACGACCTGGACGGCAACGTCGTCGAGCAGGGCATCGCCGTCTACGGCAACAAAGGCAGCACCGACCAGCACGCCTACGTCCAGCAGCTGCGCGACGGCATCAACAACTTCTTCGCCACCTTCATCGTCGCCCAGCAAGACACCCTCAAGCCCGGCAAAGACCCGGTCATCAACGTCGAACCCGACCAAGGCGCCCCCGTCACCGCCGGCGACTACCTCCACGGCTTCTACCAGGGCACCCGCAGCGCCCTGTGGGACAACCGCCGCGGCAGCATCACCCTCACCGTCGAGAAGATCGACGCCCGGACCATCGGCGCCCTCATCGCGCTGTACGAGCGTGCGGTGGGTCTCTACGCCACCCTCATCAACGTCAACGCCTACCACCAGCCCGGCGTGGAAGCGGGCAAAAAAGCCGCCGCCACCGTGCTGGATCTCCAGGCCAAACTCGTCGCCGCCCTCACCACCGAGCCCCAAACCATCGACCAGCTCGCCGAGGCCGCCGGCGTCCCCGAATCGGCCGAAAGCCTGCACATGATCGCCGACCACCTCGCCGCCAACAAGCGGATCACCAAGAAGGGCAACGCCTACGCGAAGGCCTGACGCGAGGCGTTAGGCGTTAGGGCCTAGGGCTTAGCCAGACGCAAACGGCCCTTTAAAGGAACGGGTGGACCACGTCTCCCGCCGCTGCGCGTTGCGCGGACGTGCCCCCCTTCGCTCGCCGCATCCCCTGCGCTATCGTTCTTCCTAGGCCCTAGGCCCTAACGCCTAACGCCTGCTCCGCGTCGTCTTGACCCAGACCAGGCCTCCACGTCACCAAGCGCTAGAAGCCCCATGGCCAAGCGAAAGAAACCACCCCGCAACTTCTCCCCCCGCATCGAAAACCGCCGCGCGCGCTTCGACTACGACATCACCGACACCCTCGAGTGCGGCGTCAAGCTCATGGGCAGCGAAGTCAAAAGCATCCGCCACGGCCACGTCTCGCTCGCCGAGGGCTACGTCGCCATCAACCCCAACACCATGGGCATGGACCTCATCAACGTCGACATCGGCCCCTACGCCCAGGCCGGCGTCCACCAACACCAGCCCAAGCGCGTCCGCCAGCTGCTGGCCCACAAACGCGAGGTCAAAGTCCTCTACGGCAAAACCACCGCCAAGGGCGTCAGCATCGTGCCGCTGGCCATGTACTTCAAAAACGGCATGTGCAAAGTCGAAATCGGCCTGGGCATCGGCAAGAAGATGCACGACAAACGCC
>CALLPP010000066.1 GCA_938015655.1 uncultured Algisphaera sp.
CTGGATCGCGCCGTTATGCGGCACCTCGCCTCCACCCCACCCGCCTCGCCGGCGGACCGCCAGGCCCTGCGCCGCGCCGCCGAAGACGCCAAGATCGCGCTGAGCACCGAAGAAGAAGCCCGCGTTGCGCTCACCCTCGACGGCCAGGACACGCGCGCTACCCTCACCCGCGACCAGCTCAACGCGCTGGCCGACCCGCTGATCGACCGCACGCTGGACGCCTGCGCCCGCGCGCTCAAAAACGCCGGCCTCACCGCGGCGGACCTGGACCGGGTCATCCTCGTCGGCGGCAGCACCCGCACCCCCCGCGTGCGCGAGCGCGTGGCCGCCTTTTTCGACACCACGCCCTACACCGCGCTGAACCCCGACGAGGTCGTGGCCCTGGGCGCCGCGGTGCAGGGCGCCACCCTCGCGGGGCTCCGCCGCGACGCGGTGCTGCTGGATGTGGTGCCCCTGAGCCTGGGCATCGAGACCCTGGGCGGCGCCGTGGCCAAGCTCATCGTGGCCAACACCGCCATCCCCGCGCGGGCCACCGAGCGCTTCAGCACCTCGGCCGACGGCCAGACCAAGGTCAAGATCCACGTGCTGCAGGGCGAGCGCGAGCTGGTCGCGGACTGCCGCACTCTGGCGACCTTCGACCTCACCGGCATCCCGCCCATGCCCGCGGGCCTGCCCAAGGTGGTGGTCAGCTTCCTGGTGGACGCCAACGGCATCCTCAGCGTGCAGGCCGAAGAAGAACGCTCGGGCCGCCGCGCCCACGTGCAGGCCGTGCCCCACCACGGCCTGACCCGCGACGAGGTCGCCCAGATGGAAGCCGACGGCTTCACCCACGCCCGCGAGGACATGCGCCGCCACCGGCTGATCGACCTGCGCCTCAACGCGCGGCTGGACATCCGCAACATCACGCGGCAGCTTGATCGCCTGGGCCCCGACGAGCTGGACCCGGACTACCGCGCCCAGGTGCAGGCCGACGTCGCCGCCGTGCAGGCGTTCATCGACGGTGACGACGACACCCTGGACCCCGACGCCTTCCAGACCGCCATGGAGAAGATGGACCACGGCACCCTGCGGCTGGCCGAAGCCAACATCGCCAAAACCCTGCGGGCCGACGCCGACGCCACGCCCCCCAAGCCCGTGCCCAACGACTGAGCACGGCGGTCTTCCGCTTTGTGCGCTCGGGCACCCGCCCCTCAAACACCGCCTACAGAACAAGCAACACCACGGGCGCGCGCACAGATGATGCACCGCTCGGGCGCATCACCGCCGCTCAGAGCTCAAAAACACTCCTCGCTTTGGCACGCCTCTTGCAGAAATTCCTAGCGACGTAACGGCGCGTCTCATCGGTCACTCCTGACCCCCTCCCACACCCCACACCGCACCGCACATTGCCGTGCGAGCCCTCCGTCCCACCGAAGCCCCCGGTGCCGGCTGTCCTGTACCCCCGCCCCACGAGTTCCACCATGCCCTCCCCCACCCCCGCGTTCGATTCCGATGCCAACCTCGCCCACCTGGGCTGTAGCTGCGGCAAGCACGCCATCCCCGAGGCCCACAACGTCAGCCAAGAAGCCCGGCTAGACGACATCATCGAAAAATCCGTAATGAAGGCCGTCTTCCCCAACGACGTGCAGCGGCGGCGCTTCATCAAAACCGTGGGCGCCAGCGCCGCCCTGGCCGCGCTGTCCTCGGTGCTGCCCATGGGCGTCGCCAAGTCGCTTGCCCAAGAGGCCATGGGCAAGCCCGAAAAAACCGATCTCAAAGTCGGCTTCATCCCCATCACCTGCGCCACACCCATCATCATGGCCGAGCCCATGGGCTTCTACAAGAAACACGGTCTCAACGTCGAAGTCATCAAAACCGCGGGCTGGGCGGTCGTCCGCGACAAAGCCATCAACAAGGAATACGACGCCGCCCACATGCTCACCCCCATGCCCCTGGCCCTGTCGCTGGGCGCCGGCTCGGATCCCATCCCCTTCCGTATGCCCGCGGTGGAAAACATCAACGGCCAGGCCATCACCCTGGCCAACAAGCACAAAAATAAGCGTGACCCCAAGCTGTGGAAGGGCTTTAAGTTCGCCGTGCCCTTCGACTACTCCATGCACAATTTCCTACTGCGCTACTACGTGGCAGAACACGGTCTGGACCCCGACAAAGACATCCAGATCCGCGTCGTCCCCCCGCCGGAAATGGTCGCCAACCTGCGGGCCGGCAACGTGGACGGCTACCTCGCGCCCGATCCGTTCAACCAACGCGCGGTCTACGACGGCGTGGGCTTCCTGCACCTGCTGACCAAAGAAATCTGGGACGGGCACCCCTGCTGCGCCTTCGCCGCCAGCCAGGAGTTCATCGACACCATGCCTAACACCTACATGGCGTTGTTCCGCTCGATCATCGACGCCACCGACTTCGCGTCGGACAAATCCAACCGCAAAGAAATCTCTAAGGCCGTCTCGCCCAAGAACTACCTCAACCAGCCCGTCACCGTGCTCGAACAGGTGCTCACCGGCACCTACGCCACGGGTCTCAAAGAACAGCCGATCGCCAAAGACCCCGAGCGCATCGACTTCGACCCCTTCCCCTACCACTCCATGGCCGTGTGGATCCTCACGCAGATGAAGCGCTGGGGCTACGTCAAGGGCGACCTGGACTACCAGAAGGTCGCCGAAGATGTCTACCTCGCCACCCAGGCCGCCGAGGTCATGAAGTCCATGGGCATGAAACCGCCTTCCACCACCTACAAGAAGTACATGGTCATGGGCAAAGAGTTCGACCCCGCCACGCCCGAAGCCTACCTCAACAGCTTCGCCATCAAGCGCTAACCCTCACGTTGCCCTTCGTTTGAAAACGCCGCTCTTAAAAGTCGAAAACCCATGGAATACGTCAAGTCACTCATCGTGACCCTGCTGATCCTCGCCGCCCTGCTGGGCGTCTGGGCGGCGGGAACCCGCGACGGCGTCGCGGACACCTCGGTCGATCCCGAACTCGCGGCGCTGTTGGGCCCGTCGGCCAAGGGTGAATCGCCCGTGCCCGGCCCCGAAGACGTGGGCGCCGCGGTCTGGGGTCACCTAAAAGACCCGTTCTACGACAAAGGCCCCAACGACAAAGGCATCGGCACCCAGCTGTTCTTCTCGCTGGTCCGGGTGCTGGGCGGCTTCGGCCTCGCGGTCATCGTGGCCGTGCCCCTGGGCTTTGTGATCGGCTCCTCCCCGCTCATGCAGCGGTCCCTCGAACCGTTCATCCAGATCCTTAAACCCGTCTCCCCGCTGGCCTGGATGCCCCTGGCCCTCTACGTCATCAAAGACGCGGCCCAAAGCTCCATCTTCGTGATCTGGATCTGCTCGGTCTGGCCGCTGCTGATCAATACCGCCTTCGGCGTGGCCTCGGTCCGGCCCGAATGGCTCAACGTGGCCCGCTGCCACGAAGTCGGCTGGCTGCGACGCTCTTTCACCGTGGTCCTGCCCGCCGCGGCCCCCACCATTCTCACCGGCATGAAGATCAGCATCGGCATCGCCTGGCTGGTCATCGTCGCCGCAGAAATGCTCGTGGGCGGCACCGGCATCGGCTACTTCGTCTGGAACGAGTGGAACAACCTCTCGCTGACCAACGTCATCGTGGCCATCTTCGCCATCGGTGTGGTCGGCATGGTCTTGGACCAGGGGCTAGCCGGCCTCACCCGCCTGGTGTCTTACGAGGAGTAGCGCCATGCCTCCACCCCCTTACCGCCGATCCCCCCCGATGCTCCAAGCCCCCCTCGCACACGACCCCCGGTTGCCGCCCGATCCCCACCCCGCGTCGGCCCCGCCGCTGATCGAGGTCATCAACCTGGGGCTGACCTACCCCGCGCGCCGCGGCCAGCCGCCGTTCTGCGTTTTCGAAGGCCTCTCGTTCACCATTCAAAAAGGCAAGTTCGTCTGCCTTCTAGGCCACTCGGGCTGCGGTAAAACCTCGCTGCTCAACATCCTCGCCGGGCTGCAAAAACCCACCGATGGCGCCGTGGTCTTGGCCGGCAAAGAGGTCACCGGACCCAGCCTCGACCGCGGGGTCATCTTCCAGCACTACGCCCTGATGCCCTGGCGCAGCGTGCTGGGCAACATCACCTTCGCCGTGCGCTCGCGCTACCCCCAGTGGAGCAAAACCCGGGGCCGTGAGCACGCGCTGAAATACATCGAGTTGGTGGGCCTGGGAGAGGCCGCCAACAAACGCCCCAGCGAGCTTTCAGGCGGTATGAAACAGCGCGTGGGAATCGCCCGGGGCCTGGCCATCGAGCCGCTGATGCTGCTGATGGACGAGCCACTGGGCGCCCTGGACGCGCTCACCCGCGGCAGCCTGCAAGACGAGCTGCGCCGCATCGTCACCGAAACCCAGCAGACCTCTTTCATGATCACCCACGACATCGACGAGGCCATCCTCCTCGCCGACCGGATCGTGCTCATGAGCAACGGGCCGAACGCGGTCATCGCCGAGATTGTCAACAACCCCCTGCCCGCCACGCGCACCCGCGAGGGCCTCCACCACGAGGCCATGTACTACCCGCTGCGCAACCACCTCATGGATTTTCTGGTCGCCCGCAGCGCACACGTTGAACGGACCACCATCCACCCCGGGAAAGGGCGGGTACCTCCGATCATCGACGTTCAACCCGACCCCACGCCTTCCCCTTAACCAAGGACTCCACCATGCTCAACCGCGAAGAACTGTCCGACAAAATTTACAAAGCCAAGCTATCCAAAGGCTTGAAGTGGGCTCAGCTGGGCGAGGTCATCGGCGCCAGCAAAGAATGGACCGCCGCCGCCCTCATGGGCCAGTGCCTTCTGACCGAGGCCGAGGCCAAGGCCGCCGCCGGCGCGCTGGACCTGGATGACGACGACATCAAGTGCCTCATGGCCCCGCCCTACCGCGGCAGCGCCTTCACCGTCCCCACCGACCCGTTCATCTACCGCCTGCACGAGATCATGCAGGTCTACGGCCAGGCGCTGCGCGAAGTGGCCCAAGAAGAATTCGGCGACGGCATCATGAGCGCGATCGACTTCACCGCCACCGTCGACCGCGTGCCCGACCCCAAGGGCGACCGCGCCAAGATCACCCTGGAAGGCAAATTCCTGCCCTATAAGAAGTGGTAAGCCGCCCACCCCATCGATGAACCACGACCCCCACCGCCCGGCCCCGCGCGCCACCGCCACGCCACCCCCACCGGTGGCCACGGTGTCGCGCGTGCTCCTGGTGGATGAAAACACCGAGCGGGCCGCGCTGGTCACCGACACGCTCAAGGCCGCCGGTGTGCGAGAGGTGTTCCGCTTCGACGCCGCCCATGATCTGCTGGACAAAGTCTTGCAACTCAAGCCCGACCTGGTGCTGGTCGAGGTCGATTCGCCCAAGCGCGACACGCTGGAGCAGCTCACCGGCATCGCCCACCGGCTGCCGGTCATGCTCGTGGCCAAAGACCGCAGCCCCGAGGCCATCCGCGCCGCGGTGGCCTCGGGCGTGTCGTCCTACGTGATCGACGGCATGTCCGCCGACGCCGTACAGCCGGCCATCGACGTGGCCGCGGCCACCTTCCAGCGCTTCACCCGCCTGCGCCAAGAACTCGAACAAGCTAAAGCCCAGATCGAACACCGCCGGTCCATCGAAGAAGCCAAAACCCTGTTGATTCAGCGCCACGGCTACGACGAGCCCGCGGCCTACCGCGCACTGCAAAAGCTCGCGATGGACAGCAACCGGCGGCTCATCGACATCGCCCGCGACGTCAAGCATTTCGCCGCGGTGCTCAGCCCCCCCACCTCCTGACCCCAGCCCCCGGGGCCCCCGCGATGTCCTACCCCCACACCTGGATCTCCGAAGACACCGTCGGCTCCGTCGCCATGCCCGCGCTGGCCCACGCCGTGGCCACCTACGTCGGCGAAACCAACAAAACCGCCAACGCCTGGTCGCGCGTCACCGACCGTCTCCTCGCGTTTACCCCTCACGCGGAATCCAGCACCCTCCGGCAGATTTTTAGCCACCAGATCCTCTCGGAGCGCCGGTTCTTCGCCGAGTTCCTGGGCCTGGACGAACCGCCCGTCCCCACCCTGCTGCCCCCCCCGGCCACGCCGAAGACACCGCCCCCGCCGCCGCCTACCTAGACCGCTACGTCGAACGCGCCGCACCGCACGTGGCCGTGTTAGCCCGCGCGCCCGAAGCTTAGTGGATGGCCGACACCACCTTCTTCGGCGTTCCCTGTCAGCGAGCCGGGGTCTTCTAGCGCCGGGTGCTGCACACCGCCCACCACCGCACCCAGGTGCTCATGTACCTCCGCCTCGCGGGTGATAAAGTCCCCGCCACCTACGGCCCCTCGGGCGACGAAACCTGGGACGGAGCCGACCCCACCCTCGCCTGATAGCTCGGGCCCCGAAATACCGAGACCCGCACAACCCCGACGCTACCCTCGGCCCCATGTTCGCCCCCCTCGCCACGCCCCGCGGCCACGTCTGGTGGCGCTCGCCCCAGCTCCACGCCCTGGGCGTTCCCCACGCCTTCTTAAGCCGGGCGTGGAACGTACAAACCCCCGACCACGCCCGCCGCGCCGCGGATGACCTGGGCCTGCCCCCGGGCCCGATTCACCTGGGCGCCCAGTGCCACGGCGCCGCGGTCACCACCCCCCGTCACCGCCCGCCCCGGGCCGACGCCCACGTCACCGACCAGCCCCACGACTACGTCGCGGTCCGCACCGCCGACTGCGTGCCGATCTTGCTGGCCAGCGCCCAGGGCCGCTGCGTCGCCGCGGTCCACGCGGGCTGGCGCGGCCTGGTGGCGGGCGTCATTGACGCCGCCGCCCACGCCATGCGCGAGCAAGGCGCCCCGCCGGCGGTCGCCGCCATCGGCCCCTGCATCGGCGTGGACGCCTACGAAGTCGGTCCCGAAGTTGCCGCGCACTTCGATGTCGAGCACCTGGTCCACCCCCCCGCCGCCCGCCCGCACCTGGACCTGCGCCGCGCCGCCTCCGCCCAGCTGGTGGCCGCTGGGCTCACCCCTGACACCATCGACATCTCCACCGCCTGCACCCACCGCGACGCCGCCAACCTTTTCAGCTATCGCCGGGCCCAACAGCAGGCAAGCCACACCGGCCACCAGGCCGCGGTGATCGCCCCGGCCGCGATGTAACCGCGCGGCTCAGCGCACCCACCAGGTTTTCATCCGTGGCCCACCCAAAAATCTCATAGATTGATCTGGTGTCCACCCCCGTCACCATCCGCAACCTGCGCAAACACTTCGGCCCCACCCGCGCGGTAGACGGAATCACCCTAGACATCCCCGGGGGCGACCTGTTTTTCCTGCTGGGCCCCAGCGGCTGCGGCAAGACCACCCTGCTGCGGATGATCGCCGGCTTCACCGAACCCGACGGCGGGTCCATCTCCTTTGGCGAGCAAGACGTCACCCACCTGCCGCCCAACGAGCGCAACACCGGCATGGTCTTCCAGGGCTACGCCCTGTGGCCGCACATGACCGTCCGTGGCAACGTCGCCTTCGGCCTCGAAGTCCGCAAAGTACCCAAAAAAATGCTGCGGCAACGCGTCGACCAAGCCCTCGGCGCCGTGCAGCTCACCAAAAAAGCCGACCGCAAGATCAACCAGCTCTCGGGCGGTCAGCAGCAGCGCGTCGCCCTGGCCAGGGCCCTGGTCATCCAGCCCACGGTGTTGCTGCTGGACGAACCCCTGTCCAACCTCGACGCCAAACTGCGGCTCACCATGCGGGCCAACATCCGGCAGGTTTGCAAGCAGGCCTCCATCACCGCCCTCTATGTCACCCACGACCAGGACGAAGCGCTCAGCATGGCCGACGGCATCGCGGTGCTCAACCACGGCAAGCTCGTGCAGTCCGGCCCGCCGCGCACCCTCTACAAGCAGCCCGCCTCGCGCTTCGTCGCCGACTTTTTGGGCGACAGCAACTTCATCGCCGCGAAGGTCGCCGCCGTCCACCCCAACCACCTTCAGCTCGACTCGCCGCTGGGCCCCCTGCACGCCACCACCCCACCGGGCCCCGCCTTCCGCCCGGGCCAGACCGTCGCCTGCTCCATCCGACCCGAAGCCGTCCGCTTCGCCCGCCAAGGGCAGGCCGACCCGGCCCCCGAAGGCCAACCCAACCGCCTGACCGGCCGGCTGCTGAACACCGTCTACTTGGGCCAAATCGCCCAGCATCGCCTGAGCCTGGCCCCCGCCGCGGGCCAGACACCAACCCGGCCCAACCCCGACGACTTGGCCCTGCGCGTCTGCGAACTGAATCCGCCCGGGCTCGACGCCCCCAACTGCCCGGTCTGGGCCTGGGTGCATCCCGACGACGTTGTGATCGTGCCCCACCGGCCCTGAGCAGAAGCACCGCCGCGTGTGGCCGCGTACACCGCCATCCGCCACCCCCAACACCGGCTTGAATCCCCCGATCCCTGTGGTACCCTGTTCGGCCTGCCGTTTCCCGCGTAGCTCAATCGGTAGAGTAGGTGACTGTTAATCACTTGGTTGCTGGTTCGAGTCCAGCCGCGGGAGCCTGAATCAAAACCCTCCGGCCATCGGTCGGAGGGTTTTTTTGCATCTCTCAATCCCAACGCCGCCTACACCCGCGAGCTCGAAAGAAAGCCTCCGCGATAACCGACCTCGCCCCACCCCGCGTCGCCGGTATCGGCGGATTCTTCTTACACAGCCCTCAGCCTGACCCCACCAACGCCTGGTACGCCCGGCACCTGGGCGTTGACCTGACCCACAACGACGATGCCCGCGCCACCGCCTGGCGGCAGCAGGCCGGGCCCACGGTCTTCGGCGCTGAATCCATGCGCCCGCCCGCGCCCCGGCAGGCGACTGAACTTCCGCGTGAACGACCTCGGGGCGATCGTGACCCGCCTCCACGACCAGGGCCTGGACGTGGACGGACCCGAGGCCTATCCCAACGGTCAGTTCACCTGGGTCCACGACCCCGACGGCAACCAGGTCGAGCCGTGGTAGCCCGGCGGCCCCGACCGACCGAGCGCATGACCACACCTTACCCCCCGACACGCATCGCCCTAACCGGCTGCGGCGCCCGCGCCCGCAACCACGCCTAGAACGGTGTGCCGGGCGCAACGGCCGTGGCCTGCTGCGCGCCCAGTCCCACCCGTCGCGAACCCCCGGCCGCTGAATACGAGCCGAACGCCTACACCCAACCCCGCAGCCATGCTCGAGCTGTACCAAAGCAGCCTCGACCGGCGCCCGGTTGAGCTCGCCGGCTTCGAGCCCGCCGACGACCTCATCGACCACCTTAAGGCGCGCTGACGCCACGACGAACCGCGGCCCTTTAACCGCCGGGCGCCACGCGCTGCACGTCACAGCACCCCCGCAACACGTCCACCAGTCGGCCCGCGTCCCCCACAGCCGATTCCAGCCCGTACATCAATAAAATCGACCGCGCCCGAGTCATCGCCACGTACAGGCTGTCCGCAAGCACCCCCTGACCCGGTGCCACAAAAGCGTCCGCGCAGGGGATCAACACCACCTCGGCTTCGTAGCCTTTGAACGACGCGGGGGTGGTCAGCAACAGCGTGTTGTCGCGGCGGGCAAACGCCTGGCTGGTCTGCCGCGACAGCTCCACCCCCAACGCGGCCAGCCGCGGCCCCAGCGCCGCTTCTAACCGCTCGGCCACCCAACCGCCGTTGTAAAGCATCACGATGTCACACGGCTTCACGCCCTCGTCCACGATCAGCCGCTCCAGGTGCCGGCCCACCGCATCGATCTCGTTCTGCCGGTTCGGGAACGTTGTCAACGTCGGCCGCGGCCCGGCCACGGCGCTAAACCCCACCACCACCCACGGCTGCCCGCCGCGGGTTTCGGTCTTCACCAGCCCACGCCGCTCAAACTCCTTGAAGTCCAACCGGCTCGCCGCGTCCACCAACCGCTCGCGCACGTTCACCGCCAGCTCGGTGATCGGCCCGGTGGAACGGAAGCTCTCGCTCATCACCGTCGACCGCCCGCGCATGTCCAGCCCAAAACGCGACCACACCGGGGGCTTACGCCCGTAGATGTTCTGCGCGTTGTCATAAAACACGTGGGCCGCGCGGCTGTTGGTGTCACCCGCGTCCGACGGGTCCACCATCGCCAGCAGCAGCCGCAGCGTGGCGGGCCCCATGTCCTGGGCCTCGTCGATGAACAGCGCCGCACACCGCGGCAGCCCCGCCAACGCTCCGTCACCGCCCGCTTCAGTGTTCAAAAACAGTTCCGCCGCCGCGTCGTAGTCAAAGCGCTCCAGCTCGGCCCGGCCCAGGCCCGCGGGCAGCACCTCGCGCAACACCTCCCGCACGTGCAGCAGCTTCACCCGCCCCCAAGGAAACGCCTGCTCACCAAACAGGTTGTCCGTGCCCCCCGCCCGCCACGCCGACTCCACCCCGTCGCGCAGCATGCTTTCCAGCGACCGGTTGGCAAACACCGCCCACACCTGCGCCGCGCGGCCCACACCGTGGTCGGGCCAGCGGCTCTCCTCAAAACGGCGCACCGTCTTGGCCAGCCAGTGGCACAGCACCAGCGACTTGCCGCTGCCCGCCACCCCGCGCACCAGCCGCGGCTTGCCGTCCAGCGGCAGGTCCACCAGCCGCTGCTGCTCGCGCGAAAGTACTGGCCGCTGCCCACGCCGGGCCGCAATCTGTGCGCCCAGGCCCCCAGCCGCAGACCCAGGTGCCTCCGCAACGCGGTACCCGGCCCGCGCTTCGGCAACGCGCCCGTGCTCGTGCGAACGCGCGGTGTCCGCCACCGCTCGCCACCGCGGGGCGTCGCCTTCGTCCACTAGCACCGAGGCCTTGAGGTGCTCACGCAAGGGGGCCAGATAAGGCTCGCGCATCTCGTCGCGGCTGGCCAGCACGATCACCGCCTCCCGGGCCCGCGACAAGGCCACGTTCACCAGCCGCTTCCACTCGTCGTGGGGCCACCCCGCGCTGCCCGCGTTCACCGTGTCGAACACCACCACGTCCGCCTCCGAGCCCTGCTGGCGGTGCACCGTAGACGCCGACCAGCCTTCCAAGCCCCACCGGGCCAACAGCCCGTGCACCGCCTGGGCCTGCGCCCGGTAGGGCGAGATGAACAAGCCCCGGGCCTCCGCCAGCGCCGGGTCGCGCAGCAGCCGCTGCAGCAACGCCGCGGTCAGCGGCCGCACCCAGCTGCGCTGCCCGGGCCCCCGCTGCGCACGCACCTCCGCCAGCGGCACGTCCTCTTCGTCCAGCACCCACCACAGCGCCCGGCCGTGCGCGGCCAGCGCAGGCGAAAGCGTGGAACCCCGCTGCGCCGTCGTCGCCTCGGTGGTTAAAAACCCGTCGTACTGATACGCCGACACCGCGGCGCACACGTCCGGGTGCATCCGCCGCTGCTCGTTGAGCACCCGCACACCGCGCGGGGCCCGGGCCGGACGCCCCAGGTGTGCCAGCCCACTCGACGCCAGCCACCGCTGCTCGCGGGTGGGCAGCAGCCGCACCACCTTGCTGATCGGCGCCAGTTGCCGCGGGTCGCCCACCAGCACCACCCGCCGCGCCGCCAGCAGCGACAACGCCGCCACGGTCGCCCGGGACAGCAGCCCCGCCTCGTCCACGAACACCGTCGTAAACGGCGCCGCGTCGCGCTCCGCCATGCCCCGCACCGCGTCGCTCACCAAGCGGTTGAGCGCCCCCGCCACGGTCATCACCACCCCGCGCACCCGCGGGTCCAGAAACGGCCCGCTGGTTCCCGCGCCCGGCACGTCCATCAGGTCGCTCAGCTCCAGCCGCAGCATCGCCCGGTCCTCGCCGTCGCGCAACCCCGAGAGCCGATCGCGCAGCGCGTCCTGCTGGGCCAAATCGTCCCCGCCCCCGCCGCGCAGCATGCACGCCAACCCCCGGTCCGCGAAGTCGGCGTACCGCCCACCCCGGCCCACCCGGCACACGTTCACCGGCAAGGCATCGTCGTCCCCCCCGCCCCGCTCGCCCCGCCCGCCTACACGCAAGGCCGCCCCCACCGACAGCGCCACCTCATCCGTCGCACGGTGGGTCGTCGACACCACCAGCACCCGCTCACCGGGGTCGCGCAGCGCCGCCGCCACCTGCCGCCCGGTGGTGTAGGTCTTGCCCGTGCCCGGCGGGCCCCACAACACCGACCACCCGCAGCCCCACCAGTCTTCGAACCCCGGCAGCGCGCCGCCCACCGGCTGCTGGCCCGCCACCCGGGGGTGGATCCCCCCGCACGCCGCGGCCAGGCGCGGCCCCAGCCGCCCGCGTACGCGGTCAAACGCCGGCGCCCCGTACACCGCATCGAGCGCCTTCAGGTGGTCATAGGGCTGAACGTAAAACACCCCGCGCCCCGGCACGTTCGCCGGGTCACGCAGCGCCACAAACACCTGCCCCGCCGCCTCGTCCACCTCCAGCACCTCCCCCCGCCACCGCACCGCCTGCGCGTTCAACTGCTCGGCATCCAGCTCCCCGGGCACCACGTCCAGTTCCTGCACCAACGCAAACGCCAACGCCCCCTCCCACGTCCAGTCAAAGGCCCCCACCCCCTCCACGCTCAGCACCGCCACCGCCGCAGGCCCCCCCAGCCCGCCGGGCCGCCGGCCAGACCACCCGCCGGCCTGCGCCAGCACGTCCACCCGCGTGGCCCGCAGCCTCCGCGGCACCAAGCGCCCCCAGCCCTCGGCCGCCACCGCCGCCGCCGCCTCGGTCAGCAAGGCCGGGTCGACGTCCGGCAGGTCCAGTTCCACCGGAAAACAAGCCGGTTCACCTACAGCCCCGCCTTCAGCATCCATCGCCGCATCTTAGTTCAGCGCGGCGGCGCAACCCCGCGGCTCCGCCTCACGCCTTGAACCGCTCCAGGTGCTTCAGCCGGTCGATGCCCACCGCCACGATCACGATCGTGCCGATGGTGATCTCCTGCACGTAGGTCTCGGCCCCCAGCATGGTGCAGGTGCTGCCGAGGATCGACATGATCAGCGCCCCGATAAATGTGCCCATGGCCGAGCCCGAGCCGCCGCTCAGCGACCCGCCGCCGATCACCACCGCCGCGATGATATTCAGCTCCAGCCCCACGGCGATCGTGGGGTTGCCGCTACTCAAAAACGCGTACTGCATCACCCCCGCCAGCCCGGTGAACACCCCGCACAGCACATAGATCAGCACCTTCTGATTTTCCACCGCGATGCCGCACAGCCGCGCCGTGTTCTCGCTGGACCCGATGGCGTAGATGTAGCGGCCCAGCACGGTGCGGCGCAGCAGCACCGCCGTCACCACAATCGCCGCGATCAATAGGTAAAAACCCACCCCAATGCCCAGCACCGGCACGTCGTAGTCCATGAACCCCTGGGCCGCGTTGGGCGGGGTGCGCACCGCCTCGCCCCCGGCGATCCACTTGGCCACCCCGCGAAAGATCAGCATCGTGCCCAGGGTCACGATGAACGGCACGATGCGGAACTTCGACGAGATGTAGCCGTTGAAGAACCCGCACAACGCGCACACCCCCACCGCCGCCGCCACCGCCAGCCCCACCATCAGCCACGAGGCCCGGTCCACGTCCGGGGCCGTCACCGACCCGCCGTTGACCACCACCGCAAACACCACCGTCGCCAGGGCGATCTGCGAGCCCACGCTCAGGTCGATGCCCGCGCTGATGATCACCAGCGTCATGCCCAGCGCCGCCAGCCCCACCACCACGGTCTGGATCAGCACGGTGCGGATGTTGTCCAGGCTCACGAAGTTGGCCACGTCCTGGCCGCTGGGGTCGTTGATCTGGATCGCCAGCAGGCTGACCAGCACCACAAAGATCAGGCCCACAAAGGGGAGCACGCGGTAGAGGAAAGGCTTGATCTTCATGGTCGGTGGCGGGTGGAGGTCCGGCGGCCGGGGTCTGGGGTCCTGCGGTCCGGGCTTAGTCGGCCGCGCCGGTGGTGGCAAAGTTCATGATTTCTTGCGCCGTCCACTGCGGGACCGCGCGCGACCGGCTCAGCCGGCCGCGGTACATCACCGCCAGCGTGTCGCAGACCCCCTGCAGCTCGGGCAGGTACGAGCTGATGATCACCACCGACTTTCCCGCCGCCGCCAGCTCCTGGATGATCCGGTAGATCTCCGATTTGCTGCCCACGTCGATGCCCCGCGTCGGCTCGTCGAGGAACAAGATGTCCGAGTCGTGGTTCATCAGCCGGCCGATCGCGACCTTCTGCTGGTTGCCGCCCGACAACGAGCTGATCGGGTCGGTCGTGGCGTGGCACTTCACGCCCAGGCGCTCGGCCCAGCCGTCCGCCACCGCCTTGTCTTGCTTCAGGTCGATGAAGCCCGCCCGCGCCGCTTTGCGCAGGGCCGAGAGCGTGGTGTTCTCCACGATGCTCATGCTCTGCGCCAGCCCCTCCTGCTTGCGGTCTTCGCTCAGAAAATCCAGCCCCGCCGCCAGCGCCCGGCCCGGGGTGATGTGCCCGGGCTTGAGCGCCGCGTCCGACGCCAGCTCCGCAGACCCGCCCGCCATCGCGTCCAGCCCGAAGAGGCAGCGCAGCATCTCCGAGCGCCCGGCCCCCACCAGGCCGAACACCCCCAAGATCTCGCCGCGCCGCAGCTCGAAGCCCGCGTCCACCGGGAAGGCCCGCCCCGCCACGCCCGCACAGCGCAGCACCACGTCGCCGATCGCGTGGTCCACCTTCGGGTACATCTCGTCCAGCGACCGGCCCACCATCATCTCGATGATCTGCGGGATCGTCACTCCCTCCATCATCCCCGTGCCGCAGGTCTCGCCGTCGCGCAAGATGGTGTAGCGGTCGGCGATCTCCTGCACTTCCTCCAAGAAATGGCTGATGTACAGCACCGCGATGCCCCGGCCGCGCAGCGTGTGGATGACCTCGAACAGCCGCCGGGTGTCGGCGCTCGACAGCGAGCTGGTCGGCTCGTCCATGATGATGATCTTCGCCCCGCTCACGATCGCCCGGGCGATCTCGATCAGCTGCTGGGTGCCGATCTTCAGCGACCCCACCCGCGTGCGCGGCGACAGGTCCGGGTGCCCCAGCAGCGTCAGCGCCTCGCGGACCGCCGCGGTGTTGGCCCGGGCAAAGCCCCAGCGACGCCCCTCGATCCCCAGCATGATGTTCTCTTCGATGCTCAGGTCCGGCGCCAGGGTCAGCTCCTGGTAGATCATCGCCACCCCCGCCCGCCGGCCGTCGATGGGGCAGGTCGGGGCGTACGGCTTGTCGTTCAGCGTGATCCGCCCCGCGCTGGGCAGGTGGGCGCCGCTGAGCACCTTCATCAGCGTGCTCTTGCCCGCGCCGTTCTCACCGATCACCGCGTGCACCTCACCGGCGTACACCTCCAGCGCCACACCCTTCAGGGCGTGCACCGGGCCGAAGCGCTTGTGCACGCCGTCGAGGTGAAGGATCGGATCGCTCATCGCTCAGTGCTCATCGCCCGCGGCAGCGGGCGGCAGCCGCGTCACTCGCCGCCCTGCAGCCACGCCTTGTAGTCGGGAAAGAGCACCTGCTGCATCTCGGGAGCATCGATGTTCGCCTGCGTCACGATCGACACCCCGGTGTCCACCAACTTCTCCACCGGCTCGCCGGCCAGCAGCGCCACCGAGGTCTTCACGGCCAGATAACCCATGTTGAACGGGTCCTGCGCCGCGGTCGCCGTCAGCAGACCGCTGCGCAACGACGCGTCGATGTAGGCGTTGAAGTCAAACCCCACCACCTTGATCGTGTCCTTGTGCGGCGACTTGCTCAGCGCCAGCAGCATGCCCTCGGTCGTGGTCTGGTTGCTGCAGAAGATGCCGTCCAGCTCGCCGCCCTGGGTCTGCAGCAGCCGGGCCCCGACCTCTTGCGACTTCACCTCGTCGCCGCCGCGTTGCGAGTCCGACACCACCACGATGCCCGGGAACTTCTTGATCTCGGTCAAGAACCCGTTCTCGCGCTGCTCGGTGCTCTGCGACCCCTCGACGTAGCGCAGCAGCGCCACCTTGCCCTGCTCGCCCAGCGCCTCGGCCATCGCCCGAGCGCACAGCACGCCGCCCTGGAAGTTGTCCGTCGCCACGAAAGCCCCGTAGGCCGTCTCGTCGGTCAGGCCCGAATCCCACACCACCGTCTTGATGCCCTTGCCCCGGGCGTTGGCCACCGACTTCACCAGGTCCGTCGCGTCAATGGGGGCCACCGCCAGCGCGTCCACCTTTTTGATCGTCAGGTTCTGGATCGTCTTGATCTGCTCGGACCGGTCGTTGGCGATCGCCGGCGGCTGCCAGATCACCTCGTGGCCCGTCTCCTCGCTGGCGGCCTTCATCACCCCGCCCTGACACATCTTCCAGAACTCCACATCGCCGGCCTTGGGCACCACCGCGATCCGCGGCAGCCGGGCCGAGTTCGTCTCACCGCTGCCGCCCGCAGGCTCGCCACAGGCGGTTAAAAAACAAGCGGCACCAACGAGCAAGCAGGCAGAGAAGTTCTTCATAAGGTCGGTCGTCCCAGAAGCGAAGGGGGGATAGAGAGGTCAGGCCCACCGCCGGCGGCGCCTTTTCAGAGTCACATCAGCACCGAGGGTAACGGACCATTGCTGTCGGCAAAAGCCACCGTGGGCACGCCCACCGCGTTCAACATACTGACAAAAAGATTAGACAGCGGCACGTGCTTCTCATCAAACACCGTGTACGCGCCGTGCTGGGCCCCCAGGTTCTCGCCGCCGGCCAGCACCAAGGGATAGTTCCGGGCGTTATGCGTGTTGCTGCACGCGCTGCCGTAGAGCGTCAGCGTGTTGTCCAGCAGCGGGCCGTACTCGTCGTGGGTGTTTTTCATCTTGTCGATGAAGTACGCGAACTGGGCGGTCAGCCACCGGTCGTAGCGCCCCCACTCTTCCCAATGGTTTTCGGTCTTATCGTGCGAGATCTTGTGGTGGCCCTTATTGATGCCCAGCGCCAAGGTCGGGAAATTCTCGCCAAACCCCATGCCGTCCTCGCGGGCCATCATGAACGTCATCACCCGCGTCAGGTCCATCTGATACCCCAGCACCATCAGGTCGAAGGTCGACCGCAGATAGGCTTCGGGGTCCACCTTCGCGTCCACCGCCAGATTCAGATCCGCCGCGTCGAACTCCCGCAGCGGGATATCCAACCACTTTTCGTTACGCTGAAGCTGCTGCTCAACGCTGTTGAGCGACGTCATGTACTCGTCCATCTTCGCGCGGTCGTGCCGGCCCAGACGTCGCGACACCCGCTTGCTGTCTTGCAGCACCAGATCCACGATCTTCTGGCCCCGCTTGAGGCTGCGGCGACGCTGCGCCGACGCGCCCGCCCCATTGGTCGAAAAATACCGCTCAAAGATATCCCGCTGCCGGTGCTCCGAGGGCATCGGGTTGCCGTTCAAATCAAACGATAGCGTCGTCACCCGCGACTTGTACCCCACCCCACCGTCGGTCGATAAAGTAAACGAGGGATAACGGGTCAACGGACTGAGGTGCCGCGCCGCAACCTGATCCACAGAAATCTGATTCAGATACCGGCTGCCGCGCAGGTCGCCGCCGGTCAGCCACGTATCACCGGCGATATGGCCCAGAACGCTGCGACTGTTGGGGTGGCTCAGGCCCCCGAGCACCGAAATCTTCTTGCGATAAGGCTCCAGCGGCTCCAACGTCTTGCTCAGGGCGTAGTCCTCGCCCTCGCCACGGGGAAACCAGCTCCAGTCACGGTGGTGGGGGCTGTCTTCCGGCGGCAAGCCCACGCCGTTGGGAAAGTACACAAAGCACAGCCGCTTGGGGGCCTGCCCCGGCGTGCTTACCGCCGCGCTCGCACCCGCCATGCATTCCAGATACGGCAGCATGCACGACACCCCCACCCCTTTTAGAAAGGTGCGCCGATTTAAATGCCAAGGCTTGCGTGACATTGAACTCTCCTAAAGTTGGTCGTTAAAGCAAGTGCTAGTGGGTAAACGAAGGACTCGAAACAATGCCCCTGATGACCGAGCGGAATCTAGAACCGTCGGCTTTAACTGCCTTCACAATGTTCTGAACTTCCTCTTCATCGGCAAAAGTAATGTCCCGTCCCACCGCATAGGCGAACAGGTGTTCAACCAGCGACCGGGTGAATTGGTCGCGTTTGACCATCTGCACGTAGTTTTTGATTCCCGCAACACCGCGCACCTCGATGCCGTCGGGCAGCACCACGCTGGAATCGATCCCTTGTTCCTGACGCTGCCCGCGCGCCTGGATGGTCTCACGCAACCGGCCCACCGCGTCGTAGTTTTCAAAAACCACACCGTACGGGTCGATTTTTAGGTGGCAGTCCACACACGACGCTTTGTTGCGGTGCAGCTCCAACTGCTCTTTGAGGGTCAGTTTTTCGAAACCCGGGGTGTCGGGGTCCAGCTCCGGCACGTTCGGAGGCGCCGGCGGAGGCGGGTCACCAAGGATTTTTTCTTTCACCCACACCGCCCGCTTGATCGGGTGGCTGTCGGTCCCGTCCGAATGCCCGGTTAAGAACGCGCCCTGCGACAACAGCCCTCCGCGGTGCAGGGACCGGTCCAAGGCCACACGACGAAACGCCGGGCCTTTGACCCCATCGACCCCATAAAACTCCGCCAGGTTCTGATTCAACATCGCAAAGTCCGAGTCGATCAAGTTCATGATGCTCAAATCATGCAGCAACACCTCGTGCAGAAAATGGTAGGTCTCCGCGGCCATGTCGGCCTTCACAAAACGCGTGAATTCTGGGTGCACCTGCGAATCAATATTGATGTCGCGCAGACGATCAACCCGCAGCCACTCCTCGCCAAAGCGTTCAATCATGCGCCAGATTTTCGGGTTTTCCACCATGCGATCGACCTGGGCGTCAAGCTGCTGGTGCAGGGTGCCGGCCTGGGCCAGCCGGCTCAAATCAGCGTCGGGCGGCGAATCCCACAAGAAGTAAGCCATCCGAGACGCGAGGTGATGGGGATCGATCCCCGGGTGAGCGTCTGCATCGCCGGGCTCGGCTTCCGGCTCAAACACGTACAGAAAATGAGGCGAGCACAAAATAGCCACCAGCACTTCCTTGACGGCGTCTTCGTTGCGGTCAAAACCGTCACGGATGTTGCGCCAGAAGTCCACATAAACGTCTACCTCGCCCGGGTCCAGTTCGCGGCGGAAGGCCCGCTGCGCAAACTTCGTCAGCACCTCACGCGTGTAGGCGTCCTCGTCATTTTGCAGCGGCGAATCAAAGAAAATCTGCTTGTGGCTGGCCGGCGGCCACTGGGGGTAGAACGGCGCCTCCAGTTCGACTGAATGGATGGTCAGCGGCGGTCCCGAGCGGCCGTTGCGCTTCACCATATAGTCGTTCCACATCCCCAAAATCATCATGTTCGACGACGGGGCGGTCGCGTTGAGATCCAACACCGGCGTGGGCAGATTCTCCAAGTAGCCGGTGAACTCGTAGGTCGCCGGCTCCCCGGGGGGCGCCTCGACCGTGCGGGAGGAATCGAACGTCAGGTAGTCCATCCCGTCGTCGGTCCGCGTACCGGCGAAGGCCCGCAGCAGCGGGATATCGTCGGCAAAAGCCGTACGGTTCTTCTCTGCTTCTTTCATGAGTGAGCGGTAGGCCGCATGGGCTTCGGGCAACGGGGTCAACCGCGCTTCACGAAACCCCACGAAAAAAGGCCCGCCCACATGCAGCGTGTAGGTCTTTTCACGCAGGTACACCAAGCTAACCGCCTGGGTGATTTCGTCGCGGTCCGCCAGATCTTCGGACAGATTCAACCGTTCTTGCTTGCGGTAGCGATAATCAAAACGAAACTCGTACGACGGCATGGCATCCTGCCCCGCATAGGGATGCACGAAATCGAGCTGGTAAAACCCGCGGCGCGGCACCTCCAGGTGGTACATCGCCTGGGCCTTGGCCGCGACATCCACGGGCATCAGCCAGCCGTCGCGCATTTCCAGGTTTTCAACCCGCAGGTAATCCTCTGCACGCACCACCAGCGTGTCCTCGCGAACCGCCGCGGGCTCGGGATCACGCAAACTCACAAAGCCTTCTTGAGCCGCCGGCGTAAACACCCCCCGCGACGCCTTCACCCGCAGGGCAAACGGCCCCTCCTCCGGGAAAACATCTTTAATCAATAGCTTCAAGTTCGGCGACGGGCCCTGCCAAGACTTGGGCCGCCTCTCACGATGGGGCAGCGCTCCGTAGAGGTTGATGCCCCGGTCCAGAACACTGAAGCGGTCCGATGCGGAGCCGCGCATGTCCACCCCGATCTTGGCCTGCACCGCTTGCGCCTCGGGGCCAGACATCGGCTCGCCCGCGGCGTCCAACACGTCGGTGCGGAAGTCGTTCGACGACACGACCACCGCCTGAAACGCGTTGAACTCGCCCCCCGGCTTGTCCTTGCCCACGCCGCGCCCCAGCGTGGTGCGATAACGCTTGGGCACAGGCTTGTCTCCGGTCATCACCGCCTTGTCGAGTGCTTCGCGGGCGATCTGCTGGTAATACTCCACATGCAGCGGCGAGGTGGCGAGTGTCTGGGCGCTGTTGGTAAAGCCCATTTCCGACTTGGCATCCGGGGGCAGCTGAGCGCCAAAGTCGATCGGCAGCCCCAGCAGTTCGTTCAGCGAATGGGTGTACTGGGCCCGGGTCAACCGTCGAAACGCCAACTGCGATTCGCCGCGCCGCGCTTTGGCCGCCACCGCCAACGACTGGGTCATCCAGTCGACCATCTTGCGGCGCTGCTCGGCCGAGGGCTGAGACCGCCCCTCGGGCGGCATCTCACCAGCGTTCAGCACGTCCAACACCGTCCGCCAGCTCTCCGCATGGGGCCCGTTCACCAGGTCCCAATCCAGCGTGTCCAGGCGGATGTTGCCTTGCTGCTTGTCCGCGTTGTGGCAGCTGTAGCAGAACTGCTTCATGGTCGGCTGCACATGTGCCACAAACCCCTCGTGATCGATGGGCGAGTCAACGGCCGACACCTTTTCCAGCGTGCTCCCGGCCCCGGCCAGCGGCACCGGACCGATGCCCAGGTGGCGTTTCAGCTCGGCGGGCATGCGGGCTGTCAGGTAGTCCGACCCGTGGGTGAGCGAGCCCCCAAAATGGCCCGCCAAGGAAAGCAAGGCCACGTTGATCACCAGCAGCGGACGGTACAGCCAGATTATCCGCGGCCTAAGCACACTCACCCGGCGCACATAAAGCAGCCAAACCGCCAGCAAGGCCGTGGCCCACCCCAGCCACTGGTGCCGCGCTAACAACGCCTCGCCGTAGCCGCCTCCCGACGCCAACAAAAACCCGGCCAGAACCGCCGGCACGGCGCTGAGCACCGAGGCCCAGAGAACGACGCGACACGCCACGTCCAGGTTCCACCCCTTGCGGACCATGTGCAGCGCCTCCAGAAGCCCCAGCAGCAGCAGCGCGCCGATGGGCAAGTGGAGAACCAGCGGGTGGAACCGCCCCAGAAAATGCAGCCAGTCGCTGCCGTGGTCCGCACCGGGCTGCAGAACCAGCGCCGCGAGCAAAGTAGCCGACAGCACCACAGGAATAATTAAATGCCGTTTCATAAAACTTCAACTATTTTGACTGCTGCCCGGAACCTCGCCACTTCAAGTTTTATATCTCTCAGATAGTATACGGGCGCCCGTCTTCGGCGTGGCGGATAGTGTTGGCGGCTTTGACGTATTCCAACACAACCTAACTAATGCCGATCAAACACACCGCCACGCCAGCATCCCCCGTCTCCGCGGGCCTGCGCCAACAACAAGCCGCCGACCCCCACACCACGCCGGCGGCACTCGCCCGGCTTCTGACCGACAGCAACCTGCACGTCCGCCGGGCCGCCGCCGCCAACCCCAGCACGCCCTCCGCCCCGCGGGAGCTTCTGTTGAGGGCCGGCGCCACCCCAGACCTCGCAGGCCTGAGGCCGCCACGCGGCACGATTCAACCCGGCGAACTAGCGACGCTGGCCACCCTGGACGAGTGGGCACGACGCCTGGCCGCCCGGCATCCGGCCTGCCCGGGCTCGGTCTTGGCAGACCTGGCCGGCGACGCGGTGCCCGCGATCCGGCGCGACGCCGCCCGCCACCCCCACACCCCCCCCACCACGCTCGCCCGGCTGGCGGCGGATCATGACTCGGACGTCCGTGCCGCCGCCGCGCTGCACCCCGACACCCCGGTCACCACCCGCACCCGGCTGATCGAAGCCGGGGCCACCGACGACCTTCGCGGCTTCGGCGACGTGCCCGCCGGCGCCGCGGCCCCGGACTTCGATGCCCTGATTGCCACCGGGCCTTTTGGCGTGCGGCTGGCGGCGCGCCACCCCGCCGCACCGCGGACCCTGCTGGACCAACTGGCCAACGACGATCACTGGGAGGTCCGCGCCGGCCTGGCGCACAACCCCGCTTGCCCGGCCGAACTACTCGCTCGTTTGGCCACCCTCGACGGCCCGGGGCTGCGCACGGGTTTGGCGAGCCACCCCCACACCCCGCCCGACGTGCTGACGCGGCTCTCTGACGATCCGGACGTGCGGCTGCGGGCCGCGGTCGCCGCTCACCCCGCCGCGCCCGCCGCGCTTCTCAGCCGCATGGCCTGCGACGGCACCTGGGCCGTGCGGTGCGTGGTCGCCCGGCACCCCGGCTTCTCCGACGCTCAGCGCCAGCAAATGGTCGCCGCCGGCAGCACGGCGGGCCTGGACGCGTTCGCCCCCCCCGATCCGGGCCTGGCGCCCCAAACACTCGCCCAACTGGCAAACCAAGGAGGCTGGGGCCGTCAGCTCGCGGCGCGCCACCCCGCCACCCCGGCCGCCACCCTGGCCCAACTGGCCACCGACGCCGACCCGCTGCTGCGCGAAGCCGCCGCGGGCCACCGGGCCTTCCCGGCAGCCTTCCGCGATTTGCTGGTCCGCGCCGGTGCGACGCCCGACGGCCAAGGCTACGGCCCGTCGGGCCCCCTCACCGCCCACGACGCCCAGAGCCTGCGCAACCACGGCCCGTGGGCCCGCCGGCTGCTGGCCCGCCACCGCGACGCCGACGCGCCCACCCTCGACCACCTGGCCCGCGACCCCGATCACGCGGTCCGCAAACAAGCCGCT
>CALLPP010000067.1 GCA_938015655.1 uncultured Algisphaera sp.
TTCGAGTTCGACGCCATCGCCCGGTCGTCGCGTCATCCTTTTGCTCCGGGCGTTGATCTACGGATCTGCAGCGCCGAAGACCTGATCGTCTACAAGGCCTTCGCCGCCCGGGCGATCGACTGGCGCGACGTGGAAGGCATCTTGATCCGGCAGCAGGGCCGGCTGGATTTCGCGCAGATCGAGGTCAACCTGCGGCCGCTGTGTGATCTGAAGGAAGATCCGGAGATCTACGCGCAGTACGAGGCGCTGCGTGACCGGTACCGGTGACGTGCATGATGCCGTCGGCCGGTGCGCTGGCCGCATACGCCGGCGGCTCATCCAGGGGCGGGTCACGGCACCACCGGCGCGTCGGCTGGGTCGCCGGTGGCGGCGAAGTCCGTGTTGGCCGCCATCTGACGCAAGCCGCCGGCAGCTTGTTTGGCATGCGGGCACCTCTGAAACGAAAGAAGCAGGCAGGTTGGTGATAAGTTTCAGAGCCCCCGTGCGCGGTAAACTTTAAGGCGCTATGTCCGCCAACCCCGCCGAATCCCGTACCGCCCGCCGCAATCGGCTCATCCGCGCGGCCCGGGCCAAGGCCCGGCCCGACATCACCGACTGGAGCCACGACCGGGGTGCGCCGACCCGTCCGGTCGGCCACGCCCGCGGCGTGCAGACCTCCGTCGATATCGTCCGCGGCTACCGCCGAGCCCACCGCCCCCGGAGTCTGCACGTGGAACCGCAAGCCGTTCTCGACACGTTGACGAAGGCCGGCATCCGGCGGTGGGTACTGATGGGGCTCTACGGCTACGTCGGCTACCTCGCCGAGCCGCGGGCGACGCAGGATGTCGATGTGCTGGTCGCCGAGGACGAGATCGAGGCGGCCATCGCCGCGATCCAGTCGCGTTGGCCGGCGCTGATCGTGGACCGCACACCCGTGGTCATCCGTTTCCGCGACCCGGGCGAGGTGGATCTCACCGGCGAGACCAAGCCCGTCATCGACCTGATGCTGCCGAACGACGCGTGCTACGAGGCGATCTTAGAAACGCATCACCGTGTCGAGCCCAGCACGGGCCACCGCGTTCCCGTCCTGGAAGCCGCGTGTGCAAGTAAGTTTGCGGCGTTGGTTTCGCCGAACCGGCGTCTGGCCAAAAAGGCCTTTGATGCCGGTGACCTGCGTAACCTCTTCGTGCCCGCTCAGCACGCCATCGATCGTCAGCGCCTCGCCGAACTAGGCGAACTGGTCTATCCCGGCGGCGGGGCGGAGATCTTGGAGTTTCTGGATCTGGCCATCGCGGACAAACCGTTCCCGGTTTAGATCGTCGACGTGCGCGCTTGATTCGAGGGCTGCGATATCGGGCCCATTGACGATCACGCCACGTGCCGCCGGCGGACGCAGAGTGGGGTGGTGAGTGTGAACAGCAGGGCTTTGCGTTCCGGTAAGAGAACAGCCTGGAGAAAGCAAAAATCGCCCGCGTGCCCCTGCTGCGTGATCCGGTCAGCGGCGTTTAGTTGGACGTGTCGTTGGCGGCGGCCGAGTTCGAGTTGGGCGCCATCACCCGCTCGATGCGCGAGGCCTTCGCCGCCCGGGCGATCGACTGGCGCGACGTGGAAGGCGTCTTGATCCGGCAGCAGGGCCGGCTGGATTTCGCGCAGATCGAGGCCAACCTGCGGCCGCTGTGCGACCTCAAAGAAGACCCGGAGATCTACGCCCACTACGAGGCGCTGCGGGATCGATACCGCTGAGGCCGCGTGCTTGTTCTTAGATATGCACCGGCTCGGACGCGGCCATGGGCACGCCGGGACGGTTCCAGATGCGGTAGATCGCGGGTAGGACGACCAGCGTCAGAAGCGTGGCGCTGACGATGCCGCCGATGACGACGGTGGCCAGGGGCTTCTGCACCTCGGCTCCTGCGCCAGTGGCGATAGCCATGGGCACGAAGCCCAGGGCGGCGACCAAGGCGGTCATGAGGACCGGTCGCAGGCGGATGATGCTGCCTTGGATGATGGCGTCTTCCAGCTCGGCGCCTTCGAGACGGCGCTCGTTGATGAAGGTGACCATGACCAGCCCGTTGAGCACCGCCACGCCCGAAAGCGCGATGAAGCCAACGGCCGCGGAGATGCTGAAGGGCATGCCCCGCAACCACAGGGCCACGATGCCGCCGGTGAGGGCCAAGGGCACGCATGTGAAGACCATGAGGGCGTACTTGACGCTGTTGAACGTCGTGAACAGCAGCAGGAAGATGAGGGAGAAGCACACCGGCACCACGATCAGCAGCCGGGTGCGGGCGCGTTCGAGGTTTTCGAACTGGCCGCCCCAGGTGAGATAGGTGCCCGGCGGCGGCGGGGCGGCCTGGGCGATGGCGGCCCGGGCTTCTTCGACAAAACTGCCGATATCGCGGCCGCGGACGTTGGCCTGCACGACGACGCGACGCTTGCCGTTCTCGCGGCTGACCTGGTTGATGCCTTCGGCGACGCTCAGCGTGGCGATGTCGCCCAGTGGCACGAAGGGGGCGGCAGCAGGTGGGGCGATGCTGCCGCTGGCGGTGGATGTGGTGTACATCGCCATCTCCGCTTCACCGTGGGACGGCAGCGGGACCGGTAGGTTGGCCAGGGCCTGCACGTCGCCGCGGAGGCGCTCGGGCAGGCGGACGATGAGGTCGAACCGGCGGTCGCCCTCAAAGATCATGCCGGTTTCGCGGCCGCCCACGGCGGCGGCGACCAAGTCCTGCACTTCCTTTACGTTCAGGCCTAGACGGGCGATGGCGGCCCGGTCGATCTGCACGTCGAGCACGGGCAGGCCTTCGGTCTGCTCTACCTTGACGTCCGAGGCGCCGGGGATGTCTTGCAACACCGCCGCGATGGCGTTGGCCGCAGGCAGCATGACGTCGAACTCGTCGCCGAAGACCTTGACGGCCACGTCGCTGCGGACGCCGGAGATTAGCTCGTTGAAACGCAGTTCGATGGGCTGGGTGATCTCGTAGTTATTGCCAGGCACGGTGGCGATGACGGACCGGACGAGACGGAGCAGGGCGTTCTTGTGGTCGGAGAAGTTGCCGCCTTTCCCGTGGGCGTGGGCATCGCCGTGGCCGGACTCGTCTCCGTGGCCGGCGTGGCCGTCGTGCGGGTCCGCGGGCATCTGGGCTTCGTGACGCTCGGCCTCGGCTTCCAGCTCGGCGATCGGCCGCCAGTCTTCGGTCTCGTGCAGGATGAGGAAGTTGTCGCTGACGCTGGGCGCCATTGGGTCCGAGGCCATCTCGGCGGTGCCGGTCTTGCTGAAGACGTACTGCACCTCGGGGATGGCGGCGATCTTCTTCTCCAGCATTGTCTGGTTCTCCTGCGAGCTGGACAGCGAGGTGCTGGGGATGCGCATGGCGTGCATGGCGATATCGCCCTCGTCGAGCTGGGGCACGAACTCCTGGCCCAGCCGGGTAAACAGGACCAGCGACAGCACGAAGACCACTAGCGCGGTGGCGGCGACGGCCCAGCGCAGGCGGACGGCGGCCCGCACGACCGGGGCGTAGGCGTTCTTGGCCCAGCGGAGCAGGAAGACTTCTTTCTCGCTGACCTTGCCGGCCATAAAGATGGCCACGGCGGCGGGGATGAAGGTGAGCGAGAGGATGAACGCCCCTACCAGGGCGAAAATGACCGTGGCGGCCATGGGGGTGAACATCTTGCCCTCGACGCCGGTCAGGAACAGGATCGGCAGATAGACGGTGATGATGATCGCCTCGCCGAAGGCCGTGGCTTTGCGGACTTGTTTACTCGCTTCGTAGGTGACCTGCATGCGCTCGCGTAGCGTGAGCTTGCGTCCCAGCTCGTTCTGGCGCTCGGCCAGCCTGCGGACGCAGTTCTCGACGATGATGACCGAGCCGTCGATGATGATGCCAAAGTCGATGGCGCCCAGGGAGAGCAGGTTGGCGCTGATGCCCGCCTGCACCATGCCGGTGGCTGTGAGCAACATGGACAGCGGGATGGCCATCGCGGTGATGAGCGCGGCCCGCAGGTTACCCAGCAGGGCGAAGAGCACCGCGATAACCAACGCAGCCCCGAAAAACAGGTTGTGCTCGACGGTGGCGATAGTTTTTTTAACCAGCTTGGTGCGGTCCAACACGGTGCGGGCCTGGATGTCCGGCGGGAGGGTTTGGTTGATTTCATTGAGGCGGGCGCCCACTTCGGCCGCGACGGCCTGGCTATTGGCGCCGATGAGCATGAGCGCGGTGCCGATGACGGCCTCTTCGCCGTTGAAGCTGGCCGAGCCGTAGCGGACTTCTTTGGCGATGCCCACGCTGGCGACGTCGCGGACGTAGACCGGGGTGCCGCCGGATTCGCCAACGACGA
>CALLPP010000068.1 GCA_938015655.1 uncultured Algisphaera sp.
GGCGACTTGGTTGTCGTAACGCTCGCTGTCGGCGGTGAGCAGGCGGCTGGCACGGTCGTAGGTGAAGCGGTCGGTGTCGGGGGCGCTGAGCACTAGGGTGGGCTGCGCCGGCACGTCGCTGGCCAGGGCCTGGGCTTCGGCGGCACTGAGCAGGCGGTCGTAGGGTACGGATGGGGACGTTGACCTGCAGCTGGCCGTCGAGATAGAGCTTGGCGTTTCCGCCGGCGCGGTCCATCACGGCGGTGAGGTGGTGCCAGGTGTCTAGCGACACGACGCCGTCGGCCGAGCTTCCGCTGAGGTTGCTGGTGCCGTTGGCGGTGTTGATGGTTAGGCGGCGGTTGTTGGTGTTCCAGGTGTTGACGGCGATGGAGAAGCCGTCGGTGGCACTGCCGCCGATTTTGGGGGGGAAGCCTGGGGTCACGACATCATCAGTCATTAGAAGCCACTCCACTCTGCACGGCCCGCAACAACCTTCGATACGCCCGGGTCAACGCATCGCTCGTCTCCACCCGTCGGACCGCGTTCGACACGCTTGACGACCCACGATACCCCAAAGCACGGGCCACCTCGGTCACCGAACACCGAAAGCCTCGGCGGCAAAGCACCGCCGCCAACGCACGGTCCGCACCGTCCACCCGCCGCCCGACCGGCCACAGCCCGGCAGAAGGCATGAAGCACCCAGCCCTGCTGCTCGACCGTCCGCGCCAGCCAGTCCAGCCGCTTGGCCCGGTCGTCGTCGTCCCAGACGATCTTGCCACGGTTGTCGCCGCGGCTGGTGACGTTGTGAAGCGTGAACGGGAAGTCGTAGCGGAGCGGGCGGGGCAGGGGACGAGGGCAGGGGGTTAAGGCGGTCGTCATCAACCATTATTGACTGATGATGTCGTGACCCGACCGATTCTCCTGCAACGGTGGCGTGGGACGCCGATATCGATTGGTTTCTGACCGCCGCGTGGACGGAAAAACGGGCTGTACCGGCAGATGCTTGAAAACAACGCGAGGCGTACGCTCACGGGTAAACCGCACCGCTAATATCGGCTCAAGCGCCGCGTCGGCGATTCCCTTCGCACGTTGAGATTTCCTGATGATCTGGCCTTTCACTTCGCGCCGCACCCCGCCCGCCCCGCTGTTCTCGGTGTGGATGCACCACCAGGCCCGCGCGGCGGGGGTGGTGCAGGCGGTGCTTAACGACGTCGCTGATCACGCGGGGGTCGTGCTTGGTGGTTCACTTCAGTGCAACGGCGGCGTGGTGGACTGAACAGTTGGACGCCCTAGGACTCGCGTGGTTGCTGCTGGACACCCCGACCCCGGACGAGACCATTGCCCGCGGTCTGCGGGAGGCGACGGCGGGGCCGAAGGGGCCGGTGTGGCTGCTGCACAGCGAGCAGGTGCCCACGGAGACCGGTGCGGAGGACGCGCGGGCGGCGGCGGACGTGGCCGCGGGCCGGGCCGCGGTGGCACGTGGTCGAGCCGCACTGCCTGCCGGGACATGGCGAGCGGGTCGATGCGCTGGCGGCCCGGCTGGGCTCGCCCACACCGACCCACCACGCGTCGCTGGACGACCCGCTGATGCAGATGTTCGGCGGCGAAAAGACCAGGGCCCTGATGCAGCGGATGGGCGTCACCGACGCGGACCCCATCGCGCACAAGATGGTCAGCCGCTCGGCGGTGCGGGCCCAGCAAAAGATCGCCGGGCACGTGGGCCCGTCGGTGCATCCCGCCGAGTCGCAGGCCGCGTGGATCGCGCTGAACTTGCCGGCGATGGGTTAGCGTCCCGCGTCGCTCACGCCGCGGAAGCCGGCCAGTCGGGCGTTTGCCGCCCTGCGAACAGGCGAGACATCGAATCACACCCTGTGTCGGGGGCAATCGGACACCGAACTAGATGTCGGCGTCTGAAAAGTCGCGGGGCAGATGATCGCGGAGCCTCGCCGACCCGCAGCCAAAAAAACCGCGGCCCCTTACGGGTCCGCGGCTAGTTTTAGTGACGGGTTTTCGTTGGCCGGGGCTTCCCCCGACCGCGGCAGCCTTACTCGGGCGTGGAGGCGCCGCCTTCGCCGAAGGTGATCTTGTCGGTGCCCAGGTGGCCACCGGCGCCAAGACCGCCCATGCCGCCTTGGCCTTGCTGGGCGGGGCGTTCTTTGCGTTCGGCGGCGGCGTCTTGCTCGCTGGTCCACATGGCCCGCTTGAGGCTCAGGCCGATCTTGCGGTCGTCCAGGTCCACGCGGAGGATCTTGACTTCGATCTCTTGGTCTTGCTGCACCACGTCGGTGGGGTTTTCGACCTTGTGGTCGGCAAGTTCGCTGATGTGAAGGAGCCCTTCCAGGTCGTCTTCCAGCTCGACGAAGACGCCGAAGTTGGTGATCTTGGTGACCTTGCCCATGACGATCATGCCCGGCTGGTAGTGGGTGGGGATCGCTTCGGTCCAAGGGTCTTCGCTGAGCTGCTTGAGGCCCAGGGCGACCCGCTGCTTCTGGCGATCGACTTCGAGCACGACGCAGCGCTGGTCGTCGCCCTTCTTGAGGACTTCGTTGGGGTGGCCGATCTTCTTGGTCCACGACAGGTCGCTGACGTGCAGCAGGCCGTCGATGCCCGGCTCGATCTCGACGAACGCGCCGTAGCTGGCGAGGTTGCGGACCTTGCCCTCGATGACGGTTCCGGGGGGGTATTTGTCGGCGACCAGCTCCCAGGGGTTGACCTCGGTCTGCTTCATGCCGAGGCTGATTTCTTGCTTGTCTTTGTTGAAGTCGAGGATGACGACTTCGGCTTCTTCACCGATGCTCACCAGCTCGCTGGGGTGGTTGATGCGCTTGGTCCAGCTCATCTCGCTGATGTGCACCAGGCCTTCGACCCCTTCTTCGAGCTTCACGAACGCGCCGTAGCTCATGATGTTGGTGACCTCGCCCTTGAGGCGGGTGTTGGGCGGGTACTTGCGCTCGATATCTTCCCACGGCGAAGCGTCCTTCTGCTTCAGGCCCAGGGCGATCTTCTCTTTTTCGAAGTCGATGTTGAGGATCTTGACTTCGAGCTTCTGCTCGATCTTCACCATGTCGCTGGGGTGGTTGACCCGGCCCCAGCTCATGTCGGTGATGTGCAGCAGGCCGTCGATGCCGCCCAGGTCCACAAACGCCCCGAAGTCGGCGATGTTCTTGACGGTGCCTTCGACGATGTCGCCGACCTTGACCTTCTCGAGCAGGTCTTTACGGAGGATGGCTCGGCGGTCTTCGATAAGCTTGCGGCGCGAGATGACGATGTTGCGTCGCTCGGTGTCGATCTTGAGGATCTGGCTCTCGATGGTCTGGCCGATGTAGATGCCGATGTCTTGCGGGCGGCGCACGTCGACCTGGCTGGCGGGCAGGAAGACCGGCACGCCGATGTCGACCAGCAGGCCGCCCTTGATCTTGCGCATGACCTTGCCTTCGACAACGTCTTCTTCGCCCTTCTCGGAGATGAGCTTTTCCCAGCCGCGGATGCGGTCGGCCTTGCGCTTGGACACCATGACGGTGCCGCCTTCGACGTCTTCGAGCAGCACCTCGACGGTGTCGCCGATTTCGACGTCTTTGGGGTCGTCGAACTCGTGCTTGTCGAGGATGCCTTCGCTCTTCAGGCCGACATCGACCAGGAAGTCGTCGCCGGCGCGGCCGATGATCTTGCCCTGGAGGATCGAGCCGTTGCTGAAGTCGCCGATGGCTTCGACCAGCAGGCCTTCCATGTCGCCGTCGGCGACTTCCTGGCCCAGGGCCTCGGCCACCATGGCCTCGGCTTCCATGTCTTCGATGCTGAGCGACGCGATGAGGTTGTGGTTAACCAAGAGAGAGAGTCCTGTCGTGGGGGAGGTTCTCCCGGGCCGACGGGCGTCGACATAACCGGGTCGCAGCTCCACGTTTAGCTGCTTGGTTGGGGTCCGTGACGGGGTCAGCGGCAGGATGCCGCGGCGGCCGCCGGTCGGACGTGACATCGTAGCAGATCCCCCTGCGGCCCGGCCGAACGCCGCCGGGCCCGAGGGCGGCGGTACGCCCCGGTTCGGTGACAGCTTAGACCGCGTTCATCGGCGGGCAGGAGCACACCAGGTTGCGGTCGCCAAAGGGGTTATCGAGCCGGGCGACCGCGGGCCAGAACTTGCGGCCCGGCTGGTCTTGGCCCGCTGCGGGGTAGGCGGCGACCGAGCGGGGGTACGGGTGGTCCCAGTTGTCGGCGGTGACGACCAACGCGGGGTGTGGGGCTTGTTTCAGGGGGTTGTCGTCGCGCGGCCACTGGCCTTTTTCGATCTTGCGGATCTCGTTGCGGATCCCGATCATCGCGTCGCAGAAGCGGTCAAGCTCTGCCTTCGGTTCGCTCTCGGTGGGCTCGATCATCAGGGTGCCGGCCACGGGCCAGCTCATCGTCGGGGCGTGGAAGCCGTAGTCGATCAGCCGCTTGGCGATGTCTTCGATGGTGACGCCCGCCGCGGCGTCGAAGGGCCGGCAGTCGACGATGAACTCGTGGGCGACGTTGCCCTGCGGGCCGGTGTAGAGGATGTCGTAGTGCCCGCGCAGCCGGACGGCCATATAGTTGGCGTTGAGGATGGCCCGCCGCGTGGCTTCGGTCACGCCGTCGGGCCCCATCATCGCGAGGTACATCCACGAGATGGGCAGCACCATGGGGCTGCCGTGGGGTGCGGCGGACACGCGGTTGACGTCCGTGTCGGTTGGTGACAGCTCGGTGGACGGCAGGTGTGGCACCAGGTGCTCGGCCACGCCGATGGGACCCACGCCCGGCCCGCCGCCACCGTGGGGGATGCAGAAGGTTTTGTGAAGGTTCAGGTGGCAGACGTCGGCGCCGATCGCCCCGGGGCTGGTGAGGCCAACCTGCGCGTTCATGTTGGCGCCGTCGAGGTAGACCTGCCCACCGGCTTCGTGGATGGTCGTGCAGATCTCGCGGATCTCGCGCTCAAACACCCCGTGGGTGGAGGGGTAGGTCACCATCAGGCAGCTCAGCGTCTCGGCGTGCTTGCGGGCCTGCTCGCGCAGGTGGTCCTGGTCGATGTCGCCGTTGTCGCGGCAGCGCACCGGCACAACGGTCATGCCGGCGATAACCGCCGAGGCCGGGTTGGTGCCGTGGGCACTGGTCGGGATCAGGCAGTGGACCCGCTGCGTGTCACCGCGGGCGTGGTGCCATGCGCGGATGGCCAGCAGCCCGGCGTATTCACCCTGGCTGCCGGCGTTGGGCTGCAGGCTGACTTTGGCGAACCCGGTGATTTCACTTAGCCAGGCGTCCAGGTCGTCGAACAGCCGGTGGTAGCCTTCGGCCTGGTCGCGCGGGGCGAAGGGGTGCAGGTGGGCGAACCCGGGCCAGGTAATCGGCAGCATCTCCGACGCGGCATTGAGCTTCATGGTGCACGAGCCCAAGGGGATCATGCCGTGTACCAGGCTGTAGTCGGTGTCGATCAGCCGGGTGGCGTAACGAAGCAGCGCGTGTTCGGTGTGATGCTGGGTGAACACGGGGTGGTTTAGGTAATCCGCCCCGCGGGCAAAACCTTCTTGAGCCAGCGGGCCGGGATCAGCGGACCGCCCGACCGGCGCCAGATCGCCGACTAGGGCGCGGGTCAAACGGTCCAGTTCGTGGTCGGTCACCGTTTCGTCGAGCGCGATGTTCACCCGCCCGCCCCCGGCGTCGCGCAGGTTGAACCCCGCGGCCAGGGCTCGGGCCAGGAGGTCCACCGCGCCCGCGTCGTCGGTCTGCACACTGACCGTATCGAAAAAAGTTTCGTGCTCCAGGGTGTGCCCGGCGCGCTTCAGCGCGGCGGCCAGCGCCCGCACCCGCCCGTGAATACCCTGCGCGATCGCCCGCAGGCCCTCCGGACCGTGGTAGACGGCGTAGAAACCTGCAGCGACGGCGAGCAGCACCTGGGCAGTGCAGATGTTGCTGGTCGCTTTGTCGCGGCGGATGTGCTGCTCGCGGGTTTGCAGAGCCATGCGCAGCGCCGGCTTGCCGTGCGCGTCGCGCGACAGGCCGATGAGGCGGCCGGGCATGCGCCGCGCGTGCTTGTCGTGCGTGGACAAGAACCCCGCGTGCGGCCCGCCGTAGCCCATGGGCACGCCGAAACGCTGGGCCGAACCCACGGCGATGTCTGCCCCCCAGGCGCCCGGAGGCGGGGTCAGGCAGCAAGCCAGCAGGTCGGTGGCGGCCACCACCAGCGCCCCCGCGGCATGGGCGGCGTCGGCCAGCACGGCCAGGTCGGCCGGGTCGACCACCCGACCGTGAGTCGAAGGCGTCTGCACCAGCACCCCGCAGTGCTCGGCGGCCACGGCGGCGAAGTCTTCCCACGCCCCCACCGTCACGCCCACGCCCAGGGTGCGGGCGCGGGTGCGCACTACCGCCAAGGTCTGCGGGTGAACGTCGTGGGCCACGTAGAAACGCGGGGGGTTTCCACGGGTGACCGCCAGGCACATGCCCATGGCTTCAGCCGCCGCCGTCGCTTCGTCCAGCAACGACGCGCCCGTCAACGGCAGGCCGGTCAAGTCGCTCACTGCGGTTTGAAAGTTGAGGATCGCCTGCAGCCGGCCCTGCGCGATTTCTGCCTGATAAGGCGTGTAAGGCGTGTACCAGGCCGGGTTTTCTAGCACGTTGCGCAGAATCACCGCGGGGGTGCGCGTGCCGTGGTAGCCCTGGCCGATCAACGATTTGATATCGGGGCGGTTCAAGTCGGCGTAGGTCCGCAGACGCTCCAGCGCGGCGGACTCACCCAACGCACTGTCTAGTCCGCGGAGCCGCAGCGGGCCGGGGGTGCGGATGTCCTCGGGCACCGTACGGTCGATGAGCGCATCCAGGTCGGCTGCCCCCACCGTGTCGAGCATCGCCCGCAGGTCCTCGGCGGTCTGGCCGTGGTGCCGCGGGGCAAACGCTTCCTCAAGGCCCGGCTCACGCGGCGCTCCCGCGCCAAGAACAGAGGCCGCGCCGGACGTCACAGAAAACTGGCTCATCAACATATCTCGGGCACTAAAAAGTGCGGCACACTAACAAACCCGAGCCCGAACTCCGCGGCCCACAACAGCGACAAGCGGCGTCTTGCCCGCGGCTCGTCGCCGGGCAAGACGCGGCGATCTACACTGCCCGTCGATCGACCGGAAACACCCTTTTCCACTTGCGGAAAGCTGTTTCCGACCGCCAAAACCGCCCGCGCGGGCAATCGCGGCAGAGCCTAGCAACCCGCGCCGCGCACGGCCGCCAGCCCCCCCCTCCCGCCCAGCCCACGAAAGCCCGCCTTTGCCCGCCCACACCACCCCGCTGACTGATTGGCACGCCGCGCACGGCGGCCGCATGGTCGACTTTTCTGGATGGACCATGCCGGTCCAGTACACCTCAATCCTCGAAGAACACCGCGCGACCCGCGAAGCCGTGGGGCTTTTCGATATCTCGCACATGGGCCGCCTGTCCATCACCGGCCCGGACGCCACGGCTTTCCTCGACCGGCTGGTCACCCGCCGGGTGTCGGATCTACCGGCGGGCCACATCCGCTACGGGCTGGTGTGCAACCCCGCGGGCGGTGTGCTGGACGACGTGCTGGTCTACGGCGCCCCGGGCCCGGCGGAGGTGTGGGGTGACCACGCGGCCCTGGGCGTGGTGGTCAACGCGGGCAACCGCGACAAACTGGTGGCCTGGTTCAAAGATCACCAAAGCGGGTTTGACGTCCGCGTGGACGACCACACCCACGCCACCGCCACGGTCGCGGTGCAGGGCCCCCGCGCAATCGAAACGGTCGATCGTCTGACGCGGGGCGCGGCGTCCGCGCTGCAGAACTACCGTGGCGCCCGGGCCACGCTCGACGGCCGGCCGGTTTACCTCAGCCGTACCGGCTACACCGGCGAAGACGGCGTGGAAATTATTTGCCCGGCCGCGTCCGCCGACGGGCTGTGGCAGCGGCTGGTGGCCGACACCGCCCCGTGCGGCGGCGTGCCGGTGGGCTTGGGCGCCCGCGACACGCTGCGCCTCGAAGCCGCCATGCCCCTGTACGGCCACGAACTTAGCGACACCATCAACCCGTTTGAAGCGGGCCTGCACTTTGGAGTCACCCTCGCCGAGGGCCGCGACTTCATCGGACGCGACGTCCTGGCGTCGGCGCAGCGGTCACCCGCCCGCCGCCGCGTGGGTCTTGCACTCGAAGGCCGCCGCGCGGCGCGCGAAGGCACTCCGGTGCTCCGCGACGGACAGCCCGTGGGCGTAGTAACTAGCGGCACCTTCTCGCCCACGCTACAACGCCCCATCGCTTTGGCGCTGGTGGACCCCGCCGCGGACACTGGCCCGCTCACCCTGGACCTGCGCGGCAAAGCCTTGTCCGCCACGACCGTCCCCCTGCCGTTTTACCGCCGCCCGCGCTAGCACAACTAACCCCCACCGGACCCCGCCATGCCCAGCAACGACATCTGCTTCACCGAAACCCACGAGTGGGTCCACCTCTCCGACGAGACTCCGCCCGTGGCCACCGTCGGCCTCTCGGCCTTCGCCCTAGAAGCGCTAACCGACCTGGTTCACCTCGAACTGCCTGAAGTTGGGCGCACCGTCGAAGCCGGTGAAAACGTCTGCGAAGTCGAGTCGGTCAAAGCCGTGAGCGAGATCTACACCCCGGTCACCGGCGAAGTCACCGCAGCCCACGAAGCCCTGGTCGACCAGCTGGAAACCCTCACCGAGCTGCCGCAAGAGGACGTCTGGCTGTTTCGAGTGCGGCTAAGCGGCGACCGCCCCGACACCCTGCTCGATACCGCGGCGTACCAGAAGCTCTGCGAAGACGGGGCAAACTGACCTCGGGCACGAAGCCTTACCGCCTTACCCCCCGAGACAGGACACCCGGGACACCATGCGCTGCTCTCCCTCGGCGACTCGGGTCACAGATCAAGGCCGTACTCCCATCCGGGACGAACCGGCTCTTTAAGGAACTGATTGAGTTCAGGACGGTTGGTCACACCCTTCTTGGGGTCCCACTCGATGCGGCCGCCGTGCCGCACCGCCAGCACCCCGAGCAGCATCATCTCGGTAAAGGGCGCCGCAAAATCAAAGTTGGCGCCCGGCTCGGGGCCGTCACCCTTGATCGCGTCGATCCACTCTCGGAACGGGCCACCTTTGATCCGAGGGTAGACCTCGTTCGGTGCTCCACCGTTGCGCAGCACCCGCATGGCTTCGCGGTCCCCCAGGCGCGGCTTGTTAGAGCGGTGGTCAGTAAACCCAAGCTGCTTGTCCCCCACCCACAACGAGCCGCTGGAGGGCATCTTGCCGTGGGTCCACCGCTCGGGCTGCGCGGGGCGGTAGTCTTTGCCCGAGCCGTTGTACCAGTAGAACACGCACGCATCTTTGTCGCCCCGCGCCGGGAACTCCCAACGCACGCGGGCGGCGTTGGGCACGATCCACTCATTGCCCCCCTCGATGGCTTCCAGCTCGACCACCACCGGGTCGTAAAGATCCAGAATCGATACCGGCGCGTCCGCCACGTGGGGCATCCAGTCACCCAACATGCCAAGGCCAAACGCGTTGTGGGCCCGCCACAGGCGGGGGTGGTACATCGCGTTGTAGCCCAGGTCCGCGGCGGACGGTCCCTTCCACAAGTCCCAATCCAGATGCGACGGAACGTCCTGGGTGGGCGGGGGGAACGTATCGGGCTTCTGCCAGTACTCCGAGGGCTTGCCTTCGTTATCAAACCACTTGGGCCCAGGCCGGTACGAATGCACCTCCGACACCTGGCCCAAAACCCCCGCTTCGTACCACTCACGCATCTCGCGGATACCGTCGAACGTGTGCCCCTGCACCGCCATGTTGGTCACCACGCCGTAGTGGTCCTTAGCCTTTTTGAGCGTCCTCGCCTGCCAAATGTCGTGGGTCAGCGGTTTCTGCGTGCACACGTGCATGCCGCGCTGCATCGCGTCCATCGTGGCCACAAAGTGCGTGTGATCAGGCGTGTTGATGCACACCGCATCGATCTCTTTCTCCATCGTGTCGAGCATCACGCGGAAGTCTTTGAACATTCGCGTCTTCGTGTACGCGGGCTTGGCCGCCTGCCGATCCAACATGGTCTGGTCCACGTCGGCCATCGCGACGATGTTTTCGGATTTGCACCCGCCCAGCGCCATACTCGCGATGTTGCCCGCACCGATCATGGCGATGTTCAGCCGCCCGTTCGCCGAGGCCCGCGGCTTGGCCGTCTGGCCCCAAGCGGCCCCGGGCAGCGCCCAGGCGCCGGCCATCGATGCGGCGGTCGTAGTCAGAAAATCGCGACGTTTCATGGCGGAAGCTCAACAAAGGACGGGAAACAAGTGGGGACCGGCGCTTCGTCGCCCCCCCATAAAGTCGTGCCGACAAAGACGAACTAGAAATTGTAGCCGCTCCCCCACCGCCCCGGAGCCCCCCCACACCCCGCAGCCGGGTCCCGACCTACGGCCCAGACCTCGGGCCCAACGCCCGCGACGGCTTGTTTTTAAACGCGCCGTACTCCGCATTCCCCCGGGCATCACGGAACACCGGCCGGTCTTTCCATAGCTCATAGGTGGCCCGCAGCTGCGCACGGTCTTCAGCACGTCCGCCGCGATCTTCTGTGTCCGCCATCCACCGGTTCAGCACGCCGCGGTGCTCGGCCAGCACCTGGGCGTGCGCCGGATCGTCGGCCAGGTTGTTCATTTGGTGCGGGTCGCTTTCGAGCAAGTAAAGCTCTTCCTCCGGGCGCGGTCCAAACCAGTGGGCCGATTGATACGCCGACAGGGCGCCCGCGTCGTGCAGCCGACGCAGCTCGACCACGTCTTTTTCGCGGTCGCGGTACTGGGCCTGGAGCATCGGCCGGTCGGGGAAAAAGTTGCGCAGGTAGCGGAACCGGTCCGAGCGCACCGTGCGGATGCGATCGATGGTGTAGTCGCAGCGGTCGCGAGCCGACACAACGTAGCTTTGCGGGCGGTAATCCGATGCAAAAAGGTTCTGGCCGTCGAGGTACGCCGGCAGGTCCGCCCCACCCAGGGCCAGCGTGGTCGCGGAGATGTCCAGCGCGGGCACCAGCTCGTCACGCACCACTCCGCGGCTGATCCACGGGTGATCCCCCCACACCACCAGCGGGACGTGTACACCGCCTTCGTAGCAAAACTGCTTGTGACGCAACGACTGGTTGCTGCCGTGATCCGAAAAGAAAAACACCACGGTATTCTCCAGCTCCCCGTCACGGGCGAGCTGCGCCAGAATGGCCTGCACCTGCGTGTCCGCCCCCCGCACCGCGTTGTAATGCTCGGTCCACGACGCACGCTGGATCGCCGTGTCGGGAAAATAGGCCGGAGGCACGAGCGCATCGGGCGCCAGCTTCGCCCCCGCCCGCACATGCTTGGCCCGGTCTTTGCCGCCCATCAGCATGATCTGCCCGAACCACGGCTGGTCCGGACGGTTCCGCGAGCCCCAAACGTCTCGGGTCCACGACCGCGCGTGCCGGGCGCGGTTGCCCTGCCAGCCGTTCATGCCCGCCGCGTAGTCCGGGTCGGTGCCAACGCTGTAAAGCGCCCGCCGGTCGTAATGAAAGTTGTAATCATCTTTGCCGCTGTTGAAAGTGAAGTAGCCCGCATCGCGCATCAATTCGGGGATTGTCCTCATCCCCTCCGGCAGGCGGATACGCAGCGCCTCGGGCACCACTTCGCCATCGGTGGTCCGGCCCGAGCGGTGGTGGTGGGTACCGGTGGTGGTCTGCATCACCCCGGTGATCAAAGCCGAACGCGACGCAGAGCAGACCGGCGCCGAAACGAAGGCCCGCTTGAACAGCACGCCCTCCGCAGCCAGCTGGTCGATGGCCGGGGTGTGCCCGGCGTTGACCGGGTCGCCATAACAACCCATGAACGGGGAGAGATCTTCGGAAAAAATCCACAGGATGTTGGGGTGTGAAGGGCGCGGCATGTCAGAAGGCCCGCCGGCGAGATGAGTGCTGCACCCTGCCACCCACACGAGCGACACGGCCACCAGGCCCCACCGTAACGCCCGGCCCCACCGGCAGATCATGGACTCATGAAAACAGGGCATGAAACAACTCGCAAGTAGACGACACGGAGCTTCCACCGGTCGTGGGATAGCGTAGCGAAGCGCCTCTCCACACCCGCCGCATTTACCGTTCCGATCAGCGATCGTCCGGGGAACCCACCGTCTGCAACGTCGAGAGCTCCAGGTCAACCGGCCAATCCGGGAACATCCCCGCCGGCCCCGCCTTCACGTCGGCCCCCAGCGGCCAGCACTCCAGCCGCATGCGGTCGGCCTCGGGCTGGATGTGCAGCACCGCGAAGCCTTCGCCCCGGTGGATACGCCGGGTGTCGCCCACGCCCTGCGCCACCTCCGCGGGCGTGAGCCGGTAGCGTTGTGGGTTGGGGTGCCGGCGTACCGAAGCCAAGTCCCCGGGATTCGCCAGCGCCAGCACGTCGAACAGGTTGCCCGTCCCGTCCGCAAAACGTCCGTGGTGGTCCGGAGCGCCGGGGGCCAGGAGCGGACCGGTGCGGTCATTGGCGTCAGGGAAAAACGACCGCCACCAGATACAGGCCGCCGCGGGCTGGCAGAACTGCACCACGCCCGGGCCGGTGTCGGTCCGCAGCCGGGTGACCGAACTCAGGTGCTGATCGCCGGTAAACAGCAAGGCCCCGGCTTGCTCAAACACCGCCACCGCCGCGTCGCGCGGGGCTTTGGGCCAACCGTCCGTGTCGCGCGACGCGCCGATTTTGCCGGTTTTTAAATGAGTGAATACCGTAGCGTAGTTGGTCTGGCTCACCACCACGCGGGCGGGCGCGCGATCAGGCGCCTCCGCCCACTGCTTGAGCATGTTCAGCTGCGCATCGCCAAGCAGTTGCAATCCATCAGTCTGGCGCGAGGCCTCCACCGACGCGGATTTAAACTTGCGGTCTTCCAGCACCGCAAAGTCCACCCCGCCGTAGGTAAACGTGGTGTAATAGTTGGTCACGCCGCTGTCCAGCGGTCCGGGATCGTGGGCGTCGGGGTTGTGCCCGGTCATGGTGCGCTGCACTAAGTTGACGAAGTACGACGACATCAGATAACCCCCGCCGCGGTCCCAGCCGTCGGTCATCAACCGCCCGCCTTCCCCCCAGAGGTTGGGGTGCCACACGTCATGGTCGTCGGTCTGGATGACCGTGGGCACCCGGCGGGTGAGCTCGTTAAAGCTCCAGTGCCACATCAACCACTTGTAGAGATAGTCCGCGTGCGGAAAGGCGTCGGTGGGATGCCGGGGCGTGGGGTTGTACTCGTACAACTGGTCGCCGGTGAAAAACACCAGGTCGGGCTTGCGTTCTAGTAGCGGTCCGGTCACCCCCTCGTGGGGGGCCCACAGGTTCGCATCTGACCAGCGTCCCGAAAGACGACCGCCGTCGGCCGTGATTTCGGGCTGGTTCGATCGGCGTCCCGCAGTGCCACTACACGACACTGCCCCCACCACCACCTCGCCCTCGGGCTCGGCGGGCACATGAAACCCGTAGGCCGCGGCCAAATCCCCCGCGCCGTTGGTCACCACCCGCAAGTTGTGCGGACGGGTCACGTCGTGACCTCGGACGCGGATGAGCGCGTAGTAGTCCGGCTCGGCCACCGCCGTCGGATGGCTCACCGGCGTCCAGGACCCGTCGGCCTCTTTCCGCTCCAGCCGTACCGCCAGCCGCGCGTTGCCCCCCTCTTTGGACGCAGAAGTTGGACGCATCGTCGCCCCCAGCGACACGCACTGCACCCCGACTTTCAGGTCGCCGTTGGCCACCCCAAAAAGCACCCCGGCGATGGGACCAAAGGCCCGGTCCGGGTGGGCGGCCACCCGTTCGCCCCCCAGGCGTAGCCGATGGAAACGGTGCGGGGCATCGGGGGCCGAGCCCTCACTCACCATCGCCACGTTGCCCACCATACGCGACGCCTGCAGCATCCCCGTGGTCTCGGCGAGCACCGCCCCGTCAGCGGTCAACCGGGCCACCACGCGCACCTCAGCGCCAGCCCGCTCTCCCCGCACCGACAAGGTCGCACGCTGCGGGCCGGCTCCGCCCAGAGCCTTCACCACCGTGTGCCCCCGCACCAGGTCCAGGACCAGGTCGTTTTCTTGCGTGCCGAAATCGAGAATGCGCAGGGCGTGTTCCTGACCGCCCGCGGAGAAATCCCAGGCCACCAGGTATCCCCCGTTGGTGCCGGGCAGGCCCTGAATCAGCGAGGCCTTGCGGTGGCTGATGCGCCCCTCGCCTCCGGCAAGCAGCAGGCCCGCCCGCCCCTGTTCCCCGCGGTCTAAGTCCAGTTCGATCGCAAAATCTTGCCCCACCGCGGCCAAGTCATGAGTTAGCAGGTGCGCCGTCCGCCAGTTCCACCCGCCGTACGACGCGGCGCAGGTCAGTACTCCGTCCCTGACCGCCCAGTCCTGAAGCCTGTTGGCCCAAAAGTCCGCCCCGATCCAGTGCCGGTCCGCCGCGCCCCGCCAAGCGGTGACGTCAGTTAACTTGTCCTCACCCAACGCCGACCCGGCGGCCACAGCCGCCACGGTCAGCGTCAAAACCCACCCCCCCAGCCGCGACGTCAGCCCCGTACCAAAGCCCCCCGACCCGACGACGTTCCGGATGCGCACGACAAGCTCCTGACTCTGGATACAACCGCCCGTGAAACCGGGTTTCGGGCCGTCCTCCGCGACAGACTGGGCCCCAACACCACATATTAAATCAATCGCCTATCCGAGTCCTGCGTTCGAAAGACAGTTAACGAGCCCTCGCGAACGGAGCTACACGTTGCCGCGGCTGCTACGAATCTTCGGACCACCACCGCCACCCGGGCCACCCCCGCCCAAGAAGCCCGAGTAGTTACGCATCATCAGGTTCGCTTCGATTCGCTGCACGAAGTCAAGCATGACGCTGACGACGATGAGCAGACCGGTGCCGCCCAAAAACTGGGTAATGCCGTAGTCTACATTGAACAGGCTCGACACCACCGTTGGGATCACCGCGATCACCGCCAAGAAACCGGCCCCCACGTAGGTGATGCGTTCCATCACCGCTTCTAGGTAATCCGCGGTCCGCGGTCCGGGGCGCAGGCCCGGGATAAAGCTTCCACCATCACGCAGCTGCGTGGCCATCTCTTTGGGCTGGAACTGCACGGTGGTCCAGAAGTAAGCGAAGAAGTAGATCATCGCCACGTAGATCAGCGTGTACAGGTAGCCCGTTAGCCCCGCGAACTCGTCGTTGAATAGCGAGAATAGACCCGCAAAGAAGCCGTAGAACGCCCCACGTTCCGCATCTGGCGGCATCGCGCTGGCGGCATAGCCGGCGATAATCGAGGGGAAGAGCATCAGCGAGCTGGCGAAGATGATCGGCATCACGCCGCCGTGGTTGACCCGCAGCGGCAGATAGCTCTTCTGCCCACCATAGACCCGACGACCACGGGTGTGCTTGGCCTGCTGAATAGGGATACGCCGCTGACCCTGGGTGATGATGACCGAGCCCGCGACCACCGCGACGAAAGACACGATCAAGAAAATCACGGTCATCGGGCCGTAGGGCCGGGTGGCGTCGCCGCCGCTCATCGAGAACCCCTCGACCACCGACATGATGGCCCCGGGCATCGAGGCGATGATGCCCGCGGTGATGATCAGCGAGATGCCGTTGCCGATGCCGTACTTGTCGATCTGCTCGCCCAGCCACATTAAGAACACAGTGCCCGCGGTTAGGCCCATGAGTCCACACGCCCAGAAAGTTAGCGTATTACGGTACGCCGGGTACACCAGGTTGCTGTCGCCCTGCTGCAAGAACACTAGCCAACCAAAGGCCTGCACCAAGCACAACCCCACAGTGGTGTAGCGGGTGTACTCCTGGATCTTCTGCCGCCCGGCCTGGCCCTCTTTCTGAATCGCTTTGAGCTTTTCGCTGGTGGTGGCCAGCAGCTGAAAGATGATCGCCGCGGAGATGTAGGGCATGATGCCCAGGCCGAAGATCGTCGACTGGCTCAGCGACCCGCCGGTGAAGATCGTGACGTAAGACAACACGCTACCGAACGCACCGTCCGCCGCGCTTTGGGCCCACTCGTTCAAAGCTGACTGATCCACCCCCGGCAGCGGAATGAAGAAGCCGATGCGGTAGATCGCCAGCATCGCCGTGGTGAACAGCAACTTGTTGCGGAGGTCTTTGACCCGCCAGATATTGATGAAGGCTTGCAGCATGGTGGGCCCCAAGGGGTCGGCAGAAAATACAGAACCAAAAAGGAGGGCGGAGCTTCGACGGGCCACGCTCCTGAGAGGACTCGCAGCTCAATCCAAGCTCCGCCCTCTCAGCGCGGGCCGCTCGACATGTCGCGACGGCTTCAGGCCACCTTGGCTTCACCGCCGGCCGCGACGATTTTTTCGGCCGCAGACTTGCTAAAGGCCGCGGCCACCACGGTGAGCTTCTTGGTAATCTCACCCTCACCCAAGACCTTCAAGGGCTTAGAGGTATCGCGGACTAGCCCAACCTTGACCAACGCCTCCACGGTCACCTCTTCCCCGGCTTCGAACCGGGCCTCCAGGGCCTTGAGGTTCACCAGGGAAAAGTGCTTCATGAAATTCGCGTTGCTAAACCCACGCTTGGGGTAGCGCTTAAACAAAGGGATACGACCACCCTCGCTGGGCGCGGTGTTACCCGAGCGCGAGCCGTAGCCCTTGTGACCGCGGCCCGACGTCTTGCCGGTACCCGATCCCACCCCGCGGCCGATACGCTTACGACGCTTGTGGCGGCCGACTTGTTCGGTGACTTCGTGGATCATCATGACGGGTTGCTCCCGGGGGAAAGCGTCGCGGCCAGATGGCGCGACGAAGAATATCTGAAGAAAAAAGAACGCCCAAGCGATGGGTTTAGCTGTCTACCGGCGGGGTCGGCGTCGCATCGGCGGCCGGAGCCTCCGACGCCGGAGCCGATTCGGCCGCGGGGGTTGCCGCCGGTGCGGTGGCGGGGGCTTCGCTGCGGCCACGGCCCGTACCCGGGCCACCGCGTCCGCGGTTGCCGCCGCGACGGCCGTCTTTGCCCTTGCCCACGGTGTTCTGCGGTGCCGCCATTTTGTTGCCGCCTGCAGTCTCGGACTCGGTCATGAACTTCTTAGCCGCGGTCATCATCTCGTCCACGGTGCTGGATTCGATGGTCACGCCACGCAACGCGGCGATCTCTTCACGCGTGCGGAGCTTTTCCAGGGCATCGATGGCGGCGCGGCAGAGGTTAATCTTGTTGGTGCTGCCGTAGGCCTTGGTCAGGCAGTCGCGGATGCCGGCCATTTCTAACACTGCACGCACTGTGCCGCCAGCGATCACGCCGGTACCCGGCGAGGCGGGGATCAGCTTCACACTCGACGCACAGCTGCGGCCCAAGACCTCGTGGGGCAGGGTGCCGCCGTGGGTCTTGACCTTGAACAGGTTCTTGCGGGCGTCTTTCTGGGCCTTCTCAATGCCCGCCGGCACACCGCGACCTTTGCCGTACCCCACACCCACACTGCCGCTGCGGTCGCCCACCACCACCAGGGCGGAGAAGCTCATACGACGCCCCCCCCTTCACGGTGGTTGCCGTGCGGTTGATCGCCACCGTGGTGGATTCGAGGGAATTGCCGTCGTCGAGGTATTCAGCCATCGTTATTAGCCTTTAGCCGCTAGCCCGGGGCTCAAAAGAGCTGCGCTAGCAAGAAGAGTTTGGGTTGGGATCGTGTTCAAATCGGTGCGGGGAGCATTGCTTACTAGCAGCTAGCGGCTAGCGGCTCGGGTCAGAACTTCAGGCCACCCTCGCGGGCCGCATCAGCCAGGGCTTTCACACGGCCGTGGAAACGGAAGCCGTTACGATCAAACGCGACGGTATCCACCCCCGCACTCTTGGCTTTCTGAGCGATGGATTTACCCACGGCCACGGCGGCTTCAATGTTACCGCCCTTTTCGAGCTTGTCCGCAACTGAGCTGGCCGCAGCCAGCGTGGTTCCGGTCGCGTCGTCAATCACCTGGGCGTAAACGTGCTTGCTGCTGCGGAAGATCGACAGCCGTGGAGACTCGGCGGTGCCGTACACACGCTTGCGGATACCGGTCTTGCGGCGAGTCCGGCGGAGGGTTTTCTGCTTGTTCTTGTCCATGGTCGGGTCCGCAGCAAACCGGTGCGGTCGGGGGTTGGGGTTTTTTCCGGGACGAGGGCAGGAACCCTCTTTTCGCTGCATCTATCTCGCGGATGTTCTCTTGCGGACGTGGTCTTGCGAATGTGAGGGAAACACGATTCGCTTGCGTCTCCACGCCGTCGCGGCCTGTGGCCGCACCGTACGCCCCTGAGGCTAACCCCAAAGACGAAAAACTTGACGGAACAATTAGTTGCCGAACGCCTTGCCTTGCTTGCGGATGATCTGCTCGCCCTGATATCGCACGCCCTTGCCGTTGTACGGCTCGGGCTTGCGGTGCTGCCGCATGGCGGCCGCCGTCTGGCCGACCAACTGCTTATCAATGCCGGTCACGGTGACTTCGCTCATGGCGCTGCCGGGCTTCACCACCAC
>CALLPP010000069.1 GCA_938015655.1 uncultured Algisphaera sp.
CCCGCACTCGCCGCCGCCCTCACCCGCCTCCACACGCTTCACCGGGACCCGGTGCACACCGACAAAACCCTCGCGGACTTCGAGCTGGCCGCCGACCGCCAACTCCAAGACGCCCGGCTGCTGATGCGCCTGGGCCCCATGCTCGGGCTCATGGGCACCCTCATCCCCATGGGCCCGGCGCTCACCGGGCTGGCGTCCGGGGACATCGTCTCCATGGCCGCCAACATGCAGGTGGCCTTCGCCACCACCGTTGTGGGGGTCTTCGTCGGCGGCGCCGGCTACCTGGTGCTGCTGCTCCGCAAGCGCTGGTGTGCGGCCGACATCAACACGCTCCAGTACCTCATCGAACTGGCGGCCCATGAAACGGACTAACCGCCGCACGCCGCCGGGCCGGGCCCGGCGCCCTTACCGCCGGGCCGCCGAGGAAGACGAAGACCCCCTCTCGGGCATGGTCAACCTCTTCGACGTAGCCATGGTCTTCGCCGTCGCGCTCATGGTCGCCGTGGTCACCCGCATGCAGATCGCCGAGGTGTTCACCCAGGAGGACTTCACCATGGTCAAAAACCCCGGCCAAGACACCATGCAGATCATCACCAAAGAAGGCGAAGAAATCCGCCGCTACGAAGCCAGCGGCCAGACCGGCATCGGCCAGGGCAAGCGCGTGGGCGCGGCCTATCAGCTGGACGACGGCAAGATCATCTACGTCCCCGAATAAACCCGCCCGCCCCCAACCGCCGCCGTGCGCCGGGCCTTCCCTGGCGCCCTCCCTTCCCCGCTCACCGCCATGAAAAAGCCCCTTCTCGCAGTCGCCACGCTCATCGTCCTCGCCACCGCCGGGTACGCCTGGTACCAGCGCACCGCCGCCCCCACCCGGCTGGCCCTGGTCAATTTCATGGACTTCCAGGTCGACCGCTTCCACCAGGCCAACAACGTGCCCGGCACCAAGGTCGTGATCGACACGCTCCGCCTCGACGACCAAGGCGTGTTCCCCGATATCTCCGGCTACGACGCGGTGCTCTTCTTCGCCCACGGCAATATCAGCCTCACCCAAGAGGACCACGACACCCTCGCAGCCGCCGGCGACGCGGGCGTCAAGATCCATTTTCAGTCGCCCACCCCGGTGCTCGACCTCTCCACGGTCACCGCTGAAGAAAGCCGCTACCTCACCACCGCGTTGCAAAACGGCAGCACCACGAACCTCAAGCGGGTGCTCAATTACGTCCGCCGCACCCTCGACGGCAAAACCAGCGGCACGGTCGCCGTGCAGCCCCCCTACATGTACCCCGACGACTACTTCTGGCACCTGGCCGAAGACGACGTCTACGAAACCCTCGCAGACTACGAGGCGTTCTACCGCGATTCGGGGCGCCACACCCCGGGCGGGACCAAGGTCGCCTTCATCAGCCAGATCTTGGGCCTGGAGAGCGGCGAAAAGTTTCTCCGCCCGATGATCGAGGGCCTCGAAGCCCGGGGCATGAACGTCTACCCCATCGCCGGCTTCGATCAGCGGCTGGAGCGTCTGGAAGCGATCGATCCCGACCTGCTGATCTTTATGCCCCACGGGCGGCTCGCCGGCGACGCGGGGGTCGAATGGCTGAAGTCACAAAACATCCCGATGCTCAGCCCCCTGGCGGTGTTCGCCCCCCACGATGAATGGCAGAAAGACCAGCGTGGCATGGACGGAGGCATGCTCACCCAGAACGTGGTGATGCCCGAGCTGGACGGCGGCACCACGCCTTACGTGGTGGCCGCGCAGTTCAAAAACAACCGCGGCCTCAACATCTTCGAAGGCTTGCCCAAACGCATCGACACCTTCATCGACCTCGCCGAGCGCTACGCGACCCTGCGCACCGCCCCCAACGCCGACAAAAAACTCGCGGTCTTCTACTACAAGGGCGCCGGCAAAAACGCCATGGTCGCCGAGGGCCTGGAGATCGCCCCCTCGCTGCTCAACCTGCTCCGCGGACTCAAGAACGACGGATACACCGTGGGCGACCTGCCCGCCGACGCCGACGCACTGCACGCCCGCATTCAGCGCGAAGGCCAGGTGCTCGGCGGCTACGCCCAGGGCACCTTCGCCCAGTGGGTCAACGACGTCGGCCCCGAACTGGTCGCGTCGGACCTCTGGGATCGATGGATGAAGAAGTACTTCCAGCCCGAGATGATCGCCGAGCTGGAGCGGGACTTCGGGCCCGCGCCGGGCACCCACATGACCACCGTCAAAGACGGCCAGCGCCACCTGGCCGTGGCCAGCGTGCAGTTCGGAAATATCGCCCTGATCCCGGTGCCCGGGGCCGGCGCGGGCCAGGCCGGGAACGCCGGCGAAGCGAACGACGCCCCTCTTAGTCAGATGGCCCACGGCGTGAAGAAGGCTCCGGGCTACGCCTACCTCGCCGCCTACCTGTGGGCCCGCGAAGGGTTCGGAGCCGATGCGCTAATGCACTTCGGCACGCACGGCAGTGTCGAGTTCACGCCGTGGAAACAAGTGGCGCTCAGCGAATACGACTGGCCCGACGCCCTCTTCGCGGGCATTCCTCACTTCTACCTCTACAGCATCACCAACATCGGCGAGGCCTTGGTGGCCAAACGCCGCAGCTACGCGACCATGCACACCCACATCACCCCCCCGCTCATGCAGGGCGAGGTGTACGGCGACACCGAGGCCCTCGACGACGCCTTCGAGAAGTACTGGGGTGCCCAAGAGCCCGCCCTGAGGGCCGCCTACCGCGACACCCTGCACACCATCATCCGCCGGGCCGGCCTCGAACAAGACCTGCAAATCCAGCTGCCCGACGACCCGCAGGCGGTGGACGACGAGCAGCTGCGCGAAGTCCACCACTACCTACACGACATCGAGCAGGCCAAGGTGACCCGCGGCCTGCACGTGCTGGGCCGGCCCTACAGCGCCGCGGCCGCCTACGAAACGCTCGAGCAGATGTCGCTGGACTTCCTGGCCTTCAGCCGCGCCGAGCTGGACCTGGTGCGCGGCAACGCCACCCAGGCGCAGGTGGACGACGCCCACTTCTTCGAAGACCACTACCGCTACCCCTCGCTGGAACACATCAAGCAGGTGTTCGAATCCGGCGCCGCCCCCCAATCCTTCCTCACCGACCGAGACCGCGCCGCCCTGGCCGCCCAGGCCCAGCGGGCCGCGGCCGCCAAAGCGCTCCGGGCCGCCCAGCAAGACGGCCACGGCGGCGGCGGGGCCATGCCCCAGGACAGCATCCACGCCTCCTTCATCGCCGCCGAAGCCGAGGCCAACGCACCGGACCCCAGCACCGCGGCCGAGCTCAAGGCCCTCAACACCTGGATGGACACACTCACGTCCATCAAGCAGCACCACCAGGCCATCCTCGATTCGCCCACCCTCGAAATGAAGGCCATCCTCAACCTGCTGCGCGGCGGCTACATCGCCCCGCAGTCCGGCGGCGACCCCGCGGTCAACCCCGACGCCCTGCCCTCGGGCCGCAACCTGTACGGGATCAACGCCGAAGCCACCCCCAGCCCCGAGGCCTGGGGCGTGGCCAAGCAACTCGTTGACCAGCTGCTGACCGAAACCCTGGCCCGCGACGGCCGCTACCCCAACAAGGTCGCCTTCAGCCTGTGGTCCAGCGAGTTCGTGCGTCAAGAAGGCATCAGCATCGGGCAGATCCTGTACCTGCTCGGCGCCGAGCCGGTGCGCAACCACCGCGGCCGCGTCCACGACGTCAAGCTGATTCCCGCCGAAGAACTGGGCCGCCCACGCATCGACATCGTCGTCCAGACCTCCGGCCAGTTCCGCGACCTGGGCGCCAGCCGCATCTACCTCATCAACAAAGCGGTGGCCCTGGCCGCCGCGGCCGACGACGCCAGCGACACACTGCCCAACCGCGTGCGGGAGGGAGCCGTGGCCGCCGAATCGCTCATGAAAGAACGCGGCCTCTCCCCCGCTGAGGCCCGCGCCCTATCGGTGCTCCGCGTGTTCGGCGGGCTGAACGGCAACTACGGCACGGGCATCATGGGCATGGTCGAAAACGGCGACACCTGGGACGACGAGCAGCAGGTCGCCGATACCTACCTCAACAACATGGGGGCCGTGTACGGCCAGGAGCGCTGGGGCGAGTTCCACCCCGGCATGTTCGAAGCCGCGTTGCAAAACACCGACACCGTGCTGCACCCCCGCTCCAGCAACACCTGGGGGGCCCTGTCGCTCGACCACGTGTACGAATTCATGGGCGGCATCAGCCTGGCGATCAAGCAGACCACCGGCCAGGAGCCCAGCACCTACTTCAGCGACCTGCGCAACCCCACCAAGCCCGTGGTGCAAGACGCCAAGAAAGCCGTGTGGCTGGAGACGCGCACCACTACACTCAACCCCAAGTACATCGCGGCCATGCAGGAAGAAGGCCCCAGCGCCGCCGACGCCTTCGCCGAGACGTTCCGCAACACCTACGGCTGGGACGTCATGCAGTCGTCCATAATCGACGAGGCGATCTGGGACAAATACGAAGAAGTGTACGTGCAGGACAAGCACGGCCTGGACATGCCCCAGTTCTTCCGCGACCAGAACCCCTACGCGCTGCAAGAGATGACCGCGGTCATGCTCGAAACCCACCGCAAGGGCCACTGGAACCCGAGCGCCCAGACCCTGCAACGCGTCGCCCGCCTGCACGTCGATCTCGTGCAGGAGTTCGACGCCGGCTGCAGCGGGTTTGTGTGCGACAACGGCAAGCTCAGCGAGCTGATCGCCGGCCTGGTCGATCCGTCTGACCCCGCCGCCAGCGCCGCCTACACCGGGCAGATCACCGCGGTCCGCACCGCCCCCACCACGCCCAACGAGCTCACCGAGGCCCAGGGCCTGACCCTCGAAGAGGCCACCGACCAACCCCAAGACCAACCCGACCAGCCAACCCCCAACGGCTCCCCCGCCTCGGGGTGGATCCCCGCCGCAGTCATCGCCGCCATACTCGCCGCCGTGGCGGTGATCGCCCTGCGCAAACGCCGCCGCGTGGCGTAAAACCAAGGCCCCCGGGGCCATCATCCGGAAACACCGGCGGTGGCCGAGGAAGGATGCTTCCCCGGGCGGATCGCCCCCTTAATTCCGCTATCCTCTGCGGCATGTCCAACCTCATTTTTCCTGCCGAAACCCACAACGCCCTGGTCGCCGCCGCCTACGTCCACCGCGGTTTCACGCCCGACGAAGCCCAGCAGGCCGCTCGCTTCTGCGAGCTGGCCGCCACCCACGGCATCAAGACCCACAACGCGCTCAAGGCCCTGCACCTGGACCACCTGTTTGGCAGCGGCAACGCCAAGAGCCCGGGCTGCGTGCCCGCCGCCGAAATCAAAAAGCTGCCCAACAAGTTCGCCGCCGCCGAAACCTGGGACGCCCAAAAGAAGCTGGGCCAAGCCACCGCGTTTGAAGCCATCGCCACGGCCGAAAAACTCGCCGATCAGTACGGCGTGGGCATGGTCAGCGTGGACCACGCCTTCCACTACCTCTGGGGCGGGGGCTACGTGATGGACTCTGCCAAGCGCGGCTACATCGCCTACACCAACTGCACCGCGGCGCTGGCCGAGGTCGTGCCGTTCATGGGCAAGTTTCCCACGCTGGGCACCAACCCCCATAGCTGGGGCTTCCCCACCACCGACGCGGTGGGCTTCCCGGTGGTGATCGACTGGGCCACCAGCACCGTGGCCATGGGCCGCGTGCAGCAGTTCAAACGCGAAGGCCAGACCCTGCCGCCCGACTCGGCCGTGGACGCCGAGGGCAACCCCACGCAAGACCCGCACAAGGTGGCCTCGTTGGTCACCTTCGGCCGCCACAAGGGCTACGGCCTGGCGCTGATCAACGAGATCGTGGGCGCCTTCATCGGCGGCGGAATTCCCACGCTGCGCTCGCGCCCCGAAAACGTGGCGGCGGGCAGCGACGAGAAAACCACCCCCAACTTCTTCTTCCAGGTCATCCACCCCGATGCGCTCAGCAGCGGCCTGTTCAGCGGCGGCCGCGACCAGGCAGCCAACGTCAAAGCCACGCTCGAGGACGTCCTGGGCCACGGCAACGACAAGTGCATCCTGCCCGGCCAGATCGAGCACGAGGCTTCAGTGCAGACCGCCGCCGCCGGAGGCCTGCTGTTCACCGAAGCCGAGATCAAAGAGTTCAAAATTCTGGCCGACGAATGCGGCTTCACCTTCGATCCCGCGGCCCTCAAACCCGTGTAGGCCCGCCCGCACAATCCATCCGGAAGCCGCCGATGCTCCCGCAAAGCGCCGCCCGCGCCCTGGCCACCGCGCCGCTCCTACGCGCGGCCACGGCCCACGCCGAGGTCTGGGGCATGTCGTCGCTGATCGGCTACGACCTGACCGACATCAAGCAGGCAATAATCCACTCGGACCGCCCCGACCGCGTATCGACCGACGCGACCTTCACCGTGAGCAGCGCGGGGGCCCCCACTGGTGGGAGGCCCGCTTCACCGCGGTCGACACCCCAGGGCGTTACGTGCTGCGTGTCCAGGACGACCAAAGACCGCTGGCCCAGAGCGCCCCGATTGACATTCAGCCCCGCCGGCTGTGGGCCCAGCCCTACCCGGTGATCGGCATCGACCACCTCACAACACGCTCGGAACAAGCGCCCACCGGCGTGGGTTGGCGCGACTGCGGCAGCGACCTGCAAGAGTTCAGCAGCTACACGATGTGCGCCAACGTCATCGACCACGCCGCCGGGCACGGCCCCGCCGACCAGCTCTCGCCTTCCTGCGCGACCAGCTCATCCGCAGCGGCGACTACGTGGCCCGCCTGCAAGACAAAGCCGAATAGCTCGGCTTTCGCCGCGGCACCGTGGTCCACGAAAACCGCGACCAAGACGTAGTGACCGGCAACATCGCCAAGGCCGCCGCCGTGTTCGCGCGGGTCGCACGGCGGATTAAGCCCCACCACCCGGCCAAGCACGCCGACTACCTGCGACGCGTCCAAGACGCCTTCGTCGCGTCCCTGGCCCTGGAGCTGGGCGAGCTGTTCAACGACCCGGCCTTCCGCGAGACCGTTGTGGCCAACGCACTGTGGATCACGGGCCTGAATATCGGTAGACGCGAGGGCGACCCCACGGCCTACCTACCGGCACGCTTCGACACCGAGGCGTACATCGCCCACAGCCTGCCCTTCCTGGCCGCCATCGCCCGACTGGAAGCCTACCGGCCAGAGTGACACTCCGGCCCATCGCCGGCCAGCCCCGCCCTCACCTCTCCGGTGCGCCGTACCTGGGCCACGTCGTCCGGGTCGATCCGATGCCCCTGGACCACGAAGCCGTCCAACGCGCCGTCGGGCCCCAGCATCAGCTCCTCTACCGCGAAAAAACAGCGGTCGGTGTGCCGGCGGATCGCCAGCGGCGGCGGGTCCGCGTCCGCATCGCCGGGCCGGATTGCGGGGAAGCGTTCCACGGCGGTTATCGTAGACCGATGGCCGACATCGAACTGGGACCCGAAACCGAGTCGGCCGCGGGCTGGCACTATCAGGCCACGGTCTTCGCCGACGGCCGACGTCACCCTCTGGCGGTGACCCTTAGCTTCGCCGACTACGACCTATGGAGCCGGGGGCGCGTGAGCCCCTCGCGGGTGGTGCGGGCAGCCCTGGCTTTCCGCCTGCAGCAGGGCCCCGCCGCCGAACTGGGCTCCGGGTTCGACTGCTCCACCCTCCGCCGCCGCTACCCCGACACCGACCGGCAGTTGCCCACGCTGTTCTGACGCCAACGTTGCCATAACGCGCCGGGTCACGCACCCGAATCCGAGCCGGCAGACCGCAGCACGCGGGGGGCGATCTCCACCGCGGGAAGCTCGCCCTCGGCCGGCAGTTCCTTGGGCGAGTCCGCCCCCAGCTCCTGAAACTTGCGGGCCTGCACCATGACCTGCGACTCGTAGCTGCCCACAAATTTGTTGTAATGCTCCACCGTCTTGCCCACCGCCTTGCCCAGGTTGTCCAGGTGGCGGGTCAACGTGGCCACGCGCTTGTGAAGCTCCTGGCCCAGGTCCTGAATCTTCTTGGCGTTGTCCGCCAACTGCTCCTCCCGCCAGCCCAGCGCCACCACCTTCAGCAGCGAAATTAACGTAGTTGGCGTGGCGATCACCACGTTGCGGTTCATCGCGCTCTCGATCAGCCCGGGCTTGCGCGACGCCGCCGCGTAAAGAAACGACTCGCCGGGGATGAACAGCACCACGAAATCGGCGCTGGCAAAATGGTCCTGATAGCGCTTGCTCGACAGCTCCGCCACCTTGTCTTCGATGTGCCGGACGTGCCGGGTCAGGCCCGCGTCGCGGTCCACATCCTCAGTGGCCTCGGCCGCGTCGATGTACGCGGTGATGGGCGTCTTGGCGTCCACCACGATCTGCCGCCCACCGGGCAGGTCCACCACCATGTCCGGCCGCAGCGCCCCTGACTCCACCGACGACTGCTCGGTGAAATCGCAGTGAGCCGCCATGCCCGCCAGCTCGGCCACCCGGCGCAGCTGCATCTCCCCCCACTGCCCGCGTACCTCGGGGCGGCGCAGGGCCTTGACCAGGTTGGCCGTCTCGTCGCGCAGCTGCTTCTGGTCGCTCACCATGGCCACCAGCTGCTGCTTCAGGCCGCCGTAAGCCTCTTTGCGGTTCTTTTCAACCTCGTGGATCGCCAGCGTGGCCTGCTGGAGCTTGTCCTGGATGGGCTTCACCAACGCCTCAACCGCAACCTGGCGCTGCCGAAGCTGCGCGTCGACGTCTTTTTTCTCACCCTCAAAGGTTTTTTTGGCCAGCTCCAAAAACTGCCGGTTGGAGTCTTCCAACGACTTGCGGGCCAGGCCCGCCAGCGAGTCGTCGAGCTTCTGGTGCAGCTTCCCCAACGCGTCGCGATCGGCGGTCAGCCGCTCAACCTGCTTTACCAGCTCGGTGTTCTCCCCGCGCAGCTGCTGCACCGACGCCCGCAGCGGCTCCAGCTCCTCGCCCGCCTGCTCGGCCACCGCTGCCCGGGTCTCCAACGCCCGGCCCGCGTCGCGCAACGCGTCCGCCTCGGCCCGGGCCCGGTCCCGGGCCCCCGCCGCCGTGCCCCGCCCACGGTTCAAGAGAGCACACCCCACGAGGGCAACCAACAACAGCACCGCGGTCACGGCGAGAACGATTTCTAGCATGGCCGCAGTGTATCCCCCGCCGGAGCCGGACCGCTCAGCCGGTGATGTCAAGCCTTCGCGGCGGTGAACCGTCGGCGGCAGGCCCATCGCCCCCGGGCGTGGCGGCGTCGAAGCCCGGCCCGTGCGCCCTGCCGTCAGATCCGTAGAGGTTCTCGTACCCCGGCGCCCCGCGATCCGGCAGATCCCCCGGGGTGTCATCAGCGTCGGCGGGTGCTTCCAGCCGCTGGGTCAGCGTCACCACCGTGTCCACCACCGCCCGCTGCACATCGCTTTGCGACTTGTCGGCCCGACGCGCTTGCTGCTGGGCATTCAACCCCGTCTGAGCTACCGCCGCCGCCGCTCCGGTTCCCAAGATGGACATCGTGCTGCTCCCGAAAAAGGGTGGACCACCGCGCCACGCGGCAATCCCAACAACCTATCGGTCAACCCGCTCTACGATCCGCGCTCACACGATTTTCCAGCCCCCAAACCTCACTTTTACCGGACAAATCGCCCTAAACCAAACCCCAAGCCCTCCGACCCGCCCATCAACACGATCCGCACGAGCCGAGGGGACCATCGGGCTGGCGCGCGCTGCGACCGTAAACGAGCCGTCGTCTCGAAGAGACAACCGACACCGCAGACCCTTCGTGGGGCCTCGAAGGAAAAAGGAAAACGAATTCGGCAGCCATCTTCACCCAACTTCGACAAAACCTCAGGCATCACCCCCCGGCCCTCGCCCCGACACAACCCATGCGAGCGGAGGAGGTCGGACGACCAGAGTGGCGTATGGTCGTAAGCGAGCGGTCGCGTGCCAAATTCGGCTGACGCAGCGGACCCCTTGCGGGTCCTCAGAGCAAGACGGATTCGGCAGCCACCCCCACCCCCAGCCCCAGCTTCGACAAAACCTCAGGCATCACCCCCCGGCCCGCGCCCCGACAAGACCCGCGCGAGCGGAGGAGGTCGGAGGCCTGGCGGGTGTTTCGGCCGTAAGCGAGCCGTCGTCTCGCGGATTCGATCGACGGAGCGGGCCCCTTGTGGCCCTCGGAGGAGAGCGGATTCGCGAGACGGCGGCGCAGTAGGCCGAAACACCCACCAGGCCTCCGACCTCCGTAGCCCCGCTATTCTTCGAACTTCTCGATGATCCAGTATTCGAGCTCGATGGGCGTGGCCCGGCCGAAGATCGTGACGATGACCTTGACCTTGCCCTGGTCGGGCATGAGCTCGTCGACCGTGCCTTCCATGTTTTCGAAAGCGCCGCCGGTGATGCGAATATGATCGCCCTTCTGGAACTCCATCTTGACCTGCGGCTGTTCTTCCGCGGGCTTGGAGGCCATGAGCATCTTTTCAATCTCGGGGATCGACATAGGGCTGGGACGCCCGGCGGCGCCGATGAAGTCACCGACACCCGTGGTTTCCTTGATCAAGAAAAACACGTCCTGCGGGATGCGGCCATCGTCTTCCAACTGCATTTCAACGAAGACGTAACCGGGATACAGCTTCGT
>CALLPP010000070.1 GCA_938015655.1 uncultured Algisphaera sp.
GTCTGCACACGCGACGTGCCCAGACGCGGGGTCAGGGACTTGGGGTCGTGGGCGGTGGAGAAGCCAGAAGCTTCCGCGGCCAGAACCGACTGGGTGTCTGCGATGTTGATCACCCCGCTCCCGTTCACGTCGTAGCGCCCGATCCCCGACTGGCCCGAGTGCTGTAACACCAGGTTTGTGTCGTCGCGGTTGCTCTCCCCATCCCCGTTCACATCAAAGACCGACCACCCCCCGCCGTACACCTGGCGCTGGCCGTAGGGGGTGTATTCGTAACGCTCGACCAGGCGCGAGCCGGTGGCGGTGCCGTCGGGGGCGAGGGTGGGTTCGACAATCCCCAGTACGTTGTACTGGGTGTCGTGCAGAGCGTAGAACGGGCGGTCGCAGTCCTGCTCGGCGGGGCTCTGGGGGTTGATGTTGAGGCTGGTTTGCACCAGCTCGTCGATGTAGTCCAGCCCCCAGATCCGCTGCTGCATGACCTGGTTTGAGCCGTTGCGTTCTTCGATCTGCCGCTGGCCGTCGTAGTAGGCGTGCTGCACGGCGTTGTGGTCGCCGCTGTTCTGCACGTGCTTGACGATGCGCCGGCTCAGGCCGTCGTAACGCATGGTGGTGATGATGGAGCCTTCTTGCACCGCCCCGCTGCTATCGCGGTAGGCGTTGTTGACTTGGACCAGGCGGTTCCAGGCGTCGTAGTGGTAGGCGTACACGCCGTCGAAGGTGAGGTTGCCCGCGGCGTCGTGGGTTTGCGGGACAGGGGGTACCACAGCGATATCGTAGGCGAGAGATCGCAAGAACCGTCGGTGGCGTTCTCTGTGTCCGCGGTGGGGGGCTGAATGGCCATCTGGTTTAACGCCAACCAGGAACCAGCTTGGGCCCGGGCGGGTGATCTTGCCGGAAAGTTACCCGGCCATGGCGACGACGACGGCAAGCCCGTAACGCTTTGAGTTGAACACTTTTCACCCCAAAGCCTCACTCCAAGGCCCCTTGCTGAGTCCAAACGTTATTCACGCTTCAAAAACGTCGTTCACCGCACCTTCGCGAACAAGAATCAGCCCGATAAGGCAGAAAGGGTCTGCCGCGTGTTGCCAGGCCCGGGGCTCGGCCGAGAACGCACCTGGCGTTGCCGCTTGGCCACGCCGGTTGGGCCGGATGAACAGGCCACATCCCATCTTATTTTGGGCAGGACGCCTTTCGATTACGCGTACATCACCTTTTTGGTGAGTTCACGGAAGGACACGCACGATGAGCCGTATCAATACCAATGTTTCTTCGCTTCTGGGCCAGCGGGTGCTGGATCAGAACAACCGCACGCTTAACAGCTCGCTGGAGCGACTGTCCACGGGGCTGCGGATCAACCGCGGGGCGGACGACCCGGCGGGCCTGATCGCCAGCGAGAATCTGCGGTCTGAGCGGGCGTCGATCGGCGCGGCGATCGACAACGCTGAACGGGCCGAGCAGGTGGTCAACGTGGCCGAGGGCGGGCTGCAGGAGATCAACAACCTGCTGCTGGAGGTCCAGTCGTTGGTGGGCCGGTCGGCCAACGAGGCGGGACTGAGCCGCGAGGAGCTGGAGGCCAACCAGCTACAGATCGATTCGATCCTTCAGACGATCGACCGTATTTCAGATACGACGAGCTTCCAGGGTACGCAGCTGTTGAACGGCAATTTCGACTTCAACGTGCGGGATCAGGCCAGCACGGTGGAGTCGGTGACGGTGAACACGGCAAACATTCCGTCGGGCGAGGACCGGGACATCCAGGTGCTGGTGACCCAGTCGGCGCAGAACGCGGGGCTGTTCCTCTCCACCGGGGCGACGCTGGACCTGGCGGACGCGGATTCGACGCTGGTGTTCGATCTGGCGGGCACCCTGGGCAGCCGCGAGTTTAGCTTCGCCTCGGGAACGGCGATCGCGGACATCGCTTCGACCATCAACACGTTCAGCGACCTCACCGGGCTGTCGGCGACCGCGTCGGGCAACGGTGTGTTGATCCAGTCCATCGGCCTGGGCGACGAGGAATTTGTGTCGGTGGATGTCCGCGACGATGGCGGCAGCGCCGGCGGCGTCGGCACGTTGTCTAGCAACGCGGCCGGGGTCCGGTCGGCTGATCCGGGGATCGCTTTCTCTGCGGCCAGCAACCCGATTCGCGATCAGGGACAGGACGTGGGCGCGACGATCAACGGCACGGTGGCGACCTCCGACGGCACCACGGCCCGGATCGCGTCGGATTTCCTGGACGTAGAGATCGACCTGAGCGTCGCGGGCGCTCAGACCCTGACGACAATCGCGGCGGTGACCATCGAGGGCGGCGGCGGGGCGAACTTCAACCTCGGCCCCAACGTGGACATCGGCAGCCAGGTGTCCATCGGCATCCAGTCGGTGGCCAGCCGCAACCTGGGCAGCGAAACCAACGGCTTTTTGAGCAACTTGGCCTCGGGGCAGGAGTTCAACTTGGTGGACGGCGACCTGAACGCGGCCCAGCGCATCGTGAACGATTCGATCGACGAGGTGACCACGCTCCGCGGACGCCTGGGGGCGTTCCAGGCCAACACCGTGGGGGCGACGATCCGCTCGCTCGGGGTGGCGTTGGAGAACACCAGCGCCGCAGAAAGCTCGATCCGCGACACGGATTTTGCGGCCGAGACCGCGGCGCTCACCCGCGGGCAGATTCTGGTGCAGGCGGCAACGAACGTGCTGAGTATCGCCAACAACCAGCCGCAGAACGTCTTGTCGCTACTGGGCTAAGCCCGGAACCAGCGTGATTTCAGACCCGATTTTGACCGCGGCTCCTTCGGGGGCTGCGGTTTTCTGTTTGCGGCTTACGGGGGCCGCCCGGTATCTTCAAACCCGCCGGCGTACGCTTGGCGGCACGGTCTTCGCCCGCGGCGGGCTGTGGGCCCGCCTGCGGGTCCGCAGCCGGGTCCGATAGACCGGCTTACGGGACGCTGGGGCGGCCCGGCGCGGGGTGAGGACCGATCCTGTAACCGGCTGCCGCTTTGTGTTTTGCGGCACCCCCCGCTCCTTTTTGCTTCTGGCTAACCCATGGCTCTGACCCGTCGACACGTGCTGCTCTCCGGACTGTCCCTCGCCGCCGCGGGCTGCGTGGGCCGTGCGGCCCGAGACGGCGACACGCTGGCCCGGGTCAAACCCCTGTGGCCCAACGAGCCGGTGCCCGCGGCCCCGGCGGCGCGGCGGGCGCCGCTGCCGGAAATCCGGCGTACCCCCCCCGCCACCGCGGTGCGGGCGACGCAGTCAGTCGGCGGCATCGCGGTGCTGTCGCGGGCCCGCTGGACGCGGCACGGCCTGGCCTCGCGCGACGTGCGGGCCATGAACGGGGTGCGGCAGATCACGATCCACCACGAGGGCTGGAAGCCGGTGACGTTTGCGGATGCGCCCACGACCTTCGACCGCATCGAGCAGATCCGCCAGGTGCACACCCGCGACCGCGGGTGGTCGGACATCGGTTACCACTACATCATCGACCGGGCGGGACGGGTGATCGAAGGCCGGAGTGTGGCCTACCAGGGCGCTCACGTGAGTCAAAACAACCCCCACAACCTGGGGGTAATGGTGCTGGGCAACTTCGCCCGCCAACGCCCCACGGCCGAGCAGCTCGCGTCGCTGAGCCGTTTCACCAAGGCCCTGACGGCGACGCAAGGCGTGGCCGCGGCCCGGGTGCGGACCCACCGGGAGTTCAAGCCCACCGAATGCCCCGGGCGTTACTTGCAGGCGGCCGTGGAGCAGCTGCGCCGGCGCCGGCAGTTGGGTTAAACCGCGGCTCGGCCTTCACTGCTCCGCAACGCGGGCAGGTGGGGGCATTACACTCGGGCCATGGCCGATTCTGCCACCCAGCCCACTGAACCTTCACCTCCGCTTGAACCCGCATCGGATACAGCGCCCGCCGAAGAGGTCGATCTCGCGACGCTGCTGCCCCGGGTCGAGGCCGCCCTGCTGACCAGCGACCGCGCGATGACCGCGGGCCGGCTGGCCGAGGCGTTGGGCTTGCCCACCAGCGCGCCGGTGAAAGACGCGGTGACCCGGCTGAATGTGGCGTACGAAACCACCGGTCGGTCGTTTCGGATCGAAGAGGTTGCCGGTGGCTTCAGCATGATGACCCTGCCGCAGTACGCCGATGTGCTGCTGGCGCTCAAACGCGGCAAGGGGCAGTCGCGGCTGAGCCCCGCGGCGCTCGAAACGCTGTCGATCATTGCTTACAAGCAGCCGGTGCTGCGGGCGGACATCGAGGCAATCCGCGGAGTGGCGTGCGGCGAGACACTGCGTTCACTGATGGAACGTCACCTGGTGAAGATCACCGGCCGCGCGGAGGAGATCGGCCGCCCGATGCTTTACGGCACGACCAAGCAGTTTCTTGAAGTGTTCGGGCTGGCCAACCTCAACGACCTGCCCGCGGTCGAGAACGCGGGCGCAGCGGGTTGACCGCCCCGCCCCCCCGGGCCTGGCGGGCGTGGATCGGTGTTGCCCTGTGCACGCTGGGCGGCTGCGCACCGTACGCCGTGCGCGGCGTGGTGGTGTCGGGCGACCGGCCGTCGGTGCAGTGGGTGGGGGCGGACGACGCCCGCCTGAAGGCTTCGGGGCTGGCCTCGGCCCGGGTGACCGCGTGGCTGGACCCCGACCGGTTGTCGCCCGAACAAGTCGGCACGACCACCACCGACGGCACGGGACGGTTCGCTTTGCCCATCGGCGCCACGGGCGCCGGCGTTCTGCTCATGGACATCCAAGTCCGCGGCCAGCGGTCCCCGGACCACGGCAGCGCCACGGCCGAGTTGACCCTGCCTCAACGTGGCCGTCACCTGCTGATCACGCTCGTTCCGGGCCCCGACGCCGACCCCCGCCCCGCAGGCAACGTGTTGGAACGCACGCTGCGGGATGCCGAGCCCTTCTTGCGGCAGTGAGCATCAGGACGGTTTACGGCGGCGGGACTCACGAAAACAACAACTTGCACGCGGATCCCCGGCGTCTGGCTTTCTTAACCCTGGCCGTCGCCGCCCGCAGTGGTCATACTGAAATGATGGTGAGTCCCGCCCCTCCCCACGTGCAATATCGCCCGGGCACCGGCGGCGTGACCTTCGCAGTGGTGCTGAGCCTGGTGGCCACCGCGGCGTCCCACACTCAGTCCAACCTGCTGTTTGCGGCCCTGGGGCTCATGGTCGGCGGCTTAGTATTTGCGGTGCTGTGGGCCTGGATGAGCCTGCGTGGATTACAAGTTCAACGCTCGGCTCCGCCACGCGGATCGGTCGGTGAAGCACTGGTGTGCGCTACCGGCTGGACAACCACGGCAACTTGCCCGCGCTGGCCGTGGTGCTGCGTGAGCGTCCTGTCGACGAACCGCCCGACAGCACTCCCCCCGGCGCTCCGCCACGGCTGCACGGGGCGCCGATCACCTGGGCGCTGCACGTGGGCCGGCAACGCGGCGTCCGCATGCAGAGCCGCTGCCGGCCTCAGCGTCGCGGCATGCTGCGCTTTGAAGGGGTGTCGGTGTCGTCCTCGTTTCCCTTCGGCATCATCCGCAAGACGCTACGCTTCGATCTTCCGGATGCGGTGCTTGTGCTGCCGCGTCTCTATTCGCTTACCCCCGGGCTCGCGGGGCCGCCTAGTGCGTGGGGGGCAGGGCGACGAGGGCCCCGGACGCTCAGCCGGCGGGGACGACGACTTTTTTGGACTGCGTGCCTACCGCGCGGGCGACCGCCCGCGCGCAATCGATTGGAAACGCAGCGCCCGCGGGGGCGGCCTGGTGGTCCGTGAACGCACCCGGGCCCGCCCGCCACGTTTAATCGTCAGGATTGATTTGTCGGATAGCGGCGCTGATCCGGCAGAACGTTTCTTGCTAGAAGAGCGGGCCATCAGCCTGGCTGGATCGCTGCTCAGCCAGGGCCACCGCGCCGGGTTACGGGTGGACCTGCGTCTGACCGGGCTCTACACCCCACTTTCGGTCGCGCCCGGCCACGGAACACAACTGGCAAGCATGCTGGCCACCCTCGCTCGACTGCCGCCCCAAGCCCCACCAAAAACTCGCGCCGGCGCGTTCACCGCCCCGAACACCGGAGAAGCGAGGTCACCTCACGGCGACGGTGAGGTGGTGCTCTGGACTGGCCCCAGCTCCGCTCCCCCGCCGCGGCAGGGCGACCGCAGCGGCGGGGTGACCCTGCTCGGCGCAGCGGACTTCACCCGTCACCTGGCCGCGACCTGCGCCGAGGTGACACCGTGAGCCTTACTCCCGCCTTTGAACGCCTGGTCATTGTCCAGGTGTTGCTCTCCATCGCTGCTTTCTGCATCGCCACCCACAACCCCGCTCTCCTGCTGGTGGCCGGCACCGTCGGGGCGGCGTCGTGGTACGTCACCCGCGGCCCGCGTGGCCGCACCCTGTCCACCGGCAAGCTGAACGTGGCCGCCGCGTCGGCGACGCTGTGGATGGCGTGGAAGTTCGGCCACCCCGACACCAACCTGCTGGTGGCCATGGGGCACTTCACGCTGATGCTGCAGATGCTCTTGCTGTACGCCCGGAAAACCGCCCGCGAGTACACCCCGCTGCTGATCATCAGCGTGTTGCAGATGATCGGCGCCAGCGTGCTGAGCGTGTCGATGAGCTACGCGCGGCTGATGCTGGCTTATTGCGCGGTGGGCATCGCCACGCTTTTATTGTTTCACTTGCGGGCGGTGGACGAGCGTGTGGCCGCCGAGCACGCGGTGGTGGGCGAGGTTGGCGGGGCCCCACCTCCGCCACGCTTCAACCACACCGCCGGCCGCGGGGCGCGGCGGGCCCTGCGCCGGGTGGGCGTGCTGGCTCTGGGCACCACCACGGCAATCGCGTTGGTCGTCTTCGTCGCCCTGCCGCGCACCGGCGCCACGCGGCTAAACGCCGCCTTCGATGCGACGCCGCAGTCCAAATCGACGCGTTCCACCGGTTTCAGCCCCGAGGTGCGCCTGGGCAACGGCCCGCTGAACGACGCAAGCCAAGAGCCGATGCTGCACCTGCGGATCCGCGACCGGACCATGAACC